>JAVHQA010000001.1:0-1342 GCA_036170875.1 Nitrospirales bacterium
AAACGTCGCGGCGACGTGAAGCGGGTTGTTCGTCGTCCATCCCATGCACAGAGCGATGGGAAAGGGCGTATCGTCGTGATAATCTTCGATCCGGTTCTCCGAGTAGGCGGGGAGTCTTACTGAAAATGAAGAAAGGCATAACCTGATGAGGTGCCCGGTTTGAAGCTTGGCGCGGCAATGATTCCCCGCAATGTCTGGGTGACCGGATGGGTTAGCTTCTTCATGGACGTCAGTTCCGAGATGGTCTACCCGCTGGTGCCGCTGTTTCTGTCGTCCTCGTTGGGCGTCAGCAAATCCGTCATCGGATTGATTGAAGGGATCGCCGAAGCTTCGGCAAGTGTGCTGAAGCTGTTCTCGGGCGCGCTGGCCGATCGCTTCGGCAAACACAAGCTCCTGATGGGGCTGGGCTACGGCATTGCCACCGCCTCTCGCCCGCTCCTGGCGATGGCGACCGGGTGGGGCATGGTGTTGACCGCGCGGTTTACGGATCGGGTCGGCAAAGGCATCAGGACCGCGCCGCGCGATGCCATCATCGCCGCCTCCACGCCGCCCGAGCGGTTGGGCCTGGCCTTCGGGTTCCATCGGGCGTTGGACACGGCAGGGGCCGTCGTGGGGCCTGCGGTGGCGCTGCTCATTCTCGCTGTCTGGGTGGCCGACTATCGGTTGGTGTTCTGGTTGTCCATCATCCCGGGCGTGCTGGCCGTCGCCTTGATCGTGTTGTTCATCACAGCCGACGGATCAGCCCCGTTGATGACGACGAAGTTTTCCTGGTCGCTCCAGGGATTCGATGCGCGTTTTGTCGGATTCATCGTGGTCGTCGGTCTCTTCTCTTTGGGCAATTCCAGCAATGTGTTCCTGATTCTTAAGGCCGAGCATGCCGGGATCAGCCCGGCCTGGATCTCGGGCGTTTATCTGGCCTTTAACGCGACGTATGCGCTGTGCTCGATCCCGGGCGGGATGCTGGCGGATCGGATAGGCATGCGACCGGTCATTACGGGAAGCTTCGTCCTGTTCGCCGTGGTGTACGCCGGGTTTGCGCTGGCGGACACGCCCTGGCCCATCGCCGGCTTGTTTGTTCTGTACGGCGTCTACATGGGGTTCGCCGAAGGGGTGCAGCGCGCCTATCTCGCGACGCTGGTGCCCAGTGCGCGAAAGGCCACGGGCTTTGGCCTCTACCACATGGTGGTGGGGATCGCCATCCTGCCGGCCAGCTTGATCGCCGGGTTTCTGTGGGACCACATCGGCCCCGCCGCGCCGTTCTGGTTCGGGGCGGCGTCGGCCACCCTGGCCGCCATTTTGTTCGCGAGCCTCTCGTGGCGGAATTCAAGACCGCTTATGCCGA
>JAVHQA010000002.1:0-4830 GCA_036170875.1 Nitrospirales bacterium
TTTTGAAGGCGTGGCATGCATTGGAAGTGGACGAGCTCAGCCGCGCGCTCCATTCCGATACGGAACGCGGGCTGACCTCAGCCGAGGCGGCCGCCAGGCTCGCGCAATATGGTCCGAACGAACTGCCAGCGGCCCCCCCCGTCTCTGTTTTCAAGCTCTTTCTCTCGCAGTTCTCCAGTCTGATCGTCTGGGTGCTGATCGGCGCGGCGATCGTCTCGGGGCTGTTGCAGGAGTGGGTGGATGCGGCGGCGATCGTCGCGATCGTGATCCTCAATGCGATTCTCGGGTTTGTGCAGGAGTTCCGGGCTGAGCGCTCGCTTGAGGCGCTGAAGCAGATGGTGGTGGTGACGGCTCGGGTCTTTCGCGATGGCTCGCTCGTTTCGCTCCCGGCCAGAGACCTGGTGCCGGGCGATCTTATCCAGGTCGAGGCCGGCGACAGGATTCCCACTGACGCCCGCCTCGTGTATGCCACCGTTCTCCGGACACAAGAAGCCTCGCTGACCGGCGAGTCCACGCCGGTCGCCAAGTCCATTGATCCAATTCTCCAGGCGGAAGTTCCGCTGGGAGATCGCCACAACATGCTTTACATGGGAACAGTGGCCGTCTCCGGAAAAGCGCGGGCTCTCGTGGTAGGCACAGGGATTCACACGGAGATCGGGAAGATTGCCGTGATGATCCAGGAAGCGGCGGAGGCCGAGCGAGAGGAGACGCCGCTTCAACGTCGGCTGGAACAACTGGGCCACACGCTGCTGTGGCTCTGCTTGGGCATCGTCGCGGTGGTGTTTCTGCTCGGCGAGTTACGCGGCGTCCCGGCCGTCACGATGTTCCTGACGGCAGTCAGTTTGGCGGTCGCTGCGATCCCCGAAGGCCTGCCGGCCGTGGTCACGATCACGCTTGCACTCGGCGTGACTCGCATGGTCAAGCGTCACGCGCTGATCCGACGCCTGCCCGCCGTCGAGACGCTGGGTTCCACCACCGTGATCTGTTCCGACAAAACAGGCACCTTGACGAAGAACGAGATGACCGTGACGGCGCTCTACCAAGGGGGCGAAATCTTTACCGTGTCCGGTGAAGGTTATGCTCCGGTTGGGGATATTCTCTCCTTCGGGGAACCGGTGAAACCCGATGCGCGCCCCGGACTGAACGCGTTGTTGCGCGCCTCCGTGCTCTGTAACGGGGCCGAACTCCGGCAAGAGGAGGATCACTGGACGATCCTGGGCGATCCGACCGAAGGAGCCTTAGTAGTCGCGGCGGCCAAAGCCGGACTCTCGAAACAAGAACTTGAACAGGCCGCCTCTTTCCTGGGCGAGGCGCCGTTCGACTCGGAGCGTAAGAAGATGACCATCGTCCGCCGCACGGCGTCAGGCCCGGTCGCCTTCGTCAAAGGCGCGCCGGATGTGCTGTTGCGCGACTGCCGGGCCTGGATCGATCGCGACGGACGTGTCAACGCGCTGACGGATGAGGTTCGGCGGGAGATCCTGGCCGCGAACCAGAACTTCGCCTCGCAGGCGCTCCGCGTACTGGGCATGGCCACCCGGCCGCTGGACCGCGACCCCGAGGCTTACGACGCGGCTGATCTGGAGCGGGATCTGATCTTCGTGGGCTTGCTGGCCATGAAAGATCCGATCAGGCCTGAAGTGAAAGTCGCCGTGGAAGCCTGCCGCGGCGCCGGGATACGGACCGTGATGATCACTGGAGACCATAAGGACACGGCGGTGGCCATCGCTCGGGAGTTGGGCATTTGGGAAGGGGAGACGCAAGCGATATCGGGCGCCGAGCTCGATCGGCTGACAGACGCGGCGCTTGCCGAGCAAGTTGACCAGATTGCGGTCTACGCTCGCGTCTCGGCCGCGCACAAATTGCGTGTGGTGCGAGCCTGGAAATCGAAAGGCGCAGTCGTGGCCATGACGGGCGACGGGGTCAATGATGCGCCGGCCGTCAAGGCGGCGGATATCGGCGTGGCGATGGGCATCACCGGCACCGATGTGACCAAAGAAGCCTCGGACGTGGTGGTGACGGACGACAACTTCGCGTCCATCGCGGCGGCGGTTGAAGAGGGCCGGGCCATCTACGACAACATCGTCAAGGCCGTCCATTACCTGCTGTCCTGCAACATCAGTGAGATCCTGGTGATGCTGCTGGCAACCCTGTTGGGTCTTCCGCTGCCGCTTCTGCCGGTGCAGATCCTCTGGATCAACCTCGTGACGGACGGTCTCCCGGCGCTGGCATTGGCGGTCGATCCCAGGGACCCGAGCCTTATGCAGCGCCCCCCGCGCCGTCCCGAGGCCAGAATCCTGGAGCGGGAGCGTATTTTTGTGATGTTCGGGCAGGGCCTGCTCATGACGTTGATCACGATGCTGTCGTTCGTATATTGCCTGTATAGCATGGACCAAGACCTCGAACGGGCCAGGACCGTGACGTTCATGGTGCTGGTGGGCGCGCAACTCGCGCACGCCTTTAACTGCAGAAGTGACCGCCGGTCGCTGTTCGAGATCGGACTCCTGACCAACAAGCCGCTTCTGTGGACGGTGGGAGTTTCCACAGTCTTGCAGGTGGGGCTCGTGCTCAATCCGTGGACCCGCGAGGTCTTCAAGCTGGCCTCATTCAACCCGGAGCACTGGCTGTTGGTCTTCGCCGCCGGGCCTCTGATGCTGATCGCGATGGAGACTTGGAAGGCGGCGCGGAAGGACGCCGGGACCTATTCCGCCCCAGGCCGATTCTGAGCCGCTGTCGCTTTTTTCCCCAGACTATTGTTATCCTTGAGCCTTCCTCTGTCTCTGATTGTGCTAAGTGTTTCAATTCGTGATTGATTTGAAAATGACGTTTCTCTCGGTCCCATGGCACTATCGTTGCTGTCTCTACCTTAATATAGACCGGAGTCATTGCCATGAGTCGCATCACGGACGTCCTGAAACACATAGACGAGAACCAGCCGAACATCCTGAAGACCCTGCTTGCGATTCAGTCCGAGCTGGGCCATGTCCCTGCGGCGTCGGTTCCTGAAATCGCCGGGGCGCTGGGTGTGACCGACGCCGAAGTGGCGGGGGTGCTTTCCGGCTATCCCGATCTGCGGACGGAAGCGCCGGGCCGGCACGTGGTCCGGGTCTGCCAGGGAGAATCCTGCGTGGCGAACCATTGCGGGCGGGTGCTGAAGGAGCTCGAAAAGAAACTCGGCGTCGGTCTCGGCGGGACGACGAGGGACGGCCGGTTCACGCTTGAAAAGGTGTACTGCGTGGGCAACTGCGCCGCGTCGCCGACCGTCATGATCGGCGAGGACGTGCACGGACGTGTGACGCCGGAGGCGGCGTGGGCTCTGTTGAAGGACTGCCGATGAGACACCGTCTGTACATTCCGCAGGACACTACGGCGCGCGCGGTCGGCGCCGACCGGCTGGCCGTGGACTGGGCGAAAGAACCGGGCCTTGAGATCGTCCGCACCTCCAGCCGCGGAGCGTTTTACCTGGAGCCGCTGGTCGAAACGGACGGGCCGCGCGGCCGGACCGGCTGGCCCAACGCCGCCGAACACGACCTCCCCCGCATCCTGCGAAGAGAAGGCGGGACGCCCATCAATCAAATTCCCTTTCTGGCCGGGCAGACGCGCGTAATCTTCGCCAACGCGGGGGTGACGCGGCCACTTTCGCTGGAGGACTATCGAGCCCATGGCGGCTTTGCCGGGCTGGATGCCGCCCTGCGCCTGGCTCCGGAGAAGATCATCGAGGAGATGTCCATTTCGAAGCTGCGCGGACGGGGGGGCGCGGCGTTCCCCGTCGGGCGCAAGTGGCAGACCGCGTATGAGACCCACGCCGATCAGAAATATGTGGTGGCCAACGCGGACGAGGGCGATGCCGGAACCTACTGCGACCGGATGGTCATGGAGGGCGAGCCCTTCCGCCTCATCGAAGGGATGCTGATTGCCGCGTACGCCGTCGGCGCTACTAAAGGATATATCTATTGCCGGTACGAATATCCGGCGGCGGCGCGCGCGCTGCGGGAGGCGATCACGATTCTGACCGGGGCCGGCTACCTGGGCGAAGGCGCGTTGGGTGGCAACGCCCGGGGGGGCGGCGGATTCACGCTGGAGGTGTTCGTCGGCGCCGGCTCCTACGTCTGCGGCGAGGAAACGGCGCTGCTGCAATCCCTGGAAGGCAAGCGCGGTGTCGTGCAGCCGAAGCCGCCCTATCCCGCCATGAGCGGCCTCTACGGCAAGCCGACCCTCATCAGCAACGTGCTCACGTTCGCCACCGTCCCGGCGATCCTCGCGCGCGGCGGGGCCTGGCATGCCTCGCTGGGCACGGAGCATTCCAAGGGGACTATTGCGCTGCAGATCGGCGGGCGGGTCAAACAACCGGGCCTGGCGGAGGTTCCCTTCGGGCTGACGGTGGAAGCGGCGATCGAGGAGTTCGGCGGCGGCATGGCGACGGGCGCGCGGTTCAAAGCCGTGCAGGTGGGCGGCCCGCTGGGAAGCCTGTTCACCAAGGCGGGCCTCAAAATCAGGATTTGCTACGACGAGTTCGCGCGTGCCGGCGCGATCCTGGGTCATGGGGGCATTGTCGTCTTCGATCAGGAGACCGACATGGTCGAACTGGCGCGCCACTTCATGGCCTTCACCGCCGACGAGTCGTGCGGGGCCTGCACGCCCTGCCGCGTGGGGTCGGTGCGGGCGCGCGAGATTCTGGACGGGTTCGTGCAGGGGCGCGGGCGGCCGGGCGACCTGGATCTGCTGGCCGATCTCGGCGAGACGATGAGGCAGACGAGCCTCTGCGCGCTGGGCCAGCGAGCGCCCTATCCGGTCCTGACCGCGATCGAGCATTTCCGGAAGGAGTTCCGGTGA
>JAVHQA010000002.1:4930-19307 GCA_036170875.1 Nitrospirales bacterium
TTGCGGCGCGCAAGGCCGGCATCATGATCCCGACGCTCTGTGCGTCGCCGCACCTCAAGCCGTATGGCGGGTGCCGCCTCTGCCTGTGCCACGTCGAGGGGCAGAACGGCCTGGCCGCGGCCTGCACCACGCCCGCTCGCGACGGCATGGCGGTCCGGAGCGATTCCGAGATCCTGAACCGGCACCGGCGGAATCTCATCGAGCTCTACCTGTCGGAGCAGCCTGACCGCGAGCTCGCCGCGTCCGAACCGTTGCTGCGGCTCGCCCGGCAGTTCGGCCTCCACGAGGTCCGCTATCGGGAGCCCAAGAAGCGCGTGGGCGCGGTGGACGCGTCAAACCCATACTTCGCCTTCGATCCCGCGAAGTGTATCGCCTGCGCCCGGTGCGTGCGGGTCTGCGACGAGGTGCAGGGAACCGTGGCGCTCTCCATGGCCGGACGGGGATTCGGCACGCGCGTGATCGCCGGGAACGACGCGGGCTTCGCCGCATCGAACTGTGTGTCGTGCGGCGCCTGCGTGAAGGAATGTCCGACCGACGCATTGTACGAAAAGGCGGTGGCCGAGTTCGGGCGTCCGGGATCGGCGGTGAGGACGACGTGCACCTATTGCGGCGTCGGTTGCCAGTTCGACGCCGGCGTCCAGGCCGGACGGATCGTGCAGATGCTCCCGGTGGACGCGAGCCCGGTCAACCGCGGCCATGCCTGCCTGAAGGGCCGGTTCGGCTGGGATTATCTCGACGCGCCGGATCGCCTGACCAGGCCGCTGCTCAGGCGTGGGGGGAAGCTGGTCGAAATCTCCTGGGACGAGGCGTTCACCGTGATGGCCGATCACTTCAGCCGGATACGTGACGCAGCCGGGCCCGAGGCGCTGGCGGCGATTTCGTCCAGCCGGGGGACGAACGAGGAGAACTATCTCCTCTCCAAGTTCGTGCGCTGCGTGTTCGGCACCAACAATATCGACAACTGCGCGAGGGTCTGCCACAGCGCCACTGTGACCGGCATGATGGAGACCGTGGGGGCGTCCGCGGCAACCAATTCCCTGGATTCGATCGAGCAGGCGAAGCTGATCATGGTTGTGGGCGCCAACCCGACGGAGGCGCACCCGGTCGCGGGCGCGCGGATCAAGCGGGTAGTGCGAAAGGGCACGCCGCTGATCGTGATCGACCCACGCCGGATCGAGCTGGCGAACTACGCGACGCTCCATCTGCGGCTCCGCCCAGGCACCAACGTGGCGCTGCTGAACGGCCTGGGCCACGTGATCGTCGCCGAAAAGCTGATGGACCGGGCGTTCATCGAGGCGCGCACCGAGCAGTATGACGACTGGGTTCTGACCGTCCTGCCCTGCACGCCGGAGAAGACCGAACAGATCACCGGCGTCCCGGCCGACGACATCCGCAAGGCCGCCCGCCTGTATGCCGGAAGCGGCGCCTCGATGTGCATTCACGGCCTGGGCGTGACGGAGCACAAGTTCGGCAGCCACGGCGTGATCGCGCTCTGCAACCTGGCGCTCGCGACCGGGAACATCGGGCGGCCCGGGACCGGGATCAACCCGCTCCGGGGCCAGAACAATGTCCAGGGCGCCTGCGATGTCGGTTCGCTGCCCACCGCGTTCTCCGGCTACCAGCCTTTCGACGATCCGGCCTTGCGCGCGTTGCACGAGTCGGTCACCGGCCGGCCGCTGCCGCAGAAGCGCGGGCTCAAGATCCCCGACATGTGGGACGCCGCGCTGGAGGGCACGCTCAAGGGGCTCTGGATCATCGGCTACGACGTGGCGCAGACCGATCCCAACCTCAAAAAGGTCCGGGCCGCGCTCGAGAAACTCCAGTTCCTGGTCGTCCAGGATCTTTTTATGAGCGAGACGGCCAAGTACGCGACGCTGATCCTGCCCGGTGCGGCGTTTGTCGAGAAGGACGGGACCTACACGAATATGGAGCGGCGCGTGCAGCGGGTGCGTAAGGTGATGGACCCGCCGGCCGGCATCCTGCCGGACTGGCAGGTGATCTGTGAAGTCTCGAAGCGGATGGGTTATCCAATGCGGTACGACCATCCCTCCCAGATCATGGACGAAATCGCCCGACTCACGCCGGCGATGCGCGGGATCTCCTATGAGCGGCTGGACCGTGAGCCCGGCCTGCAGTGGCCGGTTCCGGAGGCGGGACACCCTGGCACGCCGATTATGCACCAGCAGACCTTTCCGAAGGGCAGAGCCCAGTTCGTCGGGGTGGACTACCTGCCGCCCGGTGAAGAGCCGACCGAGGACTATCCGTTCGTGCTCGTGACCGGCCGCATCCTAGAGCATTACTGCTCCGGCGCCCAGACGCGCCGGACGCACATCATGGAACTCGTGGACCACGACGCGCTGGAGATCCATCCGGACGACGCCCGGAAGCTCGCCGTCCGCAGCGGGCAGTCGGTCAGGGTCATCAGCGATCGGAGCGAGATTGTGATGCCGGTCGAGGTCAGCGAGCGGGTGGCCCCCGGCCAGTTGTTCGCCAGCTTCCACTTTCCGGAGAACAACCTCAACACGCTCCTGTCGTCAAGCGCCGACGAGGCGTCGCGGTGCCCGGAATACAAGGTGTCCACTGTGCGTCTGGAGAGTCTGAAGCGCCCGGCTGTGGGGAAGAGCCGATGATCTACACCGTCACCTTGAATCCCGCGCTGGATCATTTCATCGGGGTGGACGGCCTTGTCGTGGACGACGCCAACCGGGTGAAAAGCGAATGTCTCTACGCGGGGGGGAAGGGGATCGACGTCTCCCGCGCGCTGCGCCACCTCGGCGGAGACAGCATGGCGCTGGGGTTCATCGGGGGGCACAACGGCCGGACCATGGTGGATTTGCTCAAGGCCGAGGGCGTGACCTGCTACTTCACGCCCATCACCCGGGAGACCCGGCGGGACATCGTCGTCTGCACCGGGAAGCCGCGGACCCAGACGATGCTGAACGCACCGGGCCCCGTCGTCACGCCCGTGGAATGGCGGGCCTTTCTGACTCATTTGCGACTGCTGGATTTGCGCGAGGCCTACGTCGTGGTGTCCGGAAGCCTGCCGCGCGGCGTCCCCGCCGACGCCTACTATCAGATCATCACCCTGGTCCAGAAGCTCGGCGCCAGGGCGGTCCTCGATGCCGACGGCCCGTGCCTGCGCGAGGGCCTGAAAGCGAAGCCCTTCGCGATCAAGCCGAACCTCAACGAGCTGCGCCGGGCCGTCCGGAAGCCGCTCCGGACCGACGCGGAGATCGTGGCGGCCGCCGCGATGCTGAATCGCTCGGGCGTGGAGATTGTTCTGGTCTCGTGCGGCCGCCGGGGACTTCTTGTGGTGGGCGACGGCGCGAGCATCCGCATTGTCCCGCCTCTCGTGAAGGTCAAGAGCACTGTCGGCGCGGGCGATTCCGCAGTCGCCGGGTTTGTCTTCGGGCATGCGGGCGGGAAGTCGCTGGAGGAGTGCGCGCGCTTTGCGGCGGCGGCGGGGACCGCGGCCACGCTGGCGCCGGGCAATCAATTGTGCAGTCTGAAAGATACATTGCGGCTCGTGCCGCGCATCAAAATCCATGTGGTGAAAGGAGCGAGCCGATGAAAGTCGTCGTGACGGTGGATGGATCGAAGTATGGGCGGTGGGCGGTACAATGGATCAGCCGGGTGCCGTTCGCCAAGAGGCCGGCGGTCACGGCCCTGCACGTCGTGGACCTGGCCGCGCTGCGGGCGCCGTTTGTATCGCAGCCGGCGATGATCGGCTACGAGATGTACCTGCAGGCCGAGAAAAAGCGATTGGAGAACCGGGCGAAAAAAGTCGTGGCCGAAACCACCGGGCTGCTCAAGGCGCTCAAGCTTCGCGGGACGGTGACGGTGGAGAAAGGGCACGTGGCGCCAGCGATCCTTGCGCATGCCGGGGGGCGCGGTGGTTTGGTGGCGCTCGGCAATCGGGGGCTGGGCAACTTCGACCGGTTTTTTCTCGGGAGCGTCTCCGCGCAGGTGACGCTGCACGCGCCCTGCTCGGTCCTGGTGGTCAAGCAGCCGCCGCGGCCGGTCAGGCGGATTCTGCTGGCGGTGGACGGCTCGAAGGCCTCCGACCGTGCGCTCCAGTTCCTGTTGCGCGACGTGAAGCCGGCGAAGAAGGGCGGGATCGAGGTGACGGTTCTGCATGTTCTGCCGCCGTTCGCCTATTCGGAAGTCGCGGTCAAGGGGATCAGCCTGGCCCACCGGCATGCGGACAAGCTGGCCGCCGCCGGGTATCGTGTGCAAGAGGCGTACAGGCCGGGCGACCCGGCGGACGAGATCGTCGCGGCCGCGAAGGGCCGGCGGGCGGACCTGGTCGTCGTCGGCGCCAAGGGCGTGAGCGCGGTGGGGCGTTTCTTCCTCGGCAGCGTATCGACCAAGCTGGTGCGGCACTGTCCCTGCTCGATCCTGGTCGTCCGGTGACGAGCCTTCTTAATGTGTGGGCCTAGGAGTACAATTGTGCGGGGCAAGGAATAAGATGGACATCACCGCCAACCAGATTCTGATCGTCGATGATGAGCCGGAGATGTGCTCGGTGCTGTCCGATATCCTGAATGATGAAGGGTATGACACGGAGACGGCCACCTCGGGCGAGAAGGCGCTCGCCAGGATGGGGGAGCGGGACTTTGCGGTGGTCATCACCGATCTCAACATGAAGGGCATGCCGGGGATGGCGCTCTTGAAGCACATCAAGCAGCGCCACCTGGATACCAACGTCATCATCATGACGGGTTTCGGCTCCATCGAATCTGCGATCGAGGCGATGAAAGACGGCGCCTATGATTATGTCACCAAGCCCGTCAAGTCAGAACACTTGACGGTGATCACCCGAAAAGCCGTGAGGGAGGTGTCGCTGCGCCGGGAGCTGGTCAGGCTCCGCCGGGAAGTCGAGAAGGAATACAGCTTCAATCAGATCCTGGGCAAGAGCAAGCCCATACAGGCCATTTTTGAGCTGATCCGGCGCATCACGCCGAGTCCCAGCAGCGTGCTCATCACCGGCGAGAGCGGCACCGGCAAGGAGCTGGTGGCCCGGGCCGTCCACTACAACAGCCCGCGCGCCAAGGGGCCCTTTATCCCTGTCAACTGCGCCGCCATCCCGGAGAACCTGCTGGAGTCCGAGATGTTCGGCCACATGAAGGGCTCCTTCACCGACGCCAAGGCGGACCGCAAGGGCCTGTTCGAAGAGGCGCAGGGCGGCACGCTCTTTCTTGATGAGATCAGCGAGCTGCCGATCAGCCTCCAGGCCAAGCTGCTGCGCGTTCTGCAGGAGAAGGAGATTCGGCGGGTCGGCGGCACGCGCTCCATTCCGGTGGACGCCCGTGTGATTGCCGCGACGAACCTCGACCTGGCCGGCGAGGTCAAGGCCAAGCGGTTTCGAGAAGACCTTTACTACCGGATGAACGTCATCGAGGTCCACATGCCGGCGCTGCGGGAGCGGACGGAGGATATTCCTCTGCTGGCAATGCACTTTGTCAAGAAATACGCCGAGCCGATGAAGAAGCCCGTGGCCGGGCTGACCGAGGGGGCACTGGCGCTCTTGATGGATTATGCCTGGCCCGGGAACGTGCGGGAACTGGAGAACGTGATCGAGCGGGGCGTCACCCTGACACGCGGGGAGAAGATCGAGTCGGAGGACCTCCCGCAGGCGGTGCGCGGCGACTCGGGCGACCGGCACATGATCGAGGAGGCCGCCGAGAAGACCCGTACGCTCGCTGAGGTGGAGCGCGCGTATATCTTGAGAGTCATGGAGAAGACCGCCGGCAACAAGTACCAGGCGGCGCAGGTCCTCGGGATTGACCGCAAGACCCTGTACCGGAGGCTGGACGAGATCGAAAAGCAGCGGACACAGTCCTGACGTGGACCCCAAGACCAGCCGAGAGCAACTTGCCGGCATCCTGCAGTCGGCCATGGATGCCATCATCACGGTTGACGCCGGCCAGCGCATCGTCCTGTTCAACCCCGCAGCCGAGCTGATGTTCCGATGCAGGGCCGAGGACGCGCTGGGGCAGCCGATCGACCGGTTCATCCCTGAACGGTACCACCACGCCCACTATGGTCATGTCGAGACGTTCGGCCACGCGAAAGCGACCAACCGTCGGATGGGAGCGCTGGGGGCCGTCAGCGGGTTGCGCGCCGACGGGGAGGAATTTCCGGCCGAGGCGGCGATCTCGCAGGTCGAAGCGGGAGGCCAGAAACTCTACACCGTCATCCTTCGCGACATCAGTCTGCGAAAGCAGATGGAGGAGCAACTCCGCCAGACCGAGCGGCTGGCCGAATTGGGCACGCTGGCCTCCGGCATGGCCCACGAGATCGGGACGCCGATGAACGTCATTCTCGGGCGGGCCGAGTTTCTCCAGCGGAAGACGAAGGACCCCGACACGGCCAAGGGCCTGCAGACCATCATCGATCAGGTCGAGCGCATCACCAGGATCATGAATCAGCTCCTAACGTTCGCCCGCCGCCGCCCCATCGAGCGGCGTCCGATGAACCTCAACAAGGTTGTGGAGGAGACGCTGGAGATGCTGCAGGAGCGGTGCAAGCGTCACCGCATCGAAGTCGTGACGGAGCTGTCTCCCGCATTGCCCTCTGCCGATGCTGATCCCTCCCAGATCAGCCAGGTGGTGCTCAATCTGGCGATCAACGCGCTGCATGCCATCGGAGACGGCGGGACCTTGCGCATCCGGACTGCCGTGGCTCCCGCGAAAAGCCCGACCAACAACCATTCGGCCGACATGATCGAGCTTTCGGTGTCCGACAGCGGACACGGCATCGCTGCCGAGGATCTCGACAAAATCTTCAATCCGTTCTTCACCACCAAGGAGGTCGGAAAGGGCACCGGCCTGGGTCTGACCGTGGTCCATGGCATCGTGCAGGAGCATGGCGGGCAGATTACGGTGGAGAGCACGCTTGAGCAGGGAACCACCTTCCGTATCCTCCTCCCGATCGCGTCCTCGCATCCGTAGTTTCGCGCTGTCGCATCTCTCCCCAGCGGCCAATGCGCTCTGTAGAGTATCTCGTCAGCGCGCCTGTCTCCCTTTGTAGTCCACACCCCGAACTCGTTGATTCAGCGAATTTTTTATGGGTCGCGGAAATTTCCTCGCGTGGTCTCTCTTTTGCTCATCATGACAGGCAGTGGGTCAGTCCATCGCAGAAGGAGATGAATGTGCCGAGTGACGGTGACGGTCAGAAACGAGGGAGGAAAGACGTGAGCATTCTGGTCGCCGATGACGATCCCGCCATGCGGAGCCTGGTGAGTGATGAGCTCAAGGATGAAGGGTACCGCGTGGTCCAGGTCTCCGACGGCATCGAGGTGCTGGAGTGCTTGCGTGATGTGTTGCCGGACTTGATTATCACCGATCTCCGGATGCCGCACGGCGGGCTGGATGTCGTGGCCAGGATCAAGGAGGTCGTCCCGAAAACGCCGGTGATTCTGATGACGGCATTCGGAGACAAGGAGACCGAGTCCCTGGCGTACAAATGGGGGGCGTCGGCGTATTTCAACAAGCCGGTGCGGATGGCGGACTTGAAGGAGGCGGTTAAAAATCTTCTGAGTGGCGATGGGCACGTGAAACCGACGGATGGAGGAAGGTGCAATCATGGCGGATGAAAACCGGTTGGGCCAGCAATGCGGTGAGTCGTGGCTGATGGAATCCGTGCTGAACGGGCTTTCTCAAAGCCTGCGGGTGGTCGATCGGGACTTGAACCTGATCTACGCAAACCGGGCGGCGCGCGAACTCGTGGAGGGGGGCGCGGTGGAGCCAGGCGGCAAGTGCTATGCCACCATGGGGCGGAATGAGCCCTGTGAGAGCTGTCCGGTGGCCGATCTGGGATCTCCCGCGCAACATCCGTTCGCCCTCATGACGCAGGCTTTTTCGCAGGAACAGCCCACAGACGGCGCGCCATCGTGCTCGCTGCTCTCCGCTCTCGCAGCTCCCTCCGAACCGGCTCCGACCGCCGGGCCAGGGGCTGCGCCAGGGGGAACGGCGGGTGATGCGCGCGAGGAAGGGCTGGGGCGTCTCATCGGTCGCAGCGACGTGATGCGTCACCTCTTTGAGATGATCCATCTGGTGGCGCCCAGCGATGCGACTGTGCTGCTGGAAGGGGAGAGCGGCACCGGCAAGGAGATGGTGGCGCGGACCGTGCACGAGCTCAGCCGGCGGCGGGACCACCCATTCGTCGTGATTGATTGCGGCGCGCTTCCGGAAACGCTGCTGGAGAGCGAGCTTTTCGGGCATGTCCGCGGGGCGTTCACCGGCGCGGTGGCCGCCAAGCCGGGTCTGTTCGAGGAAGCGGACGGCGGGACGATCTTCCTGGATGAGATTGCCGACATGAGTCCGGCCTTGCAGGCGAAGCTGCTCCGGGTCATTCAGGAGGGCGAGATCAAGCCGGTCGGCGGGATCCGGCGCGTGAAAGTGGATGTGCGGATCATTGCCGCGAGCAACCGGCCGATGGTCCCGCTGGTCGCGGCGAAGGCCTTTCGCGAGGACCTCTATTACCGCCTTGCGGTGATCCCGATGACCATTCCTCCGCTACGCCGGCGCAGGGAAGATGTGCCGCTTCTGATCGAGGCATTTGTTGCGGAGTTCTGCGCACGGTACGGACGAAATCCCCTGGCCGTTCCGCCCGAAGCGATACGTCTCCTGACGGCTCATGCCTGGCCGGGAAACGTCCGTGAGTTGCGGCATGTGATCGAACGGGCGGTCGTCACGGCGCCGGGCGGAGAACTGGCGGCCGACCGGCTCTTCGCCGACCTCATCGGCATGCCGGCCGCTGTGCGGAACGACTCCTCGCTGTCGAGCGAGCGGCAGGACGCGGTCAGGATCCT
The DNA here is from genome assembly GCA_036170875.1 of Nitrospirales bacterium. Taxonomy (GTDB): domain Bacteria; phylum Nitrospirota; class Nitrospiria; order Nitrospirales; family NS-4; genus SCTG01. The sequence continues at coordinate 13,746 of JAVHQA010000002.1, forward strand.
GGAGCGCGGCCGGATCGTCGAGGCCCTTCGCCAGGCGAACGGCAACCGGGCTCTGGCCGCCCGATCGCTGAAAATCAGCCGCGCCAGCTTCTATAACAAGCTCAGCCGGTACCAGATCCACCCGTCGCTGGACGAGAAAGGCGCTGTTCCGATGCGCCACAGGGAGGAGCGCATTGTCTAATAAATTGGACAGTCTAATCCTTTGAGATTGCAGGGCTCGTGAGAATGGCGCTGGCGGAGTTGTCCATGGTCAAAGACAAAGCAGGAAAATCGCCGCGACGCCGGCGCAAGCCGGGGAATCCCGATAGCGTTGTTTTTCCAAGCAACCGGAGCATCCTTGACGGGTACGCCAAACGTGGCACATCGGTTGCTTGATTAATTTATACGCGGCAACGTTAATCACTGCTGTGTCTGTCATTCCCGCGAAAGCGGGAACCCAGGAAGGAACTGGATTCCGGGTCAAGCCCGGAATGACAAACAGGAATAGAACTTATGGATTCTGGGGCAAATAACTCAACAGAAGGAGGCTGGATTATGAGCAGTAAATCGTTCGGTTGGAGGGATTCCGGCCGATTGGCCGATGCTCTCCAGGCGATTGCGATCGCCGGCGGACTGATCTTCTCGCCGGCGGCCTTTGCCGCTGACGAGCATGCGAGCCACATGGCGGCGAGCCCGGGATGGGCTGAGAAGCTCAAGGGGCAGACCGTTGTCGAGGACGCGATGGAAGGGCGTGCCGATCGGGCCGCGAAGGTGGACCTTCAACACAAGCGCCTGATGCAGCAAATGGAATCCCAGGGCCAGGCACAGAGGACATCCGGCGGTTACAATACGATGTCCTCGATGCACCAGTACGCTGGGCAAGAGGGGGCCAGTTGGTTGCTGGCTTCGACGCCGGGGGTGGAACCCGTTGCAATGACGGGGGGGCGTTGCCCCGCCGCCGCGCCCGTGAAGCACTACAATGTCGCGATGATCGCCATCGAGATTACCCTCAACCAGTGGCTGGATTACTATCCCGGCTACATGTACATCCTGAACGAGGACATTCAAAAGGCGCGAGCCGAAGAGGCGAAGAACAAGGCCGCGCGCGAGAATGAAAAGGATCAGTTCGACACCGGGGCGGTTTCGAACGGCCTCCAGGGCGATATCATTCAGCCGCTCGTCATTCGGGGTAACCAGGGCGATTGCGTCAGGATCACGCTGCAGAACCAGTTGAAGGATGAGTCCGGCAGCCTCCACATCAACGGCGCCAGCATGATCGTCAGCGCGACGGGCAAGCCGGCGGTGACTACGAACCCGGACACGATCGTGGCGCCCGGGAAAAGCGTGGAGATGGAATGGTACCTCCACCCCACTGTCCAGGAAGGCGTGCGGCAGTTCCATTCGTACAGCAACGACCGTGAGCTGACGGTAATGGGGCTGGCCGGCGCATTCGTGGTGGAACCGAAGGGGTCCCGGTATCTGGAGCCCCTGGGCACGGGTCCGGCGACCGAAGCGAGAAGCGGCTGGCAGGTGATGATAAACAACGGCTCCGGGCCCGATTTCCGCGAGCATGTGATCATCTACCATGAAGTCGGCGACGAGGCCTTCCGGCCGGTCAACAAGAAGGGTGACTTCCTGCCGCAGCGGGACCCACTTACGGACGCGTACCGTCCGGGCGGGCGGGCGCTGAACTATCGCAGCGAGCCCTTCGGCATCGACGAGATGCACCTGCAACACGAGTACTTTGGCTTCGAGGATGAGTCGCTCGCGTACAGCTCGTACACGTTCGGCGATGTGCCGACGACGCTTCCACGAGCCTATCTGGGCGATCCCGTCAAGTGGCGGATCGTGCACGGCGGCTCGGAAGTATTCCACTCCCACCACCCGCATGGCGGCTCCATCCGGTGGCCGCGCAGCGCGCGGGCGTTGGACACCGAGTTGTGGGCGACCGCCAAGGACGGGCCGATCAAGTATCCGGTGATCCGGACCAAGACGGACCGCGTGGACGTCGAAGTGATCGGACCGTCGGAAGCATTGGACCTGGAGAACGAGTGCGGCTCAGGTCTGTGCCAGCAACTGGCCGGCGACTTCCTCTTCCACTGCCATGTGGCGCACCACTATGTGGCCGGCATGTGGGGATACGCGCGGACCTACAACACGCTTCAGGTGGGGGAATACCACACCGACGTCATGCCCGATCTGCGGGAACTGCCGGATCGGCAGGGCCGGATCCATGTCGGCGTGACCTCCGACAAGCTCATCGGCAAGACGATGGACTGGTTCGGGAAGCTCTTCCAAATCGTGGAGAAGGGCAAGACCAACTGGAAGAGCAATCCGGCGGTTGTGACCATCAAGGACTGGGTCGAGATACAGATACCGACGATGGGCAAGCCCGGCCACAAGGACGATGAGAAGGGCCAGATCATGGCCTACGACGCGACGGTGCTGGATTGGGCCTGGAAGGGCCACGTGGCGTTGACCGAGAAGGAAAGCACCATCAAGAACCCGAAGTACAAGTCGCCGAAGCCGGGCGAGCGGCTGCCGATCCTGTTCGAGGCGCGAACCGGCAGGATCTCGTGGCCGACCATGAAACCGCACTTCGGCAAGCGCGTGCCGTTCCCGCCGAACCACAACGGGGCGCCGTGGCTGGATATGATTCACCAGGACGCCAATGGCGAGCGTACGGCGGAGCCGGCCAAACCGGGCGAGCAGGGACGCTGGAGCCTCTGCCCGGAGAATGCCGGGCGCAAGTTCTATAACATCCACTTCATTCGGACGCCGATCACCCTGGCCAAGGCGCAGGGCAAGGAGCCGGCCATCGTGGACAAGGACGGATTGATTTATGTCCTCCACGAAGAGGAGGCCGAGACGCGGGCGAACGACGACAAGAAGTATCCGCTCGTGATCCGCGCGAACGTCTATGATTGCGTGGACTCGATCCTGACGAGTGAGTGGGACGACGACGACTTCACGAACTTCCAGTCGTCGAAGGTCAACATCCATCCCCACTTCATGCAGTTCGACAACCAGGCGTCTGACGGCGTCATCACCGGGATGTCCTATGAGCAGTCGGTGCGGCCGTTCACGATGCTGGAGAAGCCGAAGAAGGCCGGCCTGCCGGCGCCGATGAATACCGTGCTGACGGATGCGGTGAAGGCCGGCGGCAAGGCGATCAAGGTCAAGAATGCAGCCCAGTACCACGTCGGCACCGAGTTGCTGATCGGCGCGGACAACGTCAAGGGCAATGAGATTCAGCGTATCACGGGCATCAGCGGCGACACGATCACGCTGGCGCACGCGCTGAAGCATGATCACCCGGTCAAGGACATTGTGACGGTCGAATTTGTCCGGATGAGGTGGTGGGTGGACGTGGACCTGGGGACGGTGTTCTGGCACGACCACGCCTTCGGGGCCACGACCTGGCCGCACGGCGGGTTCGGGTCCGTGATCATCGAGCCGCAGGGCTCCACGTACCATGACGCCAAGACCGGCAAGGAAATCCGGAGCGGCCCGATCGCCGACATCCATACCACCGAACCGGTGGGCTACGGCGTGAACGGCAGCTTCCGGGAATTGATGGTCTCGATCCATGACACGGTGCCGCATACCGTCAACGTCATACAAGCCGGCAATCCTCCGGGACAGCCGGTCGAAGTGGCGTTGGAAGGCGGAAAGACCGTGTCCTTCCAGATGCCGGACAAGATCGCGATGCTGCCCAACAAGTACGTGAACGGCGGCACCCATACGACCGGCAGCGGCCTGAATTTCAGGGCCGAGCCGTTCGCGCAACGTCTGGCGAACAACCCGGACACGTCCAAGCTGTTCAGCAGCGCGGTACACCAGGATCCGGGCACGCCGCTCTTGAGGGCGTATCTCGGCGATACGGTGGTGTTCAGGCTGTTGCATCAGTTGATGAACGAGTCGCACGTGTGGACCATTGCGGGCCACACGTTCCTGACCGAGCGCTACGCCGGGGACGCCAATCGGAAGAACTCGATCCACGTCGGGATCGCCGAGCGGTATGACCTCGTGAGCAAGGCCGGCGGGTTCCAGGGGATGCCGGGCGACTACATCCACTTCAATGGCCGCTCCTCCCATTTCATGGAGGGCGCTTGGGGTATCGTCCGCGTGCTGGATAAGGAGGTGCCGGATCTGAAGCTCCTCCCGGCCGGCACGAAGCCGGAGGGAATCCCGAAGGCGCCGGCGTCGGTCTGTCCGAACGACGCGCCGGTGAAGACCTTCAACGTGGTCGCCATGGATCGCCCGCTCGTCTTTAACACGAAGGCGAAAGGCGCGATCGAAGTGGATTTCGAGCGCAAGATCGAAGTGGCCAATCCTGAGGCCAAGATCTTCGCCTTGGAGGAGGAAGCCGCCAGAGTGGCGACGGGCTTGCAACCGAGCCCCTTGACGTTGCGTGTGAACCTCGGCGACTGCGTCAAGGTGAATCTGAAGAACAAGATGGCGGGAAGTCGGGCATCGTTCTTTGCGCCGGGTCTGGGCTTCGATCCGAAAGACTCGCAGGGGATCAACGTGGGCAACAACCCGGGCGACCAGACCATCGGTTCGGGCGAAAGCCGCACGTACACGTACTACGCGCATCCGCTCAACAAGGAGACGACCTCCTTGGTGTGGGATGGCGCGAACGTCGTCACCAACCCGCGCAACGGGCTGTTCGGGGCGGTTATCGTCGGGCCGAAGGGGTCGAAGTATCGCGATCCGGTGACCGGCGAGGACCTGTCCCAGAAGAACGCCTGGCGGGCCGACGTGATCGTGGACACGACCCTGCCGGAGAACGCGGACAAGGCCAGTTACCGGGATGTGGCCCTCTTCTTCCAGGATGAGGACAATATCATCGGCACGAGCTTCATGCCCTACGTGCAGAACGTGGCCGGCTTGACGGGCGTGAATTACCGGAACGAGCCCTACAAGCAGCGGGAGGAGCAGGGCTGCAAGCTCGGACATATCTTTAGTCCGTGCTCGGTGGCGCAACCCGAAGATCCTCAAACGCCGCTGATCCAGGCGCACGCGGGCGACCCGGTGCGGATTCACGTGATCGGCGCGTGGAACGAGCAGAACGGCATGTTCGGGATCGAAGGGCATGAGTGGCCGATCGAGCCCTACATGAAGGGCGCCGACATGATCAGCGTGGTGGAGTTCGCGGGCTCGGAGACGCTGGATGTCTTCCTGCGGCAGGGAGCAGGTGGTCCGTACCGGCTGGTCGGGGACTATGTCTGGTCCAACCAGCGGCTGCCGTACTCGCAGTCCGGGCAATGGGGCTACTTCCGGGTGTTGCCGGCCGGTGACCAGCGGATTCTGCCGCTGACGAGCGGGGCCATCGGTGGTCAGAAAGCCGAGGCACAGCCGGAGGCGCCTGTGGCGACGCCGGCGGCGTTGAAAGCCGAGAAGTAAGCGGTATTGCATATCCCGGCCCATGGGGTACCCGTTGCTCTGCAGGTGCAACGGGTCCATGAAGGGCCGGGTTCAGCAAGCTCGGAGTGGCGGGGGGGGGGGGGGGGACGATTTTAAGACGCGCCCCCCCCGCTTCGTTTCAAAGTGGTGCGCGTCAGAGGAGGCCGGAATGGA
>JAVHQA010000002.1:19317-26435 GCA_036170875.1 Nitrospirales bacterium
TCCCGGCCCGGGGGGCACCGGTTGCTCTGCAGATGCAACGGGTCAATGAAGGGCCGGGTTCAGCAAGCTCGGAGTGGCGGGGGGGACGCTTTCAAGAAGCCCCCCCCCGCTTCGTTTCAAAGCGGTGTGCGTCAGAGGAGGCCGGAATGGATTATCAGAACAAGGTCGGTCATCAGATGCGGTGGGCCTATGGGATGATGCTGGGCATCGGCTTCAGCATCTTCGTGGGAACGTCGTGGGCGCAGGCATATCAGGAAAAACCGGTAACAGAAGGTGGTTCATTAGCAGGGCAGGTGACTCTGAAAGGAGGCAAGCCGGTTCCACGCGGGTTCAATCTGGTGACCTTCCCGGACCCGGTCTATTGCGGACGCATTTCCAACGGCGCCGGCTGGCGGCTGTTGAAGGAGTTCACGATCGGCGAGGAGAGCGGCGTCAAAGACGTGGTGGTGATGCTGACAGGGATCGAGCAAGGCAAACCCTTTAAGTTCCAGGAATCGAGAATCGAAGCGATCGATTGCCAGTTCAAGCCGTTCGTGACGGTCGTGCGGGATCACCAAAAGGTGAAGGTCGTCAACATGGACCCGGTGATGCACGACATCCAGGCGTACGAAACGTCGCAATTGGGGCCGCGGGTCTTGTTTAATCGGCCGATGCCGATGAATCCGCATCATCCAAAGACAGCAAGCATGAGCGCCGAGTACCATAAGCACATCCCCGGCGAACCCATGGTTCAGGAAATTGACATGACCAAAGGACGCCGGGTCTTCGTCATGCAGTGCGGGTTCCACGCCTACATGGAAAGCTGGGGCCTGGCCGTGGAGAATCCCTATTTTGCCCTGACGGACCAGTCCGGACGGTTTGCGATCGGCGACATCCCTCCGGGGACCTACAAGCTCATGGTGTGGCACCCGCAAGCCAAGACTGTCATCGAACAGGAGGTGACGATTCCGGCCAGGAGTGCCGCGACGGTGAATTTCGAGATTCAGCCGCGCGAAGGGGTGCGTGCCGGCATGGACACGGTGGAGAATCCCCGCTTCAGCCTGGGGATACTGGGAGACAAGACGATCAAGCCGACGGTGGAGTTGCAGCAGCCTTAAAGCAAGACCAGACCCTGCTTACTACCGCCGGGCGGCGTTTGCCGCGTCGGCCGCGCAGCGGAATCCCGTCGAGTGGTTTCTGTTCAAGGGGTCGCTCTTGACTCGGGTCACGGATCGAACAAAAGGGGTCTCCACTTCCCAGCCGGAGCTGCGCAGCACCTTGTCGGCGCCGGTTGCCGGGCCCTTCGGGTTCCGCGCCGGGCTTTTCCCATAGTAGAAGGCGTCATACCAGTCGGCAACCCATTCCCACACGTTCCCGGCCATGTCGTAGACCCCGAATGGGCTCTTGCCGGCTTCGTAGCTTCCCACCGGCTTGAGTGTCTTTTCTCCCTGCCAGCGCTGGTTGAAGTTCAAATGCTTGTGCGTCGGCTCAACGTTCCCCCAGGGGAAGCGGGGGTCGCCGGTGCCCCGCGCGGCCTTCTCCCATTCGGCTTCCGTCGGGAGGCGCCGGCCGGCCCACCGGCAATAGGCGTCCGCGTCCTGCCAGTCCACATTGATGACCGGTTGGTCCACGATGGAGTCCGGCACCACGGCGCCCTGCCAGAGATTCCGGCTCGGATCGTTCGGGTGCTGAGGCGGCCGGTGCCCGGTCGCGCGGACGAACTCCCGGTAGCGGCCGTTGGTCAGCTCGAATTTATCGATGTAGTAGGCGTCGAGAAAGACCTCGTGATTGGGATACTCGTCGCGGCCGCCATCGCGGTCGCCCTTGGGCACACCCATCGGGAACGGGCCGGCCGGGATGAGAACCAGCGGCGCGCCGTCCTTACCCGCGAGGGTTGGGGACGGATCGGCGCCGGCGACGGGCTCCGGGATAAACCACAGGATTGCGCTGCAGAGCATGGCGTGGAACAGAATGGCGTACATTTGGATTCTCCGTGAAGATTGTGACCTGTGATCTAACAGTCCCGTAGTGCCGTGTCAAGGACAGTTCTTGACCTTCTTCGTGATGCGTGGTATGCCCGCGCTACGTGACAAGAGGGACCAATGGAATCAATGAGACGGGCATTTTTGATTGTGGTGGTCATAGTTGGGGTGTGGTCTTTGTTGGCAGGCACCGTGCCGGCGGCCGACCAGCTCGGCGAGGCGCGTTCCGCCTACGAGAAGCGCGACTATGCCAAAGCGGTCATGCTTTTGGACGCGCTGATCGGAAAGGGCAGCGGGCCTTCCGGCGCGCTCGAACTGCGGATGCGGGCCCATATCAAGTTGAACGCGCCGGGGAAGGCGGTCGATGATTACAACCGATTGGCCGGGCACCTGGGCAAGGATGATCGGCCGCTGCTCAGGGAGCTGGCGCTGGGTGTCATCGCTCCTGCGGTGATCGACATGCGCGAGCAAATGCGGGGAGCGGCGGTAACGGCCTTGAAGGAGGTGGCAGGCGCCGACTCACTGCCGCTCCTGGAATTGGCCCTGGCCGACCAGTCGGGGATGGTGCGGGCGCTGGCGGTCGAAGGGGTGGCCCGCACAGGCCACGCCGCTCACTTGGACCGCTTGCGCAAGCTCCTGCAGGACCCGGCCGCGCTGGTCCGTGAGTATGTCGTGCGCGCGTTCGGCGATTCAGGAGAGCGCAAGCTCATCCCGGACATCGAGCCTCTGCTGAAGGATGACCAGCCGAGAGTGCAGGCGGCTGCCGCGGCCGCCCTTGTGGCGCTGGGGCGGCCGGAAGCGCTGCCCACGGCGTTGGAGGGGTTGAAGCATCCCAAGCCGGACGAACGGGCCGCAGTGCTCCGGATACTTGCGCACCTGAAGGACGCCCGGGTAGTGCCTGCGATCAAGGCGGCGTTGGTTGACCGCGACGGCAACGTTCGCGCCGTCGCGGCGGGGATCCTGGCCGAGCGCGGCGAAACCGGGGCGGTGCCGGCCATTGCCCTGTTGGTCAAAGACCCCGTGGCCATCACCCGGGGCGTGGCGGCGGCCGGCCTGGCCAGGCTGGAAGGGGCCAAGGCCGTCCCCATGATTGAGCCGCTCCTGCAGGATGAGAATGAGTTCGTGCGCGCCGAGGTTGCCGCTGTTCTCCTACCGCACAGACCGGGAGCCGCCGAGCCCGTGCTGCGGGCCTCGATGCAATCCCGGGATCCCGGCGTTCGCTCGGCCGTGGGCAAGGCGCTCGCGCATACCGGGAATCCCGCGGCGTTGCCCTACCTGCTCGAACTCATGCGGGATGACACCCCGCGCCCCCGCATCACGGCCATTCGCGCCCTCGGCCACCTGGGCTCCGAGAAATACCTTTCGACGCTGAAGCCGCTCCTGTCCGACGCCGATGTTGCGGTGCGCGTCACGGCCGCCGGGGCCATCGGCCGCTTGCTGCACGAGTCCAGGTAAAGACGAGTCCCGATTGTGCGATGTGGCAAGCACTGGTTCTCCCTGGTCCTGGCTGCGCTCCTCGTCGTGCCTGAGGCTCCGGCGGCCGCCGCGAATCAGGCGGCTGAATCGGCCAGGCATTTTGCCGCCATTGCGCAGCTCGCCCAGCCGTCGCCCATGGTCCCGATCCCGGAAGGCTGGTTCCTCATGGGCACCATCCGCAAAGACGACGACCCCTATGGAATGGAGACCCAATTCGACGACACCGAGATGCCGCAACGCCGCATCTGGCTGGATGCCTATGAGATTGACCGCGACGAGGCGAGCCTGGGCGAGTACCTCGCGTGGCTGCAGGCGCAGCACCGCCAACCGCCGGAGGAGCTGCAGCGCCTGATCCGGCACCTCATCAGCGTGCACAGCCTGCCGGATTACGTCATGGCGCGCTGGCCCGCGCTGTACGTCGTCTGGCAGGAGGCGGCGGACTTCTGCCAAAGCCGGGGCAGGCGCCTGCCGACGGAGGCCGAATGGGAGAAGGCGGCGCGCGGACCCGAGGGCCGGCTCTTCCCATGGGGCAGTGCGAAGCCGGATCCGGGGCTGGCGGTGTTCAGGCAGCACCACGTCCACGAGATCCCGATTGTGGCGGCGGTGGACAGCGGGGAGGAGGGACGCAGCCCGTTCGGCCTCCATCACATGGCCGGCAACGTGGCGGAGTGGGTCTGGGACTGGATGGGGATCGATTACTACGTCCTGATGCCGGAGCGGAACCCCCAGGGGCCCGACACCGGCCGGTACAAGAGCGTGCGCGGCGGTTCATGGAAGAGCAAGCCGGAGATGCTGCGGACAGCGACCCGCGGCGGCGCCGTGCCGGACCAGCGCGCGGCGACCGTAGGATTCAGGTGCGCCCGATAGGAGGATGGTGCTCGAAGGCGGAAAGGGAGGGCTTGTGGCGTCGAGAAATAAACTGAGGATGTTGGGGGCCGTTGTGGCGATGGGCATGCTGGGGGCATCGCTCGCGTCCGTTGTGCTCGCCGAGTCGAACATGAAGCGCGGCGCTCCGGCTGTTCACGCCGAACGGCATCTGAAGAATATCCGCCAGCTCACGCGGGGGAAGCAGAACGCCGAGGCCCGGTTCTCCGGCGACGGGCAACGACTGATCTTCCAGTCCACGCGGGATGGTGGGGGCTGCGATCAACAGTACGAAATGGATGTGAGTGGCGGCGAGGCGCGTCTGGTCAGCACGGGGTCGGGCGCCACCTCCGGCGGCTCCTTTTTTCCAGGAGACCGGCGGGTGATGTATGCGTCCACGCATCTGAAAGGCCCGCAGTGCCCTCCGAAGCCTTCTGCTCAGGGGCGAGACCTCCGGGCGTTGGACGAGTACGACATCTTTACGGCCAATGTTCGCGGCTCGGACATCTTTCGCCTGACCGCCAGCCCCGGTTACGATGCGGAAGCGACGATTGCGCCAAACGGGTCGCGCATTGCGTTCACCTCGGTTCGGGACGGAGACCTTGATCTGTACTCCATGCGGCTGGATGGGACCGACGTGAAGCGGCTGACATCGGCGGTCGGGTACGAGGGGGGGGCGTTTTTCTCGCCCGACAGCATGCGAATCGTGTACCGGGCCTCCCATCCCACCGACCCGGCCGACGTGGCGCGATACAACGACCTGCTTTCCAGAAACCTTGTCGAGCTCGACCCGCTTGAGATTTTTGTGATGGACGCCGATGGCGGCCATCAACGCCAGGTGACGTCGAACGGCGCCGCCAATGTCGCCCCTGTCTTCCATCCTGACGGCCGGCGCATCCTGTTCTCGTCCAACCTGCATGACTCCCGGCGGCAGACGTTCCATCTGTTCCTCGTCGGCGACGACGGGCAGGGCCTCGCTCAAATCACTTTTAACGGGGGGTTCAACAGCTTCCCGATGTTCTCTCCGGATGGCACCAAGCTGGTCTGGGTGTCGGATCGGGGCGCGAAGGTGAAAGGGGAGTTCAACGTTTTCCTCGCCGACTGGGTCCCCTGAAGTGTGAGATTGACCGCTTCCTTTTCTTTGCCGTTAGGTCGTGTTACTGGCTCAGCGGAATCGTGATCACAATCCCTCCCATCACGTCATTGAGCTTGAAATCGCGTTTCGGGCTGTTCGAGTGTGCGTTATGACAGCCAATGCAGGCTTGGGAGACGGCCCGGTCCGCGTACACGGCCTGGAAGGACCGATCTGGCCCGCTGGTGCTGTAGCCGGTGTAGGGGCGTTCCGGGTGTTTTCGGACTTCCTCAAGTCCGGTCTTCTCAAACCCCGTCGCCGGCCCGTTCTGTTTGTTGATCGGCCAGAGCCCGATGAGTCGGTAGCGGAGACGGGCTCCGGTCAGCGCGGCCAGCTCGCCGGACTCTCTGAGGAACTGAGCCGGCAGCGGCAGCGTCCCTTCGGCGCGCCAGTTTTCTGAGGCGCTCGCCTTCCCTCTGGTTTGTAACCTCTCCACGACGTGGATCGTGTAGAAGGTCCGGTCCGCCTCGATCACCGCATGGACATAGTCGGCCACGGTCTCCGGAGGAATGCCGACCTGTGCACTCGATCCCTTGTCCCCGCGAGTGAGGTCCCAGGAACCCAGCATGACAAATGTGACCAACACCATTGCCCACATGAAACCTTTTCTAGCCATGGTCCCCCTCCTTTCCCACGATCTGGCCTCCGACTGGAGTTACACATAGTCTGTCACATTCCCTTAGGTTAATCCAGTTCGTGCCGGCATCCCTGACCCGCCTCGATGGCCTGTTCACGATCGCGCGTTGTTGTCGCGCATCGCCACAGTGTCGTTTCGCGCAGCGTGGCGCGATGACTCTTTCCGCGAAGGGCCCGCAACAACTCGCGAGAACAATCCTTTTAAATAACGGGATGTTGTCTGTTTGGTGTCCGCCTTGCATATCCTCGATTCAGTAGAATCTCTCACAAGGAGGATGACGTATGAGGCGGGCTGAGTACATGTGCGAGGCGTGTGATCCGAAGACGTTAACCGTGCATCAGATCATGGAGGACGCGGTCTTCACCTGCAGTCCGCACACGGTGGGGCTCGCCGTAGCGCAAGTGCTGACCGACAGGAATTTCGGGAGCATCCCTGTTGTGAAGGAAGACAAGACGCTCGTTGGGCTAATCAGCGAGTTCGATCTGCTCAAGGCCATGACCGACGGGAAAGACCTGCGAAAGATCACGGCAGGAGACATGATGACACCCCAGGAAAAGCTGGTGACCGTGACGGAGGAGACGCCGGTCCTGGATCTTATCAAGATCCTTCAGGAGCGCCACTTGATCCGGGTGCCGGTCGTGAAGGGCAAGACGCTGGTCGGGATCGTGGCCCGGCGGGATATCGTTTTCGGGTACGTCAAGGCAGTGGCTCACTACTGGCCGTAAGGGATTGTGATGCCCGATAGTGAGAGTCCCAACTTGTCCGATAGCGTTTCTGTGTGTCCAAGCGTTGAGACACTACATCCTTTTGAATTTCCAGATTTCCTGCAAAAAAGTCTATCTGGCTGTCCAGCGCCTCAGACAGCCGACTCCCGCCTGCCGCCTTCCTGCTGATTCCTTGTCCTGATCGCACTTGATTGATTTTATGTGAGATGGCCCTCGGGTCCTCGGATCGGACGACGCTGGCACCCATGTTGCTGTTCGTTCTGCTGTGTCTGGCGGAGGGCGTGGGTTACAAGGACTGGCCTCCGACCAACCCCAATCCGCAT
>JAVHQA010000003.1:0-6648 GCA_036170875.1 Nitrospirales bacterium
TGGCTGGGGGAGGAGGGATCGAACCTCCGTAGACAGATTCAGAGACTGTCGTCCTACCACTAGACGATCCCCCAACCTGTGTCACGTGGTATGTTCCCATTATCGGTGGCTCAGCACATCAAGTCAATGGCCTTCTTGAGACGCGCGAGCGTCCGCTCGCGGCCCAGCAGCGCCATCACGTCAAAGATGCCGGGGCTGACCGTCCCGCCCGTGAGCGCCACGCGGACCGGTTGTGCCAGTTTGCCCATTGAGAGACCCGTCTCCGTCAGCACGGATTTAAACCCCTGCTCCAGCGCGTCGCGCTCGAATACGGACGTCTGATCGAGCACAGCGACCAGCCTGGCGAAAGCCGGCCGCACCGCCACGGTCAGGAATTTCTTCGCGGCTTCCTGGTCCATTATAACCGACTCCTGGAAGAACGGCGCCGCCTTGTCGGCCATCTCCACAAGCGTCTGCGCCCGCTCGCGAAGGGCTACCACCAGCTTTTCGAGCCAGGCAGAGTCCGGCTGCGCCCTGCCGTCCAGCACGCCCCGCTTCCGGAGAAACGGGAGCAACAGCTCCACCACCCGTTTCGTGTCCGCCGTCTTGAGATAATGCCCGTTCAGCCACAGGAGCTTTTCCGGATTGAACGCCGCGGGAGACCGGGAGATATTCTCCAGCGAGAATTTTTCGATCATCTCCTGCGAGGAAAACACTTCCTGATCGCCGTGGGACCAGCCCAGCCGCACCAGGTAGTTGATCAGCGCTTCGGGCAGATAGCCCGCCTCCTGGTACTCCAGCACCGAGGTAGCCCCGTGCCGCTTGGACAGCTTGACCTTATCCATGCCAAGGATCATGGACAGATGGCCGAACAGCGGCGGCTCATAGCCCAGTGCCCGATAGAGCAGGATCTGCCGTGGCGTATTGTTGAGGTGGTCATCGCCGCGGATGACATGGGTGATCGCCATCCGGGCATCGTCCACCACCACGCCGAAATTGTAGGTCGGCATCCCGTTGGACCGCACGATGACAAGATCGTCCAGTTGCGCGTTGTCGAACGTGACGTCTCCCTTGATCAGATCGTGGACCGTGGTCTGCCCGTCCTGCGGCGACACAAAGCGGGTGACCGGCGAGACGCCGGCCGGCGCAGCGCCGGACCGCCGGCGGCATCGCCCGTCGTACTTCGGAAGCTCCTTGCGAGCCAGAGCCTCCTTCCGGCGGGCGTCCAGTTCCTCTTCCGTGCAGTAGCACAAGTAGGCCTTCCCTTCCGCCAGCAGTCGGTCGGATTGCTCCTTGTATATGGACAGGCGTTCGGTCTGATAGATCGGCCCTTCGTCCCAATCCAGCCCGACCCACTTCATCCCGTCCAGGATTGCCTGAATGGCTTCAGGAGTTGAGCGCGCCCGATCCGTATCCTCAATCCGAAGAATGAACACGCCTTTTTCGTGCCTGGCAAAGAGCCAGTTGAAGAGAGCCGTCCGGACTCCACCGATGTGGAGGTACCCCGTAGGGCTTGGGGCGAATCTGACTCTGACTTGATTCATCTGTTCGAGTTCGCCTGGTTGTTCTTAACATCTCGAAATATAATACAAATTATTTGCATTGACAAGCGGTTTAGGCGATGTTACGTTTATACCCGACCAAGATGGTCTCCGATACAAATAGTCGCCGACTGATTAAATCGGGATTACGTCGATGCTGAAGCTTTCCAAAAAGACCGATTATGCCATGATGGCCATTCAATACATGGCCTCCAAGGGTACCGATCGCGTGGTGAACACCAAGGAGATCGCCGAAGAATACAAGATTCCGGTCGAGCTTCTGGCCAAGGTTCTTCAAAAGCTCGGCAAGAAGGGCCTGATCGCCAGCCAGAACGGCCCCAAGGGCGGATATGTCCTCGCCAAAGCACCGGAGACCATCTCGGTGCTCTCCATCATTCAGGCGATCGAAGGCCAGGTCGGCATCACCGAATGCTATCACAACGAGGATTCCCAGTGTGTGCAGATGGCGCACTGCAACATCCGCAGCCCCATGCGCAACATTCAGAACAGCATCTACGGGCTGCTCGACAGCATGTCGATCGAAGACATGAGCTCGTTCGACACGTCTCCGATCATGCCGTCCGCTCGTGTCTACAGCCATCGGCCTTAATTCTTCGAAGCAGGATGATAAGGAGCCACGCGATGAAGTTTCCGATTTACATGGATAATCACTCCACGACTCAGATGGACCCGAGGGTCCTCGAAGCAATGCTGCCCTACTTCATCGAAAAATTCGGCAATGCGGCCAGCCGCAACCACCAGTTCGGGTGGGAAGCTGAAGAAGCGGTGGAGAACGCGCGCAAGCAGATCGCCAAGCTCATCCACTGCGATGCCAAGGAGGTCGTCTTCACCAGCGGCGCCACGGAATCCGACAACCTCGCGCTCAAGGGCGTCGTGGAGATGTACAAAGCGAAGGGCGATCACGTCATCACCTGCACGACCGAGCACCGGGCAATCCTGGACACCTGCAAGTCGCTGGAGAAACGCGGCATCAAGGTCACCTACCTGCCCGTGGAGAAGAACGGCCGGGTCAATCCCGACGAGGTCCGCAAGGCCATCACGGACAAGACCATTCTGATTTCGATCATGCTGGCGAACAACGAAATCGGGACGATCCATCCGATCGCCGAGATCGGCAAGATCGCCAAGGAAAAGGGCATCCTCCTCCACTGCGACGCGACGCAGGGCGTCGGCAAGATCCCGGTGGACGTCGAGGCCCTCAAGGTCGATCTGATGTCCTTCACCTCCCACAAGATTTACGGCCCCAAAGGCGTCGGCGCCCTGTATGTGCGGAAGAAGGGACCGCGGGTCCGCCTCGTGCCCCAGATCGACGGCGGCGGCCACGAACGCGGAATGCGGTCCGGCACGCTCCCCGTTCCCCTGATCATCGGGTTCGGCAAAGCCTGCGAGCTGTGCGAACAGGAGATGCCGGTCGAAAGCAAGCGGATCGCGGCGATGCGGGACCGCCTCCAGGCCCAGATCATGAAGGACCTGGACGAGTGCTACCTCAACGGGCACCCGACGGAACGGCTGCCGCATAATCTCAACATCAGCTTCGCCTACGTGGAGGGTGAAGCGCTGCTCATGGGCGTCAAGGAAATTGCGCTGTCGTCCGGATCGGCGTGCACCTCGGCAACACTGGAGCCGTCGTATGTGCTGCGGGCGCTGGGCGTCGGATCGGACCTGGCCCACTCCTCCATTCGCTTCGGGCTCGGCCGGTTCACGACTGACGAAGAAATCGACTATACGGGTAAGCGGATGGTCGAGGCCGTGAAGCGGCTGCGCGAAATGTCCCCGCTCTACGAAATGGCGAAGGAAGGCATTGATTTGAAATCCGTGCAATGGGCTGTGCATTAAGGGGGGAACGCACCATGGCATACAGCGAGAAGGTCATTGACCATTACAATAACCCGCGGAACATGGGGAGCCTGCCGAAGGACGACAAACAGGTGGGTACCGGGATCGTGGGCGCCCCGGAGTGCGGCGACGTCATGAAACTGCAGATCAAGGTCGAGAACGACGTCATCGTGGACGCCAAGTTCAAGACCTTCGGCTGCGGCTCCGCCATCGCCAGCTCCAGCCTGGCCACCGAATGGCTCAAGGGCCGCACCGTTGAAGAGGCGTACAAGATCAAGAACACCGACATCGTGCAGGAGCTGAACCTGCCGCCGGTGAAGATCCACTGCTCGGTCCTGGCCGAGGACGCCATCAAGTCCGCGCTGGAAGACTACAAAAAGAAAGCCGCCGAGACAAAGTGAAGGAGGCATGAGTTCCATGGAAGAGACCGCCGCAGCCACGCCGATCGTGACGTTGACGCCGAACGCCGTCGCGGAAATCAAGCGCCTCCAGGAAGTCCAGGGCTTGGGCTCGGCCGCCCTGCGCCTAGGTGTCAAGGGCGGAGGCTGTTCGGGCCTCAGCTATACGGTCAACTTCGATACGGAGATGGGACCGCACGACCAGTCCTATGAAGTCGAGGGCGTCCGGATCATCGTGGACATGAAGAGCGCGATCTATCTCCAGGGCACCCAGCTCGACTATCAAAAGGACATGCTGAGCGGCCAGTTCAAGTTCAGCAACCCGAACGCCGCCAAGAGCTGCGGCTGCGGAGAATCGTTTTCCGTCTGACCGCACCTCGCCAAAGCAACGCGCGCACGGGGGCATGGCCAAGCTAGACGGCCATGCCCGTTGTGTCTGGAGGACCGGAAGCCGCGATGGAAACCAAACGAAAAGAGCTGCCCGTGGTGCCCCTGGCGCGCAGCATGTGCTGGAACTGCCAGTCCAACATCGGCGGCGAATATTTCTGCGGCCAATGCGTCAAGGTCCAGCCCCTGTCGAAGGACATCGATTACTTCACGTGCATGGGGCTGCCCCGGAAGCTGAACATCGACACCGCGTCCATGGAGAACAAGTTCTACGAATTGAGCCGGGCTTTCCATCCGGACTTCTATGAGGGCAAATCGGAGATGGAACGGGCCGTCAGCCTGGCCAATTCCGCCGTCCTCAACCAGGCCTACCGGACGCTGAAGGATCCCGTCCAGCGCGTGGAATATCTCCTGCGGTTGGAGGCCGGCGCCGCCAAGGACATCCCGGGAAAAGCGCCCGCCGATCTCTTTGAAACAATCCTCGAGATTCAGGAGCACCTGGAAGAGTATCAGGCGGCCAAGTCCCGGAACGATGCCGCCTCCGCCTCCCGCTCGGGAGACTTGCTGAAAAACGCCCGGAAGACACTGGAGGCCAAACGGGCCGCTTTGGAAAGCCGTCTGGCCGAACTCTTCCAGATCTGGGACCGGCTGGTAGACAAACACTCGCACGACCAGGCCCACTCAGATCAAAAGGAGCAGACCTTGAAGGAGATGCGCGGCCTGCTGTCCGAGCGCACCTACGTAGTCAACATGCTCGGAAGCATCGCAGAGGCCCTGGGATAAATGGCGCGCATCGTCGGAATCGATCTCGGAACGACCAACTCGCTCATCGCCTACATGAAGGGGAAGACTCCCGCGGTCATCCCGGGTCCCGACGGGCGCGTGATGGTGCCGTCCATCGTCGCCTCCACGACGGACGGATTTCTCGTCGGCGACAAGGCCAAAGCGCAGTTCCTGGGCAACACCGCACAGACCGTCTATTCGGTCAAGCGCTTCATGGGCAAGGGGTTGACCGACGTCACCCCCGAACTCCAGTATTTCGACTTCAACCTCTCCGAGCAGAACGGCGTGATCCGCCTCCAACTCGGCGACACATGGCTCACTCCGCCTGAGATCTCCGCCATGATCCTCAATAAGCTCAAGGATCATGCCGAGCAGTTCTTCCACGAGGATATCCGCAAGGTCGTCATCACGGTCCCCGCCTATTTCAACGACAGTCAGCGCCAGGCCACGAAGGACGCCGGAAAAATCGCGGGGCTGGACGTGGTGCGGCTCGTCAACCAGCCCCCCCCCGCAACCCAAGCCTACGGTCTGCAGAAGCGGAAGCAGGGCATCATCGCGGTCTACGACCTGGGTGGCGGCACTTTCGACATTTCCATTCTCAAGCTCAAGGGCGGCATCTTCGAAGTCCTGTCCACAAACGGCAACACGCACCTCGGCGGCGACGATTTCGACCGGCGCCTGGTGGACGAAATCGTGAAAGACTACCAAAGCCGAAGCGGGAAAACCCCCTTTCCCGATGGGGCCATCATTCAAAACATGCGTATCGCGGCCGAAAAAGCGAAATGCCGGCTCTCGTCGGAAACCGAGACCGACATTCATCTGCCGATGGGTAACTATCGCCGAACCTTCACGCGGACCGAGTTCGAAAATCTGGTCCATGATCTGGTGGAAAAGACCCTCGCACCCTGCCGGCAGGCGATCAAGGATGCTGGGCTCTCGGCCACGGACGTGGACGAAGTCGTGCTCGTCGGCGGTTCCACCCGGATGCCCCTCGTACGGCAACAGGTCCAGGCATTGTTCGGCAAGCCCCCCCATTGCGAACTCAACCCGGATGAGGTGGTGGCGCTCGGCGCCGCTGTTCAGGCGGGCATTCTATCCGGCGGCATTCAGGACATGCTGCTGCTCGACGTGACGCCGCTGACCCTCGGGATCGAGACGATGGGCGGCGTGATGAGCAGCTTGATCCGCCGCAACACGACGATCCCGACCAGCGCGAAGGAAATGTTCACGACGTTCGTGGACGGCCAAACTTCCGTGGACATCCACATCCTCCAGGGCGAGCGCGAGCTCACCAGGGACAACCGGAGCCTGGCGCGCTTCCAGCTCCGGATCCCGCCCCTCCCGGCCGGTGTGCCCCGCGTCGAGGTCACCTTCATGATCGACGCGAACGGCATCCTCAGCGTCACCGCCCGGGACGTCCGCACCGGTGAGGCGCAGTCCCTCGAAGTGAAACCCTCCTACGGCCTGTCGGACCAGGAAGTCGAGCGCATGATCCGCGAGTCCTTCGTGCACGCCCAGCAGGACATCACGGAGCGGCAGCGGATCGAGGCGATGACCGAGGCAGAAAGCATCTTGAAGGCGACCGAGAAGGCGCTGGCGCGCGCCGACGGGCTGGCCACGCCGGCGGAGCTGGCGGCCATCCGGCAGGCGGCGGCCGACCTCAAAGCCGCCATGGCCGGAACCGACCACCGTCCGATCCGGGA
>JAVHQA010000004.1:0-4973 GCA_036170875.1 Nitrospirales bacterium
CGCCCGATGGCCGACGCCCAGTCGATCTTGAGCGACAGAGCCCCGCGGTCCACCGGTGAGGGCACGCCGAACGGGATATTGACCCGAAGGCCGCCGCCGGCGCCGGTCAGATAACCGAACCCGCTCTGCGTCACTGACTGCAAGGGCGTCGCGAACGTGCCGCCGTGATCGATGAAGGCCGCCAACTGGAACATCTCCTTATATGTCTGCGAACTGAACGGCACCTTCGCCGCAGATGGAATGGGCACCACCAGTTCAGCCGTGGCGGCATAGCCGTTGTCGCCGATTCGCTCAGCGGTCGGATAACCGCGCACCGTATAATACCCGCCGATCGCAAACCGCTCCGGTGAGAGCAGACGATCGCTCGCGATCTGCCCCGTGGCACGCAGAATCATGTAGCTGTCGTTGAGTACCTTGGGAAGGACCGGTAAGTTCTGGATGAACGGAAAGCCCAGCGACTGGAAGCGCGCCAGGTCGCCGGTCCATTTGCTCCAGTTGCCGGGGCCGGCCCCGCGCGTGATCGCTGGAGTCCCTTCCGTGATGGCAAAACTCGTCCCCGGCGCGTCCTGCTTCGAGCCGCCCCAGAAGTCCACACCGCGGTGCCACGTCGCCCCGAAGTAGGTCCGACCTAAGAACGGGTCGCGGTAATCGCCCCGAAGGCCCAGCCGAAAGATCCGGAGCTCATCCTTGCTGGCGAGGTTATTAGAGATGATGTTCCGCACGGTCTTGCCGTCAAAGCCAGCGATGGCCGTGAGGCTCAGCGCCCCCGTCCGGGTAATGGTCTGGAGAATGTCCCCCGAGATGATATCCGCCCGACCGACCGGACGAAGCGAGGCGAACTCCTCGCCAATGACGAGCTCGGAATGCACCCAGTTGAACTGCAACTTGGTCCCGAAGCTGGTCACCGGGATCGTGTAGGTGAAGTTGGTCAAAAAGAGGTTATCGTCGGATTTGCTCCCACGAAGGTTCAGATTGTCGCCGAGCCCGGCCAGATTGCCAAGACCGACTTCCGCGCTGTACAGCCACGGACCGGTGAGCCGCGACCCATAATTATTGATGTCCGTCGAGAAGGTATAGGGAAGCCGCTCCTTGGCCGTCAATTCCAGATCGGTCAGCCCGCGTGTCCCGCCCGGCTTGAGGGCGGCCCGCACCTTCAGCCCGGGGTAGTCATTCATTTCGTTCAGCGCCGTTTCCAGCGTGGCCTCATTGATGATGCCCCGCTTGCGGACCGGCTCCATGGCGCGCAGGATCGTGGAGGATTTATAGCGCTTGTTCCCCGTCACGCCGATCTTGCCGACCTTGCCTTCCAGGATGGCGACCTCGACGACGCCCCCGCGGATTTCCTGAGGAGGCAGGTAGGCCTGGGCCAGAATGAACCCCTCGGCCGCGTAGTGCTCGGACACAAGGCCGGCCACTTCGGCCAATTCGCGGAGGGTCAGCGTCTTGCCGATGGACGGCGCAACAACTTTCTCCAGCTCCTTCGTCTTGATGACCGTGTTGCCGCTGAACTTGAATTGGGTGACCTTGACCTTCGCCTCGCTACCCTTCGGCGGGCGTGTCCGCGCGGGCTTGTCGATCTGGGGAGGCGCCTTCGGATGGGTGATCTGCTCCTGCTGCTTCTTCTGCTCTTCCTGCTTGCGCTGCTGCTCCAGCAGGACATCAGGCCTCTTCTCGGGCGGCAACTGCGCCAGGACCGGGACTACAGGCACGGCGACGAGCATGCCAGCCATGGCAAAAGCGAGCATCGTTGGAAACCACCGGTTCTTTTTAGTGCTCACGACACCTCCACCTCTTGTCATTCTCTTGCTCATTGCGAGGAGCATCTCTTTCTGTCATTGCGAGGAGCATTGAGACGAAGCAATCTCTGACAGATAATGAGATTGCTTCGCTTCGCTCGCAATGACAGATGCTCGCAATGACATCTCTACTTGGCCCACCACTGAATCGAATCGGCGTCTTTGCCCCCGGCCCGATTCGCCACAGACAGAAAACTCTGCAAGGAAATCAAGTGTGCATAGATCAGGCCCAGCATCCCGGTCTTGAGATACGTCGCCGCCTTCTCGGCAGCCAGGTTCTGGAGCTTGGTCTCGTCCACCACGAGCGCGTTGCGGACCGCGAACTGGGCCTTGTCACTCCCACGCACGATATCCACGTTGTAGGGAATCAAGAGCCCGTCGGCCTTCAAAGTCTCCATCGCCTTTCTGGTGCGCTGATGCTCGGCGTGAAAATTCTTCAGGAATTCGATTTGCGAGTTGAGGAACGCCGTCGGCGCGCCGTGGTCATCGAACAGGGGCTCGCCTTTCTTCGGGTGAAAGCAGCCGCTCCCCTCATCGAACGCGACGTCGAAGTCGTCGGGCTTGCCGGGGATCTCCGCCAACACGAAGGGATAGCGCCTGATGAAGGCCGGCACGTAGGTCGCCGTCCACTGCCCCTTGTCATCGACGAATGAGTTGACGCCTTCGGTCAGGGAGAGGACGGCGACGGCGCCCACCGTCCCATCCGCCGCCTGCATGAAAATGATGGGATATTGCCGGCAGGCCAGCGGGAACTCAGCCGCCATCAAGGGAACGCTGGTAATTTTACGGGTAAATTCGAGATTGGTGAGCGGCGTGTACCGGAGTTTGGCGTGGGCAATGCGGTTCAACCGGGCCGGGCGATTGTAGAACAGTAACTCTGCCATTCCAGCCAAACCTCCTAAGGGTATTCACCCCCGCTTTGAGCAGGCGCAGGTCCAACACAAAAATTCTGGGTGATGGTATCGAAACAACATTGAAAACGCAAGAAAAATTTACAGTTTTAGGGGGGGGTCAAAAACCGTCAGCGTCGCTCAAAACCCTCGCCAATTCATCGTGCATGGAGGACAGGCGGGCATGGATCGCGCCCGACGACGGCTTTGATTGCCGGGACCGCATCAAACCGGCAATGCCTCCCAGTTCCTTCAAAACCATCTCGACTGCACCGTGTTGCCTTGTAAGGTTTCCAGGCGGTGAGAGTGCGGTGAATTGCTGACGCCAGGCGCGGAGTTGCCGTATGCCATGTTCGAGCGTATCGGCTGATTCCTCGCTTGCGAACCCTGCCCGATCGGCCGCCGCCAGCATCACCTCAACCTGAGCCAGGCTGTTTTCGGCAAGATCCCGCACCGTCCGGAGATAGGCGCGGGCTTCCTTCCCTCTTACCCTCTCCCCTTGCGGGAGAGGGCCAGGGTGAGGGGAGAGAATGCGTTTCGTCTCGTCATTCCGGCGGAAGCCGGAATCCAGACCTGGACCCCGGCTTTCGCCGGGGGGACGGATAGTAGGGGCGGGCTGCTTCGGCACGGCCTTCGGCCTCGCGTCGCTGCGAACCGCCGCCGGCTCTCCTCCGACCCTGGGATCCCGCGTCGAAAGATACTGGACGCCGAGCACGATCAGCAGCGCGGCCAGGCAGGCGGAGACAATCAGCGAGCGGCGCGTCTCACGCAGGTGGTGCAGGGCGTTCACCCCCACCCTCCCCTCCCCCCTCGAGGGGGAGGGAAAGGGAGAGGGGGCATCCTGTTCAACACTCACAGTCCGATCAATGATCGGCTCGATCTTGGGAAGGCTGGCGGCGGCCATTTGAAAATGATTGTCGAGCGTGATGGGATGAATCGTCGCGGCGGCGCACAGGGCCAGGGCCGGCTTGAGCAATTCCTCCGGATCGTGGTCGGTGTCCGCCACATATCTGAGATAGGCGGCGGCCGCCATGGGCAGGAAATAATCGATCCCGCCCGCCTCCTGCCTGCAGCCGATCGTCGCCAGGGCATATTCGCGGACAGGAGCCAGAAAGGTCGAGGCAAACCGTTGCGGGCAGGCCATCGGGTCGCCGTCAACGATCTGCAACGGGCACGTCTCGAATCGCGCGGCGATCCACTCCCGCAAAACCCCTGCGAAGGCCCGCTGCCGGTCGGGAGTCAACGAGGCGAATGCCCGGCCGGTGAGTAATGTGGCATGGATCAGCAGTTCCCGGCGCGCGTCATCAGCAATGGGAGGAGTAAACTCGGCCTCAATGCAAACGCGCGTCCGGTCCAGAAACCCGATGGTAATCGTGCTGCTCACACCGGCCCCAACCCTTACAACATGTAGGGGCGGGGTTGATCCCCGCCCATCCGAAGCGGGAGGGGGTAAACCCCTCCCCTACTCATGTTTAATTTTCTCCTGCAGCGCCGCCAGCCTCCGCGTGTTTTCTTCAAGCTTCGGCAACTGGTACTTCCGGTCAATGGCTACAACGCGCTCCAGCAGATCGGCGGCCTCGGCCTGATTGCCCTGCTCCTCCCGGATGCCGGCCAGCAGGTACCAGGCCCCGGCCATGCGCAACTCATCGCGAAGCCGCCGGCTGATTTCCAAACTGGTCAGCACACAGGAGGCCGCCTCGTCGTATTGCTTTCGGATCGCGTGGGTCTTGCCGATCATGCGGTAGGCGTCGGCAACGCCGGCCTGATTGCCAAGCCGGCGCATGAGAACCAGCGAACGCTCGTGCTGAGCGAGGGCGTCGTCGAGGTTCCCGGTTTCCCGCGCCACCAATCCAAGGTTGGAATGAAGCACCGCCAGGCCCGCTTCGTCCTCCACCCTCGTGAGCATATCAAACGCCTCGAGATAGTAGGCCCGGGCCCGTTCCCATTCGCCCGCGTCCGTCCGCAGATTGCCGAGATTCGCCAGCGTGGTGCCGATGCCACGTTCATCCCCGTGACGTTTCTGCAGTTCCAGCACTTCCTGGTAGTATGCCTGCGCCTGCTCGCGCCTTCCACTGACCGCGCAGACATTGCCGAGGTTGCCCAGCGTCGCCACCAGCGCGCGCGGGTCGCCGGTTCCCCGGTCGCATTCCAGGGCCTGCTGGTAGTACGTGTAGGCGTCGGTGTAGAGCCCGCGCCCGAAATATTCGTTGCCGATTTGATTGAGTCGGTCGGATGACGAGGAAGGCATGAATCTTACCTCTGTCATTGCGAGCGAAGCGAAGCAATC
>JAVHQA010000004.1:5073-6622 GCA_036170875.1 Nitrospirales bacterium
ATGTCGTCCTCGCTGATCGTGAGAAACTTGCGCTGGCCCGCCTTGGTGAACGAGATCAGGAATATGCCCCGGCTCGGCACCACCGGAATGACGACCTCCACCGCCGGATCAATGCTCTTCACCACCTGGAGGAACTTCTCCTTCCCCCCGTCAAATTCCCCCATCAGAGCGTCCCTCCGGCCTTGCCGCCCGGCGTGAGCAGTTTCTCCACCTCGGCCTTGATCGCCTCCGCTGCGCCGATCTCCATGGTCCCGACCCGCTGCCAGCGGATGGTCCCCTGCTGGTCAATGATGTAGACATTGGGAATGAACCGCCCGCCGCCGTAAAGCTTGTCGGTCTCCTTCTTGGGATCGACCATGTAGGGATACGTGACTTTCAACGGAAACTCCTTGAGGAAGTCCTTCACCTTGTCCTTCGAGTTCCCGGCCGAGTTGACGCCCAGAACCTGCACGTTTTTGCCCTGCATGGCCTCATGGACCTTCTGCAGTTCGGTCCCCTGAATCATGCACGGCTCGCAGATATGGAACAGGCCCAGCACCACCACCTTGCCCTTGAACTGGGCCAAGCTGATCGTCTGGCCGTCCAGCGTCTCCAGTGAAAAATTCGGCGCCGGATCGCCGACCTTAAAAAAACCCTTCGCCTGCGCGGCCCCCGCCAGCATCCCGACCACCAGGACCACTAGAACAATACGGTTGCGGTATCGCATATGCACTTCCCCCCTCGTGACGCATCTTAGCACGCGGCAAAAACCAAGCGCTAAATCAACCCGCGTTTTTGCAGATAGTCCCGGTCGATCTTGATCTCGGACGGGCCTCCCCCCGAAAGCAGGCGCTCGACGTAGCGGCCGATGAGGTCCGTCTCCAGATTAACGGCATCGCCAACATGCTTCACACCGAGCGTCGTGACCTTCGCCGTGTGCGGAATGATGGTGACGCGGAACCCACGATCGGTGACCTCGTTAATGGTCAGGCTGATCCCGTCCACCGTGATCGAGCCCTTGGGCACGCAATAGCGCAGGATGTCGCGTGACGCCTCGATCATGATCTGGAGCGCATCGGCCTCCGGGACGCGCGATCGGATGGTGCCGACGCCGTCCACGTGGCCGGTGACGAGGTGGCCGCCCAGACGGTCCCCCAGGCGCATGGCCCGTTCGAGATTCACCGGATCGCCGGCCTTCAGCATGCCGAGCGTCGTGACCGTGAGCGTTTCCGGCGAGATATCCGCTTTCATCTCCGCGTCATCACAGCCGACCACGGTGAGGCAGACGCCGTTCACCGTCACACTGTCCCCGACCTTGAGCCCATCGAGAACGGTTTTGGCCAGAATCGCCACGCTGCATCCCTGCAACGTCTTACCCACCGCCTTGACGACCCCCATCTCTTCAATGATGCCGGTAAACATTACGCCTCACGCTATGCATGTCATTGCGAGCCGAAGCTGCGAGCCGAAAGGCGCGGCAGGAAGCGAAGCAATCTCGGCTCCCCCACTACCAGGAGATTGCTTCGTCGCCAAGCTCCTCGCAATGACACCTGCCTGTCATTGCGAGCGA
>JAVHQA010000005.1:0-1326 GCA_036170875.1 Nitrospirales bacterium
CATGTGCGTGCATCATTGCGTGCTCATTGCAATTGTGTTTTCAGCGATCGGACTGGGGCCCATTCCCGCCTCCGGGGCTGTGGGTGAACTGCCCCTTCAACTGGATGCCGTCGTCACCGAG
The DNA here is from genome assembly GCA_036170875.1 of Nitrospirales bacterium. Classification (GTDB taxonomy): domain Bacteria; phylum Nitrospirota; class Nitrospiria; order Nitrospirales; family NS-4; genus SCTG01. The sequence goes on from JAVHQA010000005.1 coordinate 122, forward strand.
GCGCTCCTGCGGAATCCCGAGATCCAGGCGGCCCGGCATCGGTGGCAGGCGGCCAAAGAGCGCGCCCCGCAGGCGGCTTCCCTGGATGATCCGGAAGCCAAGATCGAATTCTGGAACACCCCGGAAAACCTGAATGTCACGAGGACAGGCAACACGATTTTCGGCCTGTCGCAGCGCTTTCCCTATCCCGGCAAGCGGGGCCTCAAGGAAAGCCTGGCGGTGAAAGAGGCCGGGATGGCCGCGGCGCTGCTCCGGGCCAAGGAACGGGACGTGGCCGCGCAGGCCAAGAACGCCTACTACGAGGTCTTCCTCGCGCACAAGGCGATCGAGGTACATCACCGGCAGATCGACATTTTAAAAGAGTTTTTTGAGATCGCCAACGCGCGGTTTCGGGCCGGCAAGGGAGCCCAGGTAGACGTGCTGAAATCCTCGGTGGAACTCTCCAAACTATCCAATGAGCTGCCTGTACTGGACCAGCAACTGGAAACTGCGAAGGCCAAACTCAATCTGTTCCTGAGTCGCGATCCGCAGGCCCCGCTGGGAGAGCCGGTTGAGCCGGCCGGGCCAGACATGACAAAGACGCGGTTGACGCGCGACGAGCTGTACCGGACGGCGATTCAGAACCGTCCTGAGCTGCAGGCATTGGACATCGCTATCGCCAGAAGCCAGACAGCGATCGCTTTGGCGCAAAAACAGTATTACCCGGACTTCAATGTCATGGTGTCGCGCTTCCAAAACTTTGACGCGCGGGACGGATTCGGGGGCGCGGTGACGATGAGCCTGCCATTTTCTTTCTGGACCAAGCCCAAATACGACGCGGGAGTCCGTGAGGCAACGGCCAATCAAGACTCGGCGAAAGCGACCTTCCAGGCCTTGCAGAACCAGATCCTGTTCGAGGTGAAGGATCTTCTGGCCAGGATTGAGGCGGCGGAGAAGATGGTCGCGCTCTACAAGACCACCGTGCTGCCGCAGGCGCAGCAGACACTGGAGTCCGCGCGCATCGGCTACCAGACGGGCAAGGCGGAGTTCCTGACCTTGCTGGATGCCGAGCGGGCGATCAAGGACTTTCAACTCGCCTATTACCGGGTTCTGGCCGAGTCTGAGCAACGGATGGCCGAGCTCGAACGGGCGGTGGGTGCGGACCTTAATCGGTAGGATCGGGAGGAACATCCAAATGAATAACGAGGCGCGCAAAAAAGGCATTT
>JAVHQA010000006.1:0-2385 GCA_036170875.1 Nitrospirales bacterium
TACTGGCTGCGGTTCCCGTCGATGCTCTGGTGGAGGGAAACGAGGTCCACGCGCAGGAAGCTGGTATCCAACAGCCGAGTTTGAGTGCGGATTCCACCGGCCATCTGATCGTTGTTTTTCTGGCTCTGATCGAAGACCATGGCGAATTCAGGGGTCACCGTGAAGTCGCGGGACCGGCCCAGCAGGATTCCCGTCGCGAACCCGAAAGAATCGATGCCGAAGTTGTTCAGTTGCGGCGCGAGATTCAACTGATTGAAGAGGAACCCAATGTTCTTGATCGAGCCGGCGGCCATGCTCCGGTAATCGCGCGTGCCGTAGAACCCGTTGGCGTACCAGGTAGGACGATCGAGGTATTCCGCCGGGAAGACATAGGTATGCTCTATGATGAACAGCCCGCCGGTCTGTTGGTTCCCCTCATTCCAGTTGCCGAAAGCCCGCAAGGACGTAGACTGTCTGGGCTGGATTCGAGTGATGGACAGGCCGGCATGGCGTTCTTCACGGTTGCGCGCGTCCTCGTCGTGGAGATACCCAAACGTCGCTTCGGTGATATACCGTGTCGTGTCGATCACGGCGTCAAGCCCGTAGAGCCCGACCTGTCGCCCGGCCCGGCCTTCGAGCTCGTGGAACCGTCCGGAGGCTGTGCCGAAGGCCAGTACCCTGATGTTCGGAAGGCCGAAGAGATTGAGATTGTTCTTCGCAATCAGGCCCCCCAGCACGTCATCCTGGGCCATGTACAGGTTGTGAAACTCGAGCGGGAGCCGGCCGCCGGCCACATCGAGCCCGACGGCTGTGCCCTCAAAAAAGGCACGCTGAACCCGGTCGGGGCGGCCCTGCGCCCCGTCGAAAAAGAAGGCTTCATTGTTGAGCGGCCGCCACCGCGCGTGCAGCCGGAAGGTGTCGGTCAGTTGGATGTCCGGCTCGAACGTGAGCGTATTCTGGAGGCGGAGCAGGCCCGTCTGCTTCTCGTCCCGAACTTTGCCCACTTCAAAGATCTGGTAATCGCCGTGAAGGGCAAACCGCATCGTTCCGCCGTCGGGCCGCCATTCCGGCAAAAACTGATCCGCGCCGGAATTGCCGCCGATCGTCTCGGCCTGGGCTCCAGGGGCGACGCCCCCGAGAAGGACTCCGAGTAGCCACGCGCCCGCAGCGGCGATTCTCATGCATTTTCCACGACTCCGTCCAAGCAGCGGTTTTTCTGTCATCGGCTTATCGCCCTCCCGCCTCGATTGTCCCGGTCACCGCATCCACTTCGTAGATCTCCAGCTTCGTCTTCAAGGTATCGAGCAGCCCTTTCAGGTCGGTGTAATAGCGGGCAAAGTAATCAAAGTAGTAGGGAGGGAAATTTCGGTAGAGGAGCCGGACGCTGTACGTGACGGGACCGGACACACCATCCGGGACGCGGATGGGGTAGGAAAAACTCCGGCTGTCGCGGGCCGGAATCCCGCGCTTGATGATCCGGGCATTGTCGGCGCCGTTGTATACGGACTGCGGGCTGACCGACGGAAAGACGGTCGGGGAGGGGGCATCCTCTTCGGCCAGAGGGAACGGCAACTCCACATAATTTCCCATCGAAAGTCCTGCTCCGGTGAACCCGCGGACCGTCGCCTGTGACTGCAGATTCACGAGATACCGGTCTTCCTGGACCTTGCTGCTGTTCACGTCGCGGCTAAACTGGTTGCGGACGTCTCCGTTGCTGTCGAGGTCCCCGGACTGGAAAAATACATTCCCCTTCGCGTCGGTGTATTTGACCTCCACCCATGCCTGCCGCCATGGAAACCCGCCGGGGAAATGGTGACCGGTGAACGTGTTCTCGATGCGAACTTCCAGGGCGCCCTTGTCCCCAGCCGCAAGCGCGGGCGGGGCGGAGACATGGAGCTTGGCCGCGTTCCGCATCAACTCCTGCCGCTTCTTGGCCAGGCTGGCTTGCATCTTGACGTTGCGCTTCTTGGTCCGGTCGTCCGGCGCCACGTCGCCTTTGCCCCGGAACGGGTAGTCGTCGGTCCAGTGGTAGTCCACTCCGGTAAAGGAGTGGTCCGACAAGGGCCGCTTGGGTAATTCGGCGCCGGCCACTTGCGCGATCTCGCCGACCGGACGCTCCGACGGCTTGCCTGGCACGGGCCCCATGTGACACGATTGGCAGGTCACGCCTTCTTTCGCCCATGGGCTGTTCTTCCACTCGGTATAGGTCTCTTGCAAGCGGAGCCCGTTCGGCACGATGACTTCGTGACACTGCTGGCAGAGCTGGGAGGACTTGAACACGTCTCGCTGCTCGGTTTCATGAAAATCGCTCTTGGCAGGCGGCGGGTCTTTCTCCCCGCCTTTCCCGTGCGGACCGTACACTTTGTTGCCCGGCTTCAACTCGAAAAACGCCTGCGCCTGCCCGTG
>JAVHQA010000006.1:2485-5030 GCA_036170875.1 Nitrospirales bacterium
TTGCCGCCCTCGCCCTTGAACTTCGGCGCCTTCGCCGCTTTCCCGCCGGCCGCTTCGGTCTGCACCACCGAGGGCTCCCGCACGCACGAAACCGCCGAGACGGCGCATACACATGCCAGCAGCACCAACCCGATGTAAGCCTGCCTGCGAACCCTGCTCATGTTTCGTCTCCTCACGTTTTCGGCAGCGGGTGCTTCGTCTTCTTCAGGCCCTCTTCGAAGGGCGTTTTATCCAGCTTGGAATGGCCGCTGGCTTTGATCTTCTCCCACTTCTCCGTCGCGCCGTGGCACTGCATGCAATTGTCCTTGATCTCTTTAGCAGTCTTGAGCGGGCGCAGACCCTTGGCGACCAGATCGGCATGGCTACGATCTTTTTTCTTGTGGGCATCAAGGTACAGGCTCCCGGCCCCATGGCACATCTCGCATTCAACGCCCTGATCGCCCGTGAAGGTTTCCAGCAGCCGCTCCTCGGGCACGCCGTGTGCGGTAACATGGCAGGACATACAGAGATCGGCTTTCATTGGGTCCGCAATCTTGAGCTTGGCCGCATATTCCTTGGCCTTCTTGGTACCGAGATCGGTGGTGGCCTTGCCGTGGCCCGAGTCTTCCCACTTCGCCATCTGGTTGCCGAGCTTGGCGTTCCCATGACACCCACTGGAGCCACATTTTGAAATCCCGACAAACTTGGCGTTGGGGTTTTCTTCTGAGCGAAGAAGGTCGGTGAAGCTGAAGGTCAGGAGGAAAGCAACGAGCACAATCACTTGCAACATGGCCCGACTCCTTTGCAAGAAGGCTTGAAGAGTACCGCTCACCTACAAACAGTCGCAGTATAATCCCTAAGATTACCGAAAGAGTCAAGCGGGAAATTACTTCACGGCCGCTTGCGGTTTCGTTCGGCATCCCGTAGATTTCCTCCCTGATGCGCGCATTCGTTCCCCATCCCTTGCTCAAGAACCCTCACCTGATGACGCTGTTCCCGCGATTCTGGTCCCGGCCTGGATTGCCGCCCGACATTCCCGTTGAGGCGCGGCTCTTCGCCACCCCCACCGGATCGCAACTCCTCGCCCATTGCCATTGGCAGTCTGCCCCAACGCGATGCCCCACTTTGATTCTCGTCCATGGGCTGGAGGGCTGTAGCGAGTCACACTATATGCTGGGGATGACGGACAAGGCCTGGCGGAGGGGATTCAACGTCGTCCGGTTAAACCAGCGGAACTGCGGCGGGACAGAGCACCTCACGCCCACCTTATATAATAACGGGATGAGCGGGGATGTCCGGACGGTTCTCGGGGAACTGGCCGCCTGTGATGGACTCGACTCCATCTGGCTGGGGGGATATTCCATGGGTGGCAATTTGGTGCTGAAGGCCGCAGGGGAGCTGGGCGGATCGAACACCGCGCTGAAGGGGGTCGTCGCGGTTTGCCCCAACATCGACCCGGCAGCCTGTACGGCCGCCCTTATCCAGCCGCGAAACTGGATCTACAATGTGCACTTCGTCCGGAGCCTCAAGGCCCGCCTGCGGCGGAAGGCCTCCCTCTTTCCGGGGCAATACGACCTGGCCCGCCTGCCGGCGGTCCGGACCCTTCTCGACTTCGACGAAGCGTACACCGCGCCTGACGGCGGCTATCGGGACGCCGCCGATTATTACGAACGGGCCGGCTCCCGGCACGTGCTCGGCGCCATCACGGTGCCCACGCTCATCCTCACGGCTCAGGACGACCCCTTCATCCCCTATTGGATTTTCGACATCCCGGCTGTCCGGACAAACCCCCGGATCCGGTTCGAGGCGCCTCCGTACGGCGGACATTGCGGGTTCATCCAACGGTCGTCCGCCAGCGAAGATCGGTACTGGGCCGAGAACCGGCTCCTACGCTTCATCACCACCGCCTCGTGAGCGATGAATGTGATGCGGTTCCGATTGAGAGCAGGTTGGCTGATCGCGCTTCCGCTCCTGTGCGGGTGCGGCCCGGGAGCGGGGACGGTCGTGGCGCTCGCCCTCCATCCCACTGACCCGAATATCCTGTATGTTGTGACCCACGAAGGGCCGATGAAGACCTACGACGGCGGGCTCCTCCGCAGCCGTGGCGACACGACCATTTGAGAGCCCGTATCGTTGGTTTTCAAATGAGACCGTAAGTGAACGCTTGAACTGGCGCACCTCTGCACTATTGATACGAATGAATGCACGTACAACTGCAATTTTTGCAGCCGCTTTTGTCTTGGGAAAAGCATCGCACATCTTACGATAACAACACGATCTGCAAGGCTGTCCTCCCATGGAACCCAGATCGCGCAGAAATTTTTGCGGTTCACGGCTCATTCTTAAGATCATATTTTTGAGCAGACCCTCATTGCTAGGATCGTGAGAGAAATACCCTATTATTATCAGCAGGTGGGCGGGCCACCAGGAACAACTTTGATGGCCAAAGTCCGGCATCACATTTGCTTTAACATTTAACAATTAGGAGAGTACGCCTGGGTTGAAGGAGACCCTTTTGAATAAAACTGATGCAGCGTGCAAGCGTGCTCTCCTAAGTGAGCTGCGC
>JAVHQA010000006.1:5130-6520 GCA_036170875.1 Nitrospirales bacterium
CTGCGCCAGGCAGTCGAAAGCGAACCCCTTAACCTGAAAGGCCATCTTCTACTCGGAACCATTTACATGGACCTTCGGTCTTATCCTAGAGCAGGTAAGATGCTCAGCAAAGGACGGGAGGTCTGCCGACAGTCCATCAAGTATATGCTCATGCATGCAGACCTGTTGATGCAGGATGGCAACCTGCAACAAAATGAAAGGGACCTTGCCGTCCTTCTTCATCAGATCGCCGACATGCGATTTTACGACGGCCTCTTCATGCACAAACTTGTGGAAGGCTTGTTACGTGCCGGGTCGTGTAGCCAGGCCATGAGACTTTTGGCTTCTAGAGATGCCTATGACCAACCAACTCCTGGGCTTTGACCACGAACATTCGAGAAAGGAAACAGCTGTGCAGAGCCGGAAACCCATGTACCCCAAGGCCTGCGCGCATTGTCATCAGGTCGCCAGCCCCTTGTTCTATGACCGCAAATCGGAACAGCTATATTGCAGTCGGTGCTTAGAGATAGCCGGTCTTCTCGTTCCAAAGATAAGCGCAACCATGGGGAAGTCTCCTTCTCTGGTCGATCGGCTCGAAGGCAAGTGGTCCTGATGTCCAATCCAACCCTAAAAGGTGAAATCTGCGAGCGTTGTGGTTCTCGGTCTCCCAAGTTGTCGTTTGACAAGCGAGCCAGGAAAAACATCTGCCCGCAATGCCTGAATTATCTGGAAGGGCGGAGGGCCTCGCTCAGGGACAGTTCCAGTTGTGGGGAGCCATCTACAGGTACGGGAACGGATGTCCCGTAAGCCTCAAGCGGCGCCCGAAGGTTCTGCCCACATTCATGTACTTCGCTGTACAGTAGCCTCTTGATGTGCTACGATTATTTATCTCCATTCGGCACGATATAATATGTTTCGTTCCATTCCTGAACAAACGGTTTTCCGTGCAATCCCCATCAGGTTGATCGTTTCCGTTCTCCTAATTCTAGCCCTGGCCGTCTCAGTCATTCTGTTATTCAGCATCGAACATGAAAAGGCCGTTGTGCAAGGACTGACCTCGGGCCGCGATGTCCCAACCAACGTGTTGCCGGCCTTGTGGCAGTCACGACGGGACCTGATCGCCATTGCGGTGCTCTTGTTTGTCGTGAGTAGCGTGGGGATCGCCGCAGTCGTCACATACCAGCACTACCAGAGCACACTGAAGACCCTGGAGGCGGTGAAGGGCCTGGCACGCAACATTCTTCATAGCCTGCCCACCGGCATCGTGACGATCAATGGAAGCGGCATTATCACGGCCGTTAACCCCAGGGCCGAGGCGATCCTGGGCCGGCCCGTGGCCACCTTGCTGGGCAACTCGTATGAAGAGGTTTTTCCGGAAGGGGATACGGTCAGGACCTTGCTCGCCGACGCC
>JAVHQA010000006.1:6620-9179 GCA_036170875.1 Nitrospirales bacterium
TGGACCTCAACGCGCATCTCTTAGAAGAAGAGCTTCGCGAGCAAAACGTGGCTTCGCCCAAAGTGTCTGCGTACCTCGACGTCGTGAACGTCGAGATCCGCCGACTCAAAGGGATTCTGGACAGCTTCCTCAAGTTCGCCCGGCCGGCGGCAGTCGAGATGCGCGAGATCCGGATCGAGGATGTCGTGGCGCACATCGTCCAGTTGCTTCACTATGAGACCGCTGAGCGCCAGATTCGGCTGGAGACGGCTGTGGGATTGGGGTTGCCTCGGGTCCTGGGGGACGAGACGCAATTGAGTCAAGTCCTCCTCAACCTCGTCGTCAATGCCGTGCAGGCCATGCCGGCAGGAGGAGTCTGCCGGATTGCCGTCAACGGGAGGCGATTTGAAGGGCGGCAATGGGTCGAGATCATCATTCAAGACACTGGTACGGGGATCACGCGGCAGGACCTGCCTCGCCTTTTCGAACCGTTTTTCACGACCAAGCCGAACGGGAGCGGATTAGGTTTGGCCATTGCCTATCGCATCGTGGAGGATCATGGGGGGCTGATCCAGGTTTCCAGTGAGGAGGGGCAGGGAACCACAGTCACCGTCAGACTCCCGGTGGTCGGCAGACCTGTCGAAAAGGTGGAAGTATGAAGCCTGAGGCTGAGATCCTCATCGTTGACGACGAGGTGAATATCAGGTCGGCATTGGTGACGATCCTGGAAAAGCGAGGGCATCGCGTCGTGGCTGTCGGAACTGGCGAGGAAGCGTGGGCGATATTGGGAGAGACGCCTGTTGATCTTGTCCTGACCGACCTCAAGATGCCGGGCATCGGCGGAATCGAGCTGCTCCGCAGGGTCAAAGACGGCTTCCCTGAAACCGAGGTCGTCGTGATGACCGCCTATGGGTCAGTGGAAACCGCCGTCGAAGCCATGAGGCTGGGAGCCTATGACTATGTGACCAAGCCCATCGAAAAGGATCGGTTCCCGGTGGTGGTGGAGAAAGCGTTGGAGAGGCGCCGGCTCGCCGTCGAAAATCGGCGCCTGCGGCAGGATCTCCAGACCAGGAAGCATTATGAGCGGATGATCGGCAACAGCGAGCCGATGCATCACGTCTATGAATTGATCGAGCAGGTGGCCGGCAGCGACATTACGGTCTTGATAGTGGGCGAGAGTGGAACCGGAAAGGAACTTGTTGCGCGCGCCATGCACCAGAAAAGTCCCAGGGCTGAGGGGCCGTTCGTAACCCTCAACTGCGGGGCCTTGCCCGACAATCTATTCGAAAGTGAGTTGTTCGGTTATGAACGGGGGGCCTTTACGGGTGCCGTGGCAACCAAGGCAGGGCGGTTTGAACTCGCCGATGGTGGCACCCTGTTCCTCGATGAAATCGGCGAACTGTCTCCCAAAGCGCAAGTGGATTTTCTCCGTGTGCTGGAAACCAAAGAGTTTCGCCACCTCGGGGGCACGAAAGTCATCAAGGCGAACACGCGAGTCGTCGCCGCGACGAACCGCAATCTTGAAGAGGCCGTGAAGTCCGGCGCGTTTCGGGAAGATCTGTATTATCGGCTCAATGTCATTCCGATACGGCTACCCCCGCTCCGGAATCGTAGCGAGGATATTCCCTTGCTGGTCGAGAGCTTCCTGGCGGAGTTCACCCAGGCCCACCCAAAGGACCCGATGGAGGTATCGTCGGAGGCCATGCGGTCCCTCAAACTCTATTCGTGGCCTGGGAATATTCGGGAGTTGCGGAATGTGATCGAGCGTTTGGTCGTGACGGCGCATGAAAAGGTCATCCGTCCTGTCCATCTTCCTTTGGAGATTCAAGCCAGTCGGGAGGAAGCACGGACGATGGTGGTCACTCTGGGAACCGCTTTGGAAGAGATCGAGCGCGAGGTTATTCGTCGCACCTTGGCCGAGGTCACCAACCACCGAGAAAAGGCGGCGGCCATTCTCGGAATCAGCCCACGGACGCTGCAATACAAGATTAAAGAGTATGGGATCAAAGAGTAACTTCACGTAGGGTCTGCTCATAACTAAACGAAGGGAGAGGTGAGACTTATGGAGACGATTCAGAGGCGGATCTATGCTGTCGTAAGCGTTGCGCTTGTGGTAATGCTCGTCGGATGTGCAAAGCCTCCGGATTCGGAAGTAACCGCGGCTAAGAACGCGATTGAGGACGCGCGGAGCGCAGGCGCGGAATACGTGGGTGAGGTCTTTAAGGGCGCGGAGGACGCGCTTCAGAAAGCCAACGAAGAGATCAAAGCGCAGGAAGGAAAGTTCGCCTTGGCGCGCAATTACGATAAGGCGAAGGAGTTACTGACCAAGGCCAAGGCAGAAGCGGAGAAAGCGAAGACCGACGCTGCCGCCGCGAAGGAGAAGGCCAAAGGTGAGGCGGAGGCGGCGCAGAAAGAGGCGCAGACCGCCCTGAACGAGGCAAAGGCGTCGCTGGCCAAGGCGCCGAAAGGGAAGGGCACGAAGGCGGACCTTGAGGCCATGGAGGGTGACCTGAAAGCGGCTGAACAGTCGCTGCTGGAGGGCCAGGCGGCCCTTGACAAGCAGGACTACTTGGGCGCCAA
>JAVHQA010000006.1:9279-13955 GCA_036170875.1 Nitrospirales bacterium
CCGACTGAACAGGTTGAGCAGGAGGCGTGGCGGGCGGGCGCTGCGGAGCTGCTTCCGGATCGCTATGTTTCCTTCCGTCGTCGTCTCGCCGACATGCGAACCCGATTTCTCGCCGAGCGGTCGCGCTGGGGCCCATGGCAAGACCATGCGCGGTTCGAGCGGGAGTTCGCCGAACTGACGGAAGATGGGCATGTTTTGGTTCAGGCTACCAGACAGAAACGCGATGCGATTTTCCGTGAAGTAGATGGGATGTTCCAGGCTCAGGAAAGTCGTCTGGCGCGTTTGCGCTTAACCGCCACGGCGTTGGGGATGCGCGTCCGGCACACACCCTTGTCCGCTGCCGACATGGCTTTACGGGAGGCGAAGCGGCATCTTGAGGGTCGTCGTGTCGAGCGGGCGCGTCTTCTCATAGAATCTGCGGCCGACCGCATTCATGGAGCTGAGGCGCAAGCCTTGGAACAACTCACGCGGTACACGGACGCATACACTGTGAAGAGGTGGAATCTATGGGCTCGGGCAACCGCCGAGTCATCACGCATTCACCGTGGAACGGCCATCCTTGTGGCGAAGGCGGAGCGGCGGCTGCTGCTATACAAGGACGGGCATGTAGCCGGGGAGTACCCGATCGGAGTGGGCTTCAATGCGCTGCCGGACAAGCTGCATGGAAACGATGGGGCGACACCTGAGGGCAAATTTCGCGTAATGAAAAAGAAGGGGCCTGGCCAGACCCGATTCTACAAGGCCTTACTCCTCGACTACCCGACGCCCGACCACCGCCGCCTGTTTCAGGAGGCGAAGGCGCGTGGGCTCCTGCCGCGCCATGCCTCGATCGGGGGCCTTATTGAAATCCATGGGCGGGGAGCCGGAGATGAGGAACGGACCAACGGGTGCGTCTCGCTCGGCAACGAGCAGATGGATGCGCTGTACGAGGCGGTTGAACAGGGGACTCCGGTCACGATTATCGGATCCCTCACCAAAGAGAATCCAGTCGCGCGTGAGGCAAAGACATGGCATTCTGCCGGCGCTCAACCCATTTGACGATGTCACGTCTCCCTTACCGGATACAGGGAACCCCAAGCCTGGTGAAACAGTTCACCTCTTGGACAATCGCGGGCGTGCTGGTTGTGACGCTCACGTCGTGGCTCTCGGCGGAGCTGACGATCGCCGGCGCGCTCCCGGCGGTATCGCAGCGGGAAGGCGCCGGTAGTATGCGACTGACAGCGCCGGCGGGAGAGGAGCCCGGTGATCTGAAACAGCTGGCCCCCCGCGGGGTATATGTCGTGGTGGACACGGCGCGCAATCGTCTGTATCTCAGGAGAGGGGAGAAGACTTTCTATGCCGCGATTGTGTCAACGGGGAGCGGGGCGCGGCTGATTGATCCTCGTGACCCCTCGCAGGGATGGCGGTTCGACACCCCGCATGGAGTCTTCACCATCACCAGCAAGCTGCTCAACCCCGTTTGGAACAAACCGGACTGGGCCTTTCTCGAAGAAGGACAACCCGTGCCGACCGAGTCGGCGGATCGGATTGAGTCCGGCGTGCTGGGGCAGTATGCGCTCGGCTTCGGGGATGGCTACTTCATTCATGGAACGTTATACACCAGGCTGCTCGGGACCAACGTCACGCACGGCTGCATCCGGCTGGGCGATGAGGACCTTCGTCATGTCTTTCACGTCGTGCCGATCGGAGCGACGGTCATTATCTTTTAGCGTCCTCGCATTTCTGCTAAGTCCGGCGCTTTTCGCCCCGATGGGCTCCCACGCTGAAGAGCTTCCATCAACTGCCAAAGAGTCTTGCGTCATCCTATTGCGTGAAGAGGTCAGGCTTGCGGAGGCCCTCCGACTCTATGTGATCGTGGATGAGGCGAAACGGCGTCTAGTGTTGAAGGCCAAGGGGACCGCCGTGCGGGAATTCCCAGTCAGAAGCCTGGACAGGGTCGGGGGGTCACGGGAGCGAGGGACTCCTTACTCTCTGCTCGAAAAAAAGCCCTTCATTGAGCCAGCGCCCAGAATGCTTCCCAATCCTAGTATCGATTCGCGTGTCGCAGAAGATTCAACTCCGCTGAACGTGTCGGCGATGCCGGTGCGCTACGAACTTGTTTTTACCGGCGGGTTTTCTCTTCTGGTACATCCGGGCGGCGCCGACTCGCCCTGGCGCCGCATCCTCGACAGGATGGGAGGGTTGAGTCACCGGGTGAAGGCCCACGCCTTTACTTGGGGGGGAAAACTGTGGGGAGAGCCTCGCAAGTTCCTGTTGCTTGAAATGAGTCCGGAGGAATCACAGGCTTTTTATTGGGCACTCAATCCCACGATGAAGGTATTGATTCGTCAGGACTCCTGCTGACTGCGTCTCTTGCCAGTGACGTATCATCTGCAAAGTTTGCAATTCAGGTTTGGACTCTCAGGCGTGTCTAATTCCAGCAGTTGCTTTGTAATTCATGCCGAATCCACCGCGCTTTCTGCCTAGCTGTCTGCAATCTTTGCATCTTCTCGTCCCAAGAACCCTGTGATTCGATGCCCGGTGTCTTCTGAGTCTCAATGAAATTGTCTTGTAGATGGCCCAATTACATCTGACCACCGCGATAGGCCTCTGGCATCCTGTATGCATTGATATTCATACGGAGAAGTAGGCTGTACCGAAGGCAAGAAATAAAGTGAATAAAAATATTGAGGGGTGTTCTCTCCTGCCTGGGGAGGCACGACCTCCCTATTTTACTTTTCCGTGTTGCATCGGGCATGGGAGGCCGGCCATTGTCTTTCATAGGCAGCGGCCGTGATCGATCACTGCGATCAATCGGCTCCTCTCAATTTTTTAATTGAGACTACCATCGTGGCTGTGGGCCAGACCAAAAGATGACTGCCAAAGACTACGGCTTTCGTAACAGCAGGAGGTGAGACGCTAATGTGGACAGTTCAAAAACTGAGTCATATCGCAACGGGCTTAGTTCTTCTATTTTCAGTCGCCGGTTGCGCGAAGATTCCGGACTCGGAATTAACTGCTACAAAAAACGCGCTTGAGGAGGCACGGAATACGAAAGCCCCGGACTATGTGCCCGACGAACTCAAGGCTGTAGAGGATGATCTCCAGAAGGCTCGGGAAGAGATCAAAGCCCAGGAAACCCGGTTCGCTCTGTTCCGTAATTACGACAAGGCCAGGGAACTGTTGGGCAAAGCCAAGGCGGAGGCCGAAAAAGCGAAGATTGACGCCGTTTCGGCAAAGGAAAAGGCCAAGGGTGAGGCGGAGGCGGGCCTCAAAGAAGCGCAGGTTGCTTTAGGACAGGCGAAAGTTTTACTGGCTCAAGCCCCGAGCGGCAAGGGCGCCAAAGGCGATATTGCGGCTATGAACGGTGATGTGAGGACGGCCGAGGAGATGTTGTTGAATATCAAAACGTCGCTTGATAATGAAGATTACATGGACGCTAAGGCAAAGGAGCAGTCTGTGAAGGAGAAGGCGGCTGCTGTGAGCGAGCGAGTGAAACACGCGATGGAGAAGACCGGTAAAGATAGGACGTGACTTAGTGTGTGCCCGTGCAGAGCTTTCATGCCAGGCCCATACGCTGTCCCCGCTGCCGCCAGAGGGTCCCGGTGTTGCTGATTGATTCGCGGTGCGGCGGGATCGTCTGCCTTCGATGTCATGTTGACCTGATCAAACGGAGATGGCAACTAGCCACAGGAAAGTGCCCAGAGAAGATCGAAATGAACCATTAGGACGAGTGCCTCCTGTCAAGGCCTCACTCCTTCCCTTGAGTGGGCGATGCGAGTGCTGCCAGAAAAAGGATGTGATCGTCACCTATGATAAACAGTCAGAGCATTTCGTGTGTTTGGCATGCGAGAACATGATGCTGATCGCTCGAGCGGCCGCAAAGAGGGTCTCTCAAGATCCCGAAAAATAAACAGTGCGCCTGAAGAAAATACCTGAACAAGGGGAGGTGCCATCATGATCAGAGAAACGGCATTTATAACCTCTGCGTTTGCAGTTCCTGTCCTGGTTCTTTTGGGGGCGACCAACGTCTTCGCAGCCAAGGCGCATCCGCACAAAGTCACCGGAGAAGTAATCTCAATCAACGTGGCGGACCAGACTGTCGTGATCAAACGTCCAGGCACAAAGGGTGCGACCGAACTCAGCCTTCTTGTGGACTCGGGTAGCGCAATCCTGGTCGGCAACGAGAAGAAGAGTCTGAGCGACGTGCACGTCGGGGATCGGGTGAGAGGGAAGTATCTGGATAAGGATGGGAAACACATCGCGCGCACGTTGTACGTAAGTGGTGTGTCTTCGTCAGAAAAGAAGCCTGGCGCGGCAGGTTCGGCAGAATCCAAACAGTCTCCGAATGCACCGGCCTCGCAACCAGCCTCGCCCGCGACGCAACCGGTTACGCCAGGAAAGTAGAATCCAGAGCCGAGCGAGGAAGCCACCGGAGGATTCAGCATCCGATGGATGAAGGAGGAGGCTTCCTCGCCAGGGACGAGACGGATCTCTACTACACCTACATCCCTTTCTGCAATTATTTCGACTCCTTGATGTCCCGCCCTCGTTGATAAGCATTTGATTTTCTTGTGTGGAATACTCACCCCGTCCGGAGGAATGCTCGCGACGGCGCAATTATTGCGGATCACAAAATGGCGTCATCCCTCCTGAATACTTTTCTCCCAAGAAGCGTAAGGCTAACGCCATGTTTT
>JAVHQA010000006.1:14055-26072 GCA_036170875.1 Nitrospirales bacterium
CTGATGGGCCACGAGGTTGAGCGTAATGACGTGGGACGGTGTGGGCTGGACGATCCCTATTGCCTGGAGGAGAACGTTTAGGACTCCAGGTCCTGTCTTTGATTTCTAAATCCGGAGGTCATTTTCATGAAACAACTGCCAAAGAAGGGGAAAGAGCGTGTCATTCCAAAGACAGGGCAAGAGCGTATCGTTGATGTAGGGCCGGCGGGGTTCCTCGTGCCATCCGCCATGCAACTCGGGGTCGAGATCCCGGCTTCCGGGTCTGGATTGCTCTATGGCGTCAAAGCCCCGGAAGACGCAGTGATTGAAGAAGCCGCCCGCCAGATGTTCACAAGAAAGAATCCGACCATTTTCCCCGGTCCCCTTTACCTCTGGGCCTGGGAAAAGGACTGGATTGCCAAAGGTCAGGCGCTGCAGAGACTGGCCGCGGAAATCCCCAACGTCATGATCATCCCGATGCCGGATTACCGGCCCAAATACCCGAAGGTCGATCCGGAAGAGGTCATCAACCCGAACCATCCGAACCTGACCATCTGGCACAACCACATTGAGGTCTGCCTGTTCATCGGGATTCACTGTCACTATGCCAACCTCGCCCTGAAAATGGTCCGCGGCGGGACCAACTGCCTGACGATCGCGTTCTGTCATGACATCCACGAGGACGCGATGTTGACCGTGCAAGACGTGGAGGTGGAGAAATTTGATCACATTATTTCGATCTTCCGGCGGGTCCGGAACGAATTAAAGATCCCGGTGCCGGCCGATGGGAACACCGTCATATTGACCGGCACGCAGAGCACCGCGAACGGGGGTCTGTCTCACTGCAATCCTGTCGCGCACCAACGCTGACAGACACAAGAACAGTAAGGGAAGCACGGAGGAGACATTACATGGGCAAACCTAATATGGGCAAACCTACGCCGTATAAAATGGTGGTCGGGCCGGAAGCCTTTCTGCCTCCCGCAATGGCCACGATGGGCGTCGTCGGCCCCGATAAAGGAGAGGGGCTTGTGATGGGGGAGCGGGTTCCTGAACAGCAGGCGATCGAAGAGGCCGCCCGGCGGCTGTTGAACGCCAGAAACCCGACGATCTTTCCGGGGCCACTCGTTCTCTGGAAATGGAGCGAGGCGGCATCACGCGAGGCGAAGGCGGTGAAGAACCTGGCGGCGGCGATTCCGGCCAAAATCATTCCAATGGCGGATTACCGTCCCAAGTACCCGAAGATTCTGCCCGACCGTGAGATCAACCCGAATCATCCGAACTTGACGATCTGGCATAACAAGATTGACGTCTGCCTTTTTGTCGGGGTGCATTGCCATCAATCCAATATTGCGCTGAAGATCATCCGCGGAGGAACCGACTGTTTTACCATTGCCTTATGCACATTCCTTGGCGACGACGAGGCGCACATCACGATCCGCGATCTGACGGCCGACACGATCCAGCGTATTGCCGATGCCGCGACCAGGTTGAAAGCGAGCGCCGGCAAAGAGAAGGGCCGTGGATAATGCCTTTTCGTCGTGAGCATGCTGCCCGGGATTTCCAACTTTGACCGCACATGACATGATATGGTAGGAGGGTGATCACGCTTTTTCTTCTGATTGCGCTCGTCGGGTACGGCCTCGGTATTTTTCTTCCTCTACTGGCTCACCGCAGACCCCGCGTCCAGAACGTTTTAGCCCACGGCGCCGCGATTCTGGGGTCCATAGGAGGGGTCGCTGTCGGCGTGACGGGCCTGGCAGCGGAGAGCCCGTTCGTGTTCAGTCTCCCGTCCACCCTTCCATTGCTGCGCTATGCCATCCGTCTCGATCCGCTCTCCGCCTTCTTTGTGCTGGCCATATCGCTGGTCGGCGTTGCCGTGTCAGTCTTCGCCCTGGGCTACGTCCGGGAATTCTATGGCCGCCATTCAATAGGAGCCCTCGGCGCGCTCTACAACGCATTTCTTCTCTCGATGACGCTCGTGGTCCTGGCCGACGACGGGTTCTTCTTCCTCGTGGTCTGGGAAATCATGTCGCTGGTCTCATATTTTCTCGTCGTGACCGAGCATGAAAAGGCCGAGGTCCGCTATGCCGGATTTTTCTATCTGATCATGACCCACGTGGGGACCGCCTTCATCATTGTGACCTACCTGGTGTTCTACCAGCAGGCCGGAAGCTTTTCCTTTGAGGCATTTCGGAACCTCTCGGAGCCGCTTCCACAAGGGCTTCGGAGTGTGGTGTTTGTTGCGGCCCTGATCGGATTCGGGACGAAGGCCGGCATCGTTCCCTTGCACGTGTGGCTCCCGTATGCCCATCCAGCCGCCCCCTCCCACGTCTCGGCGTTGATGTCGGGCGTCATGATCAAGACCGCCATCTACGGCATGGTTCGCGTCTATTTCGATTTCCTGGGCGGGGAGTTTCCCTGGTGGTGGGGTTTCGTCATCCTGACGGTCGGGGCCGTCTCGGCTCTGCTGGGCGTCATGTATGCGCTGATGGAGCACGACCTGAAGAGCCTTTTGGCCTACCACAGTGTCGAGAACATCGGCATCATCCTCATGGGAATCGGCGCAGGCATGATCTTTCAATCCTACGGCCTCACGCAGTTGGCGGCGTTGGGGCTCCTTGCCGGCCTCTACCACACCATCAATCATGCCATGTTCAAGGGCCTGCTGTTTTTGGGTGCCGGGTCGCTGCTGTACGCTACGCACACGCGCAACATGGAGGAATACGGTGGATTGATCCGAAAGATGCCGTGGACCGCCTTCTTCTTTCTTGTGGGCGCCGTCTCTATTTCAGCGCTTCCACCGAGTAACGGCTTTGTGAGCGAGTGGCTCACCTTCCAGAGCCTGTTTCTGAGCTTTCAGATCCCCGACCTCCTGATGAAGATGATGCTGCCGATCAGCGCGGCCATGCTGGCGCTCACCGGTGTGCTGGCCCTGGCCTGCTTTGCCAAGGCATTCGGGATCTCGTTCCTGGCCATGCCCCGCAGCGCCCATGCCAGGAATGCCCGGGAGGTTCCTCCGGCAATGCGCGTCGGCATGGCAGTGCTGGCGGTCGTCTGCGTGCTACTGGGAGTGGCGCCGATGGTGGTCGTGCCGGCGATCGACCGCGTGACGACACCCCTGGTCGGCGTGTCCATTGCCGACAAGGTCCTGACCGAAGGCGGGTTGGCCTTGATGCCGATGGGGGGTGGGTTCGCCTCCATTTCCACCCCCGTGCTGGGGCTTCTCCTGGCCCTTCTCGTCCCGGTGGCGTGGCTCATGGCCGTGGTCATTGGAGGGAAGCTGCGCAAGCGTTTCTACAAGACGTGGGGGTGCGGAATCACGTTGCAACCTCGGATGGAGTACACGGCGACCGGGTTCGCCCAGCCGATCAAGCAGGTCTTCAGCACGATCTACCGGCCGACCGTGAAGCTGGAGACCGATCTGCTGGAGGAATCGCGCTACTTTTCCAAGCGCATGCATTTTGAGACTCATATTGAGCCGGTCTTTCAGAAATACTTGTACGATCCCGTCGTCCGGAGCCTCAACGCTGTCGCCGATCGTTTCCGCGTCGTCCAGACCGGGAGCCTGCAACTGTATCTCTCGTATATCTTTGTCACGCTGCTCATTCTCCTGTTGTGGGTCCGGTGAGCATGGGGGCGACGGCATGATCGAGTCCGCCCTGATCATCCTCAGTCAGGCCATTGCCGCCTTGCTGGTGTCTCCGTTTATCGTTGGGCTCATCCGGAAGGTGAAGGCCCGGCTCCAGTGCCGCCAGGGGGCAAGCGTCATACAGCCATACTACGATCTATCGAAACTGTTCCGGAAGGATGTGGTGGTCTCCACCAACACGTCGTGGATTTTCACGGCGACACCCTACATCCTCTTCGCCTCCACGCTCACGGCGAGCCTGTTGGTGCCGATCTTCCTGTCGAAGGTTCCAATGAACTTTGCCGGCGACGTCATTGCGGTGGTCTATCTCCTGGCGCTGGGAACGTTCTTTCTCATTCTCGCCGGGTTGGATGCCGGTTCCGCGTTTGGGGGGATGGGCAGCAGCCGCGAGGCAATCGTCGCGTCGCTGACCGAGCCGGCCATGATCCTGTCCATCTTCGCGGTCGGCCTGACAGCCGGCTCGACGAACTTGAGCACCATCGTCCATAAGACGGCCCTCCTGCAGGACATCGTGACCGACCCTCCGCCTCATCTGATGGCGTTCGTGGCGCTGTTCATCGTGACGCTGGCGGAAACCGGGCGTGTCCCTGTGGATAATCCCGCCACGCATCTTGAACTGACCATGATCCATGAGGCGATGGTCCTCGAGTACTCGGGGCGGTATCTGGCTCTCGTTGAATGGGCGTCCGCGCTGAAGCTGCTCCTGTTCCTGACCCTCCTCAGCAATATCTTCGCGCCCTGGGGTATCGCGACGGAGGCCGAGCCGTCCTGGATGGCGTTGGGCATGCTGGTCTGGCTGGCCAAGGTGTCGGGGCTTGCGGTGGTGATTGGCGTCATCGAATCCATGTTCGCCAAACTTCGCCTGTTCCGCGTGACGGATCTTCTGGGAGTCGCATTCATTTTGTCCCTGCTGGCGGTCGTGTTCTTCTACATCCTGAGGGTCTGACGTGGGAGTGATCCATCCCGACATTGCGTCTCAGATGGTGGACCTGTGCGCCGCCCTCCTGCTCCTGACATGCTTTGCGATCGTCGCGCAACGTCGGCTCTCGGCCTGTGTGGACCTGTTCGCGCTGCAATCCGCCTTTTTGGCCGCCACGGCGGCATTGGTGGCCTTCCTGACGGGGATTCACCATATCTATATCGCGGCGCTCCTCACCGTGGTCATCAAAGTGATCGTCATCCCGCGAATCTTGAAGAAGGTCATCGAGCGCCTGAACGTCACGCGTGAGCTGGTCCTCACCGTCAATATTCCGCCCGCCCTCCTGATATGCGGCGCGCTGGTCATCCTGGCCTTCTACATTACCCAGCCCATCATCAGTCTGGGGTTCCTCCTCACCAAGGACTCTCTGGCCATCTCTCTGTCGATCGTGCTCATCGGCTTCTTCACGATGATCGCCCGCAAGAAGGCGGTGACCCAGGTGGTCGGGTTCCTGGTGATGGAAAACGGGCTGTTCCTCGGCGCGACGGCGGCCGCCTACGGCATGCCGCTGATCGTGGAATTGGGCGTGTTTTTCGACGTCCTGGTCGCCGGACTCATCATCGGCATTTTTACCCATCGGCTCCAGGACACCTTCGACAGCGTGGACACCAGCAAGCTTACGGAACTGAAGGAGTAGCCGTGGGCTTTGCGCTGATCGTGCTGATCGCCGCGCCGCTCGTCGCCGGCCTGTTGAGTCTGGGTACGCGGACGCGCCGTGCGATGGAATGGCTGCAATGCGCCCACGCCGTCGTCTTGCTTGCCGCGATGAGCGTGGTGGTGATGGATGTGGCTGAAGGGTCCGTGATCACCGTCGGGATACTCCTTCGCGCCGATGCCCTAAGCGCATTCATGGACCTGATGCTGGCCTTTGTGGGCGCCACCGGTCTGCTCTATGCCCTGGGCTATATGGGAGAGGAGTTCACTCGTGGGCATGTGTTGCACCGGCGGTACACGCGGTTTTTTTGCCTGTTCAATCTGTACCTGTTCGCGATGCTGCTGGCGGCCAATGTGGATAACATCGCCCTGATGTGGATCGCCATTGAAGGTTCCACGCTCTCGGCGGCTCTTCTGATCGGCTTCGAAAAGACCAAGGCGGCGCTGGAGGCGGGATGGAAATACATTATCCTTAGCTTTGTGGGGATTGCGCTGGCGCTGTTCGGAACGGTCCTCACCTATTACGCCTCGGAGCACGTCCTGGGAGTCAGCATGGAGGCGCTGCGCTGGGAAGAGCTGTACCGGGTCGCGCCTGACTTGAACCCGATCGCGCTGAAGCTGGCCTTTGTCTTTGTGTTGATCGGCTATGGAACCAAGGCCGGGATCGCGCCCATGCACACGTGGCTGCCGGACGCGCATGGGGAGGCGCCCACTCCCGTCAGCGCCATGCTGTCCGGGCTCATGCTCAACCTGGCTCTCTACGCGGTGCTGCGGTTCAAGAGTATTGTGGATCGGGCGGTCGGCGTGGATTTCACCGGACCGATTTTATTGGTCCTGGGCCTGCTGTCGGTCACGATTGCCGCGATTCTTCTCCTGGCCCAGCGCGACTACAAGCGGCTGTTTGCCTATTCGAGCATCGAGCATGTCGGCATTACCCTGGTGGGGTTCGGGGTTGGCGGGCCGATTGGGATATTCGGAGGGCTGTTCCACATGCTCAATCATGCCCTGGCCAAGTCCACCGCATTCTATGCCGCCGGGATGGTTCTGTTGCGCCGCGGCCACAAGACCATTGAACGCGTGACCGGGTTGGTCCGGCAGATGCCCCTTGTGGGTGGGAGCATGATGCTGGCGGCGCTCGCGTTGGCCGGCATGCCGCCGTTCGGCCTGTTCGTCAGCGAAGTGTTGATCGCGACGGAAGCATACGGCCAACACCCGTGGGTCGCGTATGTGTTTCTGTGTCTCCTCGCGGTCGCATTCGCGACGTTGCTCTATCAAGTCTCCAGGATGGCGATGGGCGAGCCGATGGAAGCAGACATTCCGGTCACCGATCGGACCCGCCGCTTCACCGCGTCCGCCCTCGTGGCCAACCTTGCGGCGATGGGCTATGCCGGGACCCACATGCCGGGGTTCCTCCGTGGCCTGTTTCTGCCGATGACACGGCTGTTCGGCGTGGAGATGGAGATTCCATGAGCGCCGTCGCCCTGCTCCTGCTCACGCCTCTGGTAGCCGGTTTCGTCAGCCTGGGCTTGCGGCGCGCCGTCGCCCTCCATGGCGTGAATCTCACGGCCATGCTGGTGCTGGCGGGCGCTCAGGCCGTCACCATGATGCGCGTTGTGCAGCATGGGGAATTCCGCGCCTATCACGACCTCATCGCGGTGGACGCCCTGTCGGCATACGTCCTCCTCATCATTACCGGCATCGGGTTCACGTGCTCCTTGTATACCTGGTCGTACTTTGAACATTACCGGGCGCAAGGGGCGATCTCGCCCATCCGGATGAGCCGATACTTTTTCCTGTTTCACATGTTCCTGTTCGCGATGATCCTGGCGACACTCGCCAACAGTCTGGGGATCCTGTGGGTGGCCATCGAGGCCACCACGCTGGCCACAACGTTCCTGGTCAATTTCTTCAAGCGGAAGGCGTCGCTCGAGGCCGGGTGGAAATATTTGATTCTCTGTTCAGTCGGCATCGCCTTGGCCCTGTTCGGAACGGTTTTGATGTACCTGTCGTCGGTGCGTGCCCTGGGCGATGTCAGCGGCGCGCTCAATGTGACCGAGCTGCTTCGGGTCGCCGATCAATTGGATCCCCATGCCGTCAAGGTGGCTTTCATTTTCATCCTCATCGGGTACGGCACCAAGATCGGCCTGGTTCCCATGCACACCTGGGTGCCTGAAGCCTATAGCGAGGCGCCGGCCCCTGTGTCCGCCATGCTGGCGGGTGTCCTTGAGACCGTGGCGCTCTATGCCGTCCTGCGGAGCAAGACGGTGGTGGACGCGGTGGTATCGCCCGGCTATGCCGGCAACCTGCTGATTTTTTTCGGGCTGCTGTCGTTCGGCGTGGCCGCCTGTTTCATCCTGATCCAGCGCGACGTGAAACGCTTATTCGCGTACTCAAGTATCGAACATATGGGTGTTGCCATCATCGGCTTTGGAGTCGGGGGAGCCGTGGGGACGTTCGGGGCGCTCTTTCATCTGCTCAACCATGCCCTTGCCAAATCCCTGGCCTTCTTTGCTGCCGGCAACGTCCACATCAGGTTCGGCACGCGGGAGATCGACGGCGTGCGCGGCTTGCTGAAGGCCCAGCCGATTACGGCCCTGGCCCTGTTGACCGCCGGGGTGGCGCTGGTCGCAATGCCACCGACCGCGATGTTCCTCAGCGAAGTGTCGGTCGTGACGGCCCTGGCGACACATGTCTCAGGCGGCGAGACCGTCCACCTGGGGAGCTTTCTCACGATCACCATCGCCGATGAGGCGCGCAACATGGGGTTCGTGTCGCTCTTTCTTGTCATGGCGGTCGTGGTCTTCGGGGGATTCATGTATCGCATTTTGGGGATGGTCTGGGGAGACCCTCCGGGAGAAATCCAGCAGCGAGAGCCCTGGAGTCTGGCCCATGCGCCGTTCGTCTTGAGCATGGGAGCGCTGGTGGCGCTGGGCTTTTTCATACCGGAATCGGTCGGGGAGTTAATGGCGGTGGCGGTGAAGATTCTCACGGCGAGGTAAGCGATGGAAGATACCAGCGAAGCCGTCCGAAAGATCATCGAAGGATTCGGGAGCATCGTTTTGAACGTGGAGACGGTGCACGGCCTTCCGGTAATGAAGGTGCCGAAGGAGGACCTTCCCACCATCGCGCACTTTATCCACACAGCCCCGTCCCTGCGCGGCACCCTGTCCTTGCAATGGGCGGTGGATCTGCGGCCCGGCGAGAGCCGATTCCAGTTGTACTATCTCTTTTCACTCAAGGAGCGAGGGGATTGGCTGGTCCTCCTGACCGAACTGGCCGGCGACGATCGGCTGTTTCACTCGATCACCCCGCACATCCACGCGGCCAAATGGTACGAGCGGGAGATACGGGACATGTTCGGGCTCATCGCCCAGGGGCACCCCGATCTGCGACGCCTGGTCCGTCACGAGCACTGGCCCAAGGGCGCGCACCCGCTCAAGAAGGAGTTCCCATGGAATACCGTGCTGGAGCGCCACCAGGGCCAGTACGCCTTTCGCCATATCGAAGGAGAAGGCGTGTTCGAGGTCCCGGTGGGGCCGATCCATGCGGGGATCATTGAACCGGGTCATTTCCGCTTTTCGGTGGCCGGCGAACCGATCATGCAACTCGAACTGCGCCATTTCTGGAAGCACCGCGGCGTCGAGAAGCTCTTTGAAACACTCTCGCTTGTGAACGGCGCCTCGCTGGCGGAAAAAGTGTCCGGAGACACATCGTTCGGGCATAGCCTCTGTTATTGCCAGGCGGTCGAGACGCTCATGGGGGTCGAGGCGCCGCCCCGTGCGAGATATCTGCGCACCATTTTCCTGGAACTGGAACGGCTGCACAACCATATCGGGGATGTCGGCGCAATCTGCAATGACGCCGCCTATGCGCTGGCCCACGCGCACTGCGCCAGGATGAAGGAGCGCATCATGCAGCTCAACGATCGGCTGACGGGGAGCCGATTTCTGCGTGGCGTCAACATTGTGGGAGGGGTCACTGTCAATCTCTGGCCGTACCATTTGGATGAAATCGTGCCTGAACTGGATGAGGTTGAGGAAGATTTTACGGAATTGACTCAGATTCTGTTCAACAATGCGTCGCTCACTGATCGGCTGGAGACGGCCGGGGTGCTCAAAGAACGCACCGCCTGGGATCATGGGGTGATGGGCGTAGTCGGGCGGGCATCCAACATCAACCGCGACGTCCGCCGGGATCACCCCTTCGCAGCCTACCGGGACTTCACGCTGAAGGTTCCCGTCTATCACTACGGCGACGTGCGGGCCCGCATGCGTGTGCGCATTGACGAGGTTCACGAATCCATCGACCTGATCAGGCAGGCGTACGAGAGGTTGCCGGAGGGGGCGATCACGGCGGCGGGCCTGTCTGCCGCACACCCTGGAGATTGGGCCCTCTCTGCTGTCGAAGGCTGGCGAGGGGAGATCCTGTACTTTGTCATGGCCGGACAGGACGGGATGATTCACCGATGCAAGGTGCGAGATCCCTCGTTTGTCAACTGGCCGGCCATTCAATTCGCCGTCCTGGGAAATATTATTCCCGATTTCCCACTGATCAATAAGAGCTTCAGCCTGTCCTACGCAGGGACGGACCTCTAAATGGTGAGCGCGTTCCGAGGAGAGGATGGATAGCGTCGTGCGAATCCGGTTGTTGGCCGCATGGCTCGTTGCCGGCGCACTCCTGTGCGCCTGCGGCAAGAACGACGAGGCTGTCGTTGCGATTGCGCTCCATCCGGTCGAGACAAGCACCATCTATGCCGTGACCTACCGTGGGGTGTTCAAGACATTGGACGGCGGCGGTGAGTGGCGGAACATTTTCACAGGGGTGAGCTCCTCCCGGGTCATGGCGATCGGGGTTGATCCGATAAGTCCCTCGACTGTGTACATCGGAACCAAGGATGACGGCGTGTACATGAGCTTCGACGGAGGCCGCCATTGGCTGCCGCGCCGAACCGGCCTGGATGATGTTCGAGTGACGGCCGAAGTCCAGCAGATCGTCTTCGCGCCCGGATCGCCGACTCGGATGTTCCTGGCGACCGCAATGGGGGTTTTCGAGTCACAAGACGAAGGACTGTTATGGCGCAAGCAAATGACGGGCATCACCGACGTCCTCATGGTCACAACCCTGGCTCTGGATCCTACCAGACCGGAGATCATGTATGCCGGGACCAGCGGCGGGGTCTATAAGACGACCGACGCGGCACGATCATGGAAGGCCGTCAATGCGGGATTGATCCCATCCGACCTCGTGGCATCATCGCGGGCGCTCGGCGTGACGGCGCTTGCCGTTGACCTGCAACACCCGGAGACGGTGTATGCAGGCACCCTGGCCGGACTTTACAAAACCGGTGATGGCGGGCGTCTGTGGGTCCGCATCGGAATGGATCTTGGTGACCAGTTCATCAGCGTCATCACCCTCGACCCCGCACATCCGGAAATCCTCTATGTGGGGGGACGCGCAGGAATCTTCACGTCGCATGACGGAGGCGTGACCTGGGGAGCACGGAGCGACGGCCTGACGAATCGCAATGTGTTGTCTCTGGCTGTAAGTCGCGTGCCGCCGGCCCTACTGTATGCAGGGACCAATGGGGACGGGCTTTTCCGAAGCCGCAATGACGCAACGACATGGGAGCCCGTTTCACTGACGGGCAGGTAACAACTTTTCAGGATAGACGAGAGGGACCGATGTTTCGCATTCTACGAAAAAGCCTGAAGACCGGGATCGTGACGGGGCAGCATGACGCATCCAAGGCGTCGGCGCCTACCGTTGCCGGCGAATCCGCAGAGAAGGCACGGAGCTTTCGCCGGTCACTCGCCATCCGGGAAGTGGACACCGGTTCCTGCAACGGGTGCGAGATGGAGATGAACGCGCTCATAAACCCGGTCTACGACGCGGAACGGTTTGGCATACACATCGCGGCCTCCCCTCGACATGCCGACGCGTTGGTGGTCACGGGCCCGGTGACGGTCAACATGGAAAAGGCGCTCAAGGACGTATACCGCGCGACGCCCGACCCGAAGCTGGTCATCGCGCTCGGCGATTGCGCCTGCGACTGCGGAATGTTCAAGGGCAGCTACGCGGTCACCGGCCCGGTCGAGCGTCACGTGCCGGTGGACGTCAAGGTGCCCGGATGTCCTCCGAGACCGGCCGAAATCCTACAGGCGCTCCAGACCCTGATGGGACATGCGGGTGTGGCCGTCAAGGGCAGCGTGCTTCAACCAAAGGGGTAAGAATCGACATTGAGGAGGATAGACAGATGAGGGTTGTGTCGGAAAAATCTCTGTGCATGGTTATCGTTATGCTGCTGGCGGGACTTGTCAGCCTGGGAGGGTGTTCTAAGAGAAGCGTTGTTGTGGCCATTACATCGGGAGCAGAAACGGCACCGGCGAAAGTCGAGAGCGCACCGCCCAAGCCGTCCAAGGAAGAGAGGGTGCAGCCGCCGCCCACGATGGTCGCCAAGGCCGACGATGCGGACATCGCGGCGCGCAAGGCGCGGGAGGCGGCGCAGAAGCAACTTGCGGACATTTATTTTGCGTTTGATAAGTGGGCGCTCTCCACGGAGGGGAAGAAAAACCTGGCGCAGAGCGCCGAGGTGCTGAAGCAGAGCCCCTCGGCGAAGCTTCTCATCGAGGGCCATTGCGATGAACGCGGCACTCGCGAGTACAATTTGGTCTTGGGTGAGAAACGCGCCAAAGAGACCCGCCGTTACCTGGAAGCCCTCGGCATCAAAAACCCTGTCACTATCACAAGCTTCGG
>JAVHQA010000007.1:0-6528 GCA_036170875.1 Nitrospirales bacterium
GTAACATGACTCTCTGTCCCATCGCCCTGGCAGTCGGCTGCAAGAAATGTCCGGCGTTCTCGGCCTGTCCCCTGAAGGGCGTCGTCGGCGATTACAAAAAGCCGGAAGACACGCAAACGAAGCCGCAGGCCGACAAGAAATAATTGAGGTTAGAGTCGAATCATTCCCTCTGTTCGCCTGACTCTTTGAGCCGCTTCAGTCGCTTCTGATCCAGTTTGACATAGAGGCGTTTGTCCTGGGTGACGGTGACGAGGCCGGGCTTGGCGCCGCGCGGCTTGCGGACGTGCTTGCGGTAGGTGTAGAGGACTTCGCCCTGGCCGCTTTTGCGCAGGTCGCTGTATTGCAGGGCCAGCGTGGCGGCGTCCAGCAGGGACTCCCTTTTCGCTTCTGCCCCTTTCTCCAGCCTGAGGACCACGTGCGAGCCGGGGACGCCGCTCGCGTGCAGCCAGAGGTCGTGGCTGCGGGCCAGGCCGAACGTGAGTTCCTCGTTCTCGCGGCTGTTGCGCCCCACCAGGATCTGGTCGCCCGCCTCCGTCGCGAACCGTCTGAAAGGCTTGGCCGGTTCCTGGGCCTTGCGTGATGCGCGGGTACGAGATGTAGGGGCGGGGTTCATCCCCGCCCGCTCGGAACGGGAGGGGGTAAACCCCTCCCCTACGAAAGCCATTTCCTCTCCCCGGTCGAGGGCGGCCAGACTTTCTCTGAGGGCGGCCGCCTCCGCCTGCGCGGCCAGTAGGCGCGGGCGGATTTCCTTCTCGGCGCCCAGAAACTTCCGGTACTTTTTGAAGTAGTCCTCCATGTTGCCCTTGGGGCTTTTGGCTGGGTCCAGCGGCAGGACGAGTTCCGGCAGGGCGGGATCGAAATAGTCGGTGACAGTGATGGACGCGGCGCCTTTGGGAATGTCGCCAAGCCGGGACTTGAGCAGCTCTCCATAGCGGTCGTAGGTCCGGTAGCGCTCCGCCTTGGCCAGGTCCGAGTCCAGCGCCTCGACGCGCTTGCCCGCCCGCTTGAGTTTCTTGCGAAGGGCGCTCTTGATAGCCTCTCGCTGTCTGGCTCTGGCGCGCGCCTCGTCCCGTTCCTGAAAGAGGCGCTCCAGTTCGGCGCTGAGCGGAAGCGATTGATGCGTAGGGGCGGTGCTTGCCCCGCCCAACATAGACACAACCGAAAAGGGCGCAGCAAGCAGCGCCCCTACGGGGCGGGGCCTCGCCGCCGGCGCGATGTAGGTCTCGCCGGTCTTGAAGCGCCCCTTGCGCAGCTGGCCCCGGACGGCGCCGCCGTGATCGAGCAGCATGATGTTGGCCGTCCGACCGGTCAGCTCCGCCACCAGCGCCACGGGCTGCCCGTCGTGCGTCATGTCGAGCCGGACGATGCGGTCGTCGTTGACCTGGCGCACGTGCTCGATCCGCGCGCCCTCCAGGCGCGCCCGCAGAAGCTGGCAGAACGGGGGCGGCGTCTGCGGGTTGGGGTGCTTTCTGGAAAGGAAGTGCAGCCGCGCGGTCTTCGGGTCGGCTGAAATGTGGAGCGTGAGGGTCTTGCCCTGCGCTCTGATCTCGAGGGTGATCGCCTCGTCGTGCGGCTGGTAGATCTTCTGCACCCACCCGCCTTCCAGCGCCGGGGCGATCTCCGCAAGGACCTGTGTGATCTCGTGAATAGTCAGTGACACGGCTGGATTCTATCATCGGTGCTTCCTTCTTGCCAGTACAAACATATTATGTTTTAATTGTAGCGAGCAAATGGAGGTGCGCCATGCAAGTTTCAATCTATCTCACTGAAGGAGTGGTCAAGAAGGTGGACAGGCTGGCCAAGAAAGAGCGCCGAAGCCGTTCCAAGGTCATCGAGGCCCTGCTTGAGGTTTCTCTCAAGAAAGCCGGTGAGGGCAGCCGGTTCGAATCGCTTGTGGGGGCTTGGAAGGATGATCGGTCGGCCAGGGAGATCGTCGACGAGATCGACAAGGATCGGGAACGGAATAGGCGGTCTGAGCGCGTGGCGCTGTGACCTATCTCCTGGATACCGACACGATTGTGTTCCTTCTTCGGGGCAACCGCTCTGTTGCGAAGAGGATCAAGGAAGCCGGGGACGATCATATCGCGACCACGACGATCAACCTCGCCGAGTTATACTTCGGTGCATTCAACTCCAAACGGGTGGAAGACAACCTGCGGGCAGTGGATGAATTCCGCCGGGCGACACGGGTCTTCAGCCTCGACAGTACGGCGGCGGTGATGTTCGGGAAAATTAAAGCCACGTTGAAGCAGGAGAGAAATCTGGTGAACGACTCCGATCTTTTCATTGCCGCTGTTGCCTTGTCCACGCAGTCAGTGTTGGTGACGAACAATGTGCGCCATTTCAATCGAATCGAAGGGTTGGCTGTGGAGAACTGGGTGAAGGAGCAAGAGCAGGGTCACTCGTGAAGGATCGTGACCAGCTCCTGGCCAAGGCCCGGCAGGCGTTGCAGTGGGATGCGCTGCTGGAGGCGCTCGCGGGGCGCACGGTGTCGTCGCTGGGCGCCGAGCGCTGCCGGTCTCTGCCGCTGGCCGGGACCATCGAGGAAGCCCAATCCCTGCTGCGGGAGACCGCCGAGATGGCGGCCCTGGAATCGAGCGGGGAGGGCTTCCCGCTGTCCAGTTTTCCGGACCTGCGCCCTGTTGTGGAGCGCGCCGTCAAGGGTGCGCCGCTTCAGACGGTGGACTGCCGGGACCTGTCGGTGGTGCTCGGGCTTGTGGGCGACGTCGTGCGCTATCTGCATCGCCACAAGGACGAGGCCCCGGCCCTGTCGGCCATTGCCGCCGGCCTGGACGACCTGCCGCAGCTCAAGCGGGCGATCGATCGGTGTGTGGATCATGAGGGCAACATCCGCGAGTCCGCCACGCCGGAGCTCCGCGACCTGCTCCACCACGCCAATGCGTACAAGCAGAAGATCCGCGCGAAGCTCGACGCGATCCTCGGCTCGTCCCGGTTCGCCGATCTCCTGCAGGAACAGTACTTCGCGCAGCGCGAGAACCGGTACGTCGTGCCGGTCAAGGCCGAGCGGAAGAGCGAAGTGCCCGGCATCGTGCACGACGTGTCGGCCAGCGGCGCCACGGTGTTCATCGAGCCGCGCGAGCTGGTGGACCTCAACAACCAGATCAAGGAAGCCGACCTCGCGGTCGAGCGCGAGGTCCGGCGCATCCTGCAGGATTTGACCGGGCAGGCGGCGAGTCACGCCGATGCGCTCAGGGATGATGTAGACCTGCTGGGGACGTTCGATTGCCTGCGCGCCAAGGCCTCGCTGGCGCATCTGCTGGGCGCCTCCGATCCCGCCGTGAACGCGAACGGGCACATCCGGCTCACGCAGGCCCGGCACCCGCTCCTCGTGCTGAGCCGGCTCCAGACCCAGGAGCCGGTCGTCGCCAACGACATCACGTTGGGCGAGTCGGTCCGTGTGCTGATCATCTCCGGCCCCAACACCGGCGGCAAGACCGTCACGCTGAAGATCGTCGGCCTGTTCGCCCTGATGGCGCGGGCTGGGCTCCAGCTGCCCTGCGCGCCGGGGTCGGAGATGGCCTTCTTCCCGGAGGTCTATGCCGACATCGGCGACGCGCAGGATCTCACCAAGGACCTCTCCAGCTTTTCGGCCCACATGACCGACATGATCGCGCTGCTCCGTGAAGCGAGTCCCGGCTCGCTGGTGCTGCTGGACGAACCGGTCACCTCCACCGATCCGGCGGAGGGCGCGGCGCTGGCGGAGGCGCTTCTGGTCCGCCTGGCCGAGCGCCGCTTTACCGTCGTCGCGACGACCCACTACAACTCGCTCAAGGCGCTGACGCAGGCCCGGTCCGGTTTCGCCAATGCCAGCGTCGAGTTCAACATCGCCACGCTGTCTCCCACCTACCGGCTGATCCTCGGGATGCCGGGCGGCAGCTCGGCCATCGACATCGCCGGCCGCCTGGGCATGGACGGGGACATCCTCGACGAGGCCGTCCGTCTGGTGGACCGCAAGGAGCGCGCGGTGGAGCAGTTGATGGAGGGCCTGCAGGAGATGCGGCGAACGCTGGACGAGGACGCGCGTCGGATCGCCGCGCTGCTGGCCGAGGCCGAGTCGTCCGCCCGCATGCAGAAGGCGCTGGCCGCCCAGCAGGCGGAAACCGAGAGGGAGACCCGCAAGACCGCCCGCAAGAAGATCACCGAGGAACTGCTCAAGGCGCGCGTCGAGGTCCAGGCGGTGCTCGATGAGCTCAAGACCGACAGGAAGCTCGTCAAGGCGCGCGAAGCCAGGGAACGGCTGGCGGCGATCGAGGGCGCCATGCAGTCGCAGCTGGCGCAGGCGGGCGATTATCGTCCGGTATCCGAACTGAAGGCCGGGGACCGCGTCGAAGTGACCAACCTCGGCGCCGCGGGCGTGCTACTGGAGAATCCGGCCGGCAAGAAGCGGGTGAAGGTGCGCATGGGCGAAAAGGAAGTCTCGGTCTCGGTGTCGGTGCTGGCCGGATTGGCCGAGGGTGGTGAAGAAGCGGCGCAAGAGAAAAAAACGACAGGGATGGTGCGCAGACCGCCTCTACAAATCCAGGAAGCCTCCACCGTGGTGGATGTCCGCGGCAGGACGGCGGAGGAGGCGCGGGAGGCCCTGGTGGCCTGTCTCGATCAGGCGCTGCTGGACGGCATTCCGGTGGTCCGGATCATTCACGGCCATGGCACTGGCCGCCTCAAGCAGGTCCTGCGGGATTACCTCAAGGAGTCGCCCTATGTCTCCGCCTTCCGTCCGGGCGAGCGCGCCGAAGGCGGCGATGGCGTGACGGTGGTCAATCTGAAATAGACCCTACCGCTTGCCGAGCGCCCTGGCGGCCTTCTTCACGTCGCCGGGCTTGACGAACAGGAGCGCCGCGTAGCGGCCGCCACCGGCGGAGACGGCCTGCAGGGCAGTGACGTTGATCTTCCTGGCCGCGAGCTTGGCGGTGAGTTGCGCGCCGGCTCCTCGCCGATCTTTTCCTGCGATGAGCAGGCAGGCCTTGGGCCTCTGCACCTTCAGCTTGGCCCGTTTGGCCGCGGCTTTGAACGACGCGGCGCTGGAGACCACGAAGTCCATCTGGGCTCCTCCGCCGCGTGGGAAACCGGAGAAGGCCAATAGATTGACGCCCGATTTTGCAAGCGAGCCGAGCGCGCGCGCGGCCTGGCCGGGCCTGTTCGGAGCCTTCATCTTGAAATACTGCGCAAGGCGAATGGTGTCTGCCATGGCGTTACCCCCTTTGTTGAGCTCCTGAAAACTCCTCCCTGGCCTCCTGGTAGATGGCGTCTTTCTGTCCAGTATAGCGCGGAGAGAAGTGAAAGACCACCAGTTCGCGCGCGCCGGCCTTGCGTGCCATCAGGCCCGCTTGCCGCGCCGTCAGGTGATGCCGCTCCCGTGCCTTGTCGGCGTCCTGGTCCAGGTAGGGCGCCTCGCAGTAGAACACGTCGGCCTCACGCGCCAGCTCGACGATCTTGGCTTCGTTCTCCACGTCATACCGGGCGTCCACCACGTAGGCGATCTTTTGCCCTCGCGAGGTCGTCACGAACTGCTCGCGCACCTCGCCCAGGGTGAACGCCCGCTCCTCCCTGCGATGCTCGAAGTACAGCGTGGCGGTGAAGCGGTAGTCGTCGGGCCGTCCATCCCAGAGGTGCTGCTTGACGTCCCTCAGCCAGGAGCCGACGGGCAGGCCGGCGGCGTGCAGCCGTTCCTTGTTGATGTTGACGTGGAACTGCTCCTGGAGGGCGTACGCGAACGACGGGACGCGGTGATTCAGGGCCGCGGCCCGCACGGTGAACATCGGCTCGACCAGGATCGGAAACGGCTCGCCGGCCGACCTGATTTCCATGGGGCCTTCGACGGCCTGAAAGGCGCCGGCGGCGCGGAACGTCATTGAATGAATCTGGCGCTCGTGGAATTCGCGGACCTCGATGGTCAGGGGGTAGCCGTCAACCAGGTTCCAGGTGTAGCCGCGAAGCTTTCCGGCGACGTTGTCGATCAGCCCCGGCGGGCCATAGAGGCGCAGTGTTTTCCCGCGGCCGAGCGCGACGCGCAGGACCCGGTCGAAACCGATGAAATGGTCCATGTGCGTGTGCGAGACGAACACGTCCATGGCGCGCAGCAGACGTGTCGGCCCCAGCGCTTCATTGTCGCCCAGGTCGAACAGCAGCGCCCGACGGGCCCACTTGATCTCCACGTACAGGCCCGGATCGCCGAACGGCGGGTTCACCAGATAGCTGGAGAACGAGGGCGTCATGGCGTGCCGCGGCTGTTCTTCGCGGCGATCGCCGCGCTACGCTGCAGTCCCTCGTGGCCGGCGCGGCGGACGGCGCTGCCGTGAAACGCGGCCTTGAATTCTTCAGGGGACTGCCGGCCCAGGGCGCCCAGGTCGGGATTCAGCGTCAACGGGGTGGCACGGAAGGCCGGCTCCGTCGTCGGCGTCGCCTGGTGGTTGTAGGGGCAGACGTCCAGACAGTCATCGCAGCCGAAGATGTAGTTCCCCAAGGCAGGCTGGAACTCCGCCGGGATCTCCCCCTTCTGCTCGATCGTGA
>JAVHQA010000008.1:0-6476 GCA_036170875.1 Nitrospirales bacterium
GAAAACGCTGTGCTACCTTGATCAATTCAGGAGTTTGTACGCGTCACAGGGTATGGGACGAGGCGGGTTATGAGTGATCGGGTGCTTGAGGAAATAGCCGCGCTCAAGGACGATGACTGGGCCCTGCGTGAGGATGCGGCGACCCTGCTGGGCGAGTTTCGCGATCCCCGGGCGGTGGGCCCTCTCATGGAAGTGCTCCATGACGAGGATCGGGCGGTCCGGGATGCGGCGACGGGCGCGCTGCGGAAGATCGGGCCCTCGGCGGTTCCCGCATTGATCGTTGCGCTGCAGGACCCCAACGGCAACGTGCAGGAAATCGCCGTGGCCGTGCTCAAGGACCTGCCGGACCCGCGTGCCGTGGACCCGCTCATCGGATGCCTGGCGAACCGGAATTGGATTGTGCGGATGCACGCCGCCAAAGGGTTGGGCCTGGCGGGCGATCCGCGCGCCATCGCGCACCTCGTGTCTCTGCTCACCGACGAGGTCAAGGCAGTCCGCGCGGACGCGACGGAGGCGCTGGTTCGCATCGGCCGGCCGGCGCTGGACGGGCTGCTGGAGGCCCTGCGTCACGACGCGTGGATCCTGCGACTCCATGCCTGTGAGGCCCTGGGGAAGATTGGGGCCGAGGAGGCGGTCGAACCGCTATGCCGGGCGATGCTCAAGGATCGGGACACGGCCGTCCGGCAGGATGCCGCGAAGGCGCTGGGAGACATCGGGAACCCGATGGCGTTGGACGCGCTGACGGCGGTGCTCACGGACCTGGACGTGCGGCCCTTCGCGGTGGAGGCCCTGGGCAGGCTCAAGGACCTGCGGGCCGTGGAGACGTTGATCGATGTGGTGACCGGCAAAGGCCGGCCCGTCAATGCGCGCAAGGTCGCGGTATGCGGAGTTGAGTCCGGCGAATTGGAAATTGAAGAAATGGAAGTGCAGATTTTTGCGATCAGCGGCCTGGCCGAACTCGGCGACGACCGGGCGATCGAGCCCCTGATCCGCGCACTCAAGGACACCAGGCTTCGGGCGGCTACCGCGGCGGCGCTGGGCAAAATGGGCATACGGGTTGCCGCGCCATTGCTGGCGGCGATGAAAACCGAAGCGGACTCCAATATCCTGTTTCACGCGCGGGCCATCATGTCGGCGGTTGGGTGGCGCCCTGCAGCGACGATGAAAGAAGGCAGATAACATGGCAAACAAGCTGGCAGATTGGTTGGAAGCGCTGACGGACCCGGATGACGCGACCAGGGAGGAAGCGGCGCAGGCCCTCGTCAACCTGGCGAACCCTGCCGCGACGGACGCGCTCATTGAGGCCCTGGAGGACGACTTCTGGTCCGTGCGGATGTACGTGGGCCATGCGCTGGCGAAAATCGGAGGTCCGAAAGCCATCGAGGTCCTGATCCCGATGCTGGGGGATACGATTAAAGAGTGCCGGGACGGCGCGGTGGATGATTATGCGACCATCGGCGCTCCGGCCGTCGAGCGTCTCGTGGCGGCTCTGCGGGACGAGCGCTGGCGCGTGCGGGAGAGCGCGGCCAAGGCGCTGGGGGTGATCAAGGATGCACGGTCGGTGGACGGCCTGATCGCCGCCCTGCGGGATCGGGACGGGTCGGTGCGGACGATCGCGGCCGAGGCCCTGGGAAGGATCGGCGACCCCAAGGCCGTCAAGGGCTTGATGGCGCTGTTCAAGGACTCCTCCAAGCTTGTGCGGGTGACCGCGACGATCGCGCTCACGCAGATCGGAGAGGCCACGGTCGATTCGCTGATGGCTGGACTGAAGGACGAGGACTTCCAGGTGCGGCTGCACTGCGTGCAGGCGCTGGGCGGCATCACCAGCGACTATCCCACCGGCCGATCATGGCTGCGCGATTTCAGGCCCGTGCCCGCACTCGTTGGATTATTGAAGGACAAGGACCGCGCGGTGCGGGAGGACGCCGCCATCGCGCTCGGCATGATCGGCGATCTCAGCGCCGTGCCCGCCCTCATCGAGGCCATGCAGGACGGTTCGATCCGGGTGCGGGCGATCATGGCCTTGGGGATGATGGCGGACCCGCGCGCCGTCGAGCCGTTGATCCGGGTGCTGGATGGGATCGGCATCAATTTCAAGGGGACGCCGATGCCGGGGTGCATCGTCAGCGAGGAATGGTTCATCCGGGAACAGGCGGCGCTGGCCCTGGGGCATATCAATGACGTGCGCAGCGTGCCGGCCCTCTGTCAGGCGCTGAAAGATACCCGCCTGCGCGAGAAAGCGGCGCAGGCGCTGATCGAGCTCGGTCCCCAGGTCATCGATCCGCTGGTGGATTTCATCAACGATCCCGAGACCTCCAAGGTCGAGCAGCTCAGCGACAATGTCCTGGCATTCGCCACCAACCGATTGAATGCGGCGTCCTCTCTGCGGAATTTGGTCATGGACATCCTGATCCAACTCGGCTGGACCCCGCCTGAAGAGACCCAGGAAGAAACGTTCGACAAGGCGAAAGCGGAGAACGCCAAGAAATAACCGGGCATGGCCAAGAAAGATAAATCAGAGGATCTGGTCAAGGACCTCATTCACGAGGAAGACTGGAAGCGGATGAATGCCACCGCGGAGTTCCTCAAGCGCGGCCCCGAGGCCGTCGCGGCCCTGGTCTCGGCGCTGGCGGATGAAAACCCACGCCTTCGCGCTGAGGTCGCCCATATGTTGGGGCGGATCAGGAACCGGGCCGCCGGGGTGCCGCTTGTCCCGCTGTTGACGGACCCCGAGCCGACGGTCCGGGAGGCGGCGACGGAGGCCTTCCGGTATGTGGCCGACGAAGCGGCCCTGGCGGCGATGGTCCGGCTGCTCGAAGATCCGGCGCACCGCGACACCGTTGCCATGGTCCTGGTCCGGCTGAAGGACCCGGGCGCGCTGGGGCCTCTGGTGGCGATGCTCAAGAGCCAGGATCCAACCGCGCGGCTGATGGCCGCTGAAGCCCTGGATCAACTCGCTGATCCCCGGAGCGCCGACGCCTGGATCGAGGCGATGGTCTATCCCGATCTGCGGGACATCGCATCCCGGTCGTTGAAACGCATCTCGGAGCTTCGGGAACGGATCGTCGCGATTCTGGACCGCCTGCGCGACAACGAGGATGTGGTCGCCCTGGAAGAAGCACGGATCGGGGTCTCGATGGATTTGATCGCGCTCGGTCGGCCGGCGGTCGCGGATCTCCTGGAGGCCATGGAAGACGATCTCTGGGTGGTGCGCGAGGCGGCGGCCCAGGCCCTCGGCCTCATCGGGGACCACAGGGCCGTCGATCCCTTGCTGCGCAAAGCCAAGACCGATCGCGATATGGGTGTCCGCGAGAGCTGCATCAAGGCGCTGGGGGAGTTCGGCGATGCGCGCTCGATCGACATGCTGGTGGAGGCCATCAAGGATCCGACCACCCGCCTGGCCGCCACGGAGGCCATGTCCAAGATCAAGGACATCACGGCGCTGGTGCCGCACCTGGAACTCATCCAGCGGATGAAAACGGATCGGGACGGGCTGGTGAGCTATCATGGCGGCTTGATGCTGGACAAGCTGGCCAAGCTGCTTGAGGACGAGAGCGGGAAGCCGGCGGCGGAAAAAACGTACGACGAGTGGGATGAAGAAGTCCCGGCCCCCGCGCCGAAGGCCGCGGGCGGAGCCGGTGGGTAGTGAGGGGGGCTGATGGCATGAGCGACACCGATCGCCGTATTGAGCAGTTGCTGGCAGCCTTGCGCGACGACAACGAAGCGTTGCGCGATCATGCCGTGGCCAGCCTTGGTCAAATTGGGCCGGCGGCCATCGAGCGTTTGATCAATCTCTTTGCCGACGAGGACCGGGTGATCCGGGAGGCGGCTAGGCAGGCGCTTGTCCAGGTCGGCACCGATGCCATTCTTCCGCTTCTGGAGGCGTTGAAGGACGATGATTGGGCCGTGCGGGAGCAGGCCGCGGCGGCGTTGGGCCGGCTAAAGGACGAACGGGCCATGGCACCGCTGATTGCGGCCATTAAGGATCGGGACGGGGCGGTGCGCGTGGCGGCGGTCGAGGCCCTCGAGAAAATCCAGGACCCCCGGGCCGTGGAAGGGTTGATGGAGGCGTTGCAGGACCAGACAGTCCGGGAGGAAGCCGCGCGGGCGCTCAAGAAGATCCCGGACCCGCGCGCCGTGGACGGTCTGCTGAGAGGCCTCGCGGGGGGCAACTGGGTCGTGAAGCGCCATGCGGCCGAAGCGCTGGGCTTGATCGGCGATCCGCGCGCGGCGGATGGATTGCGGGAGGCGCTCCAGGACGAGGACTGGCTGGTGCGGCGCAATGCGGCAGAATCCCTGGCGCGGCTTCAGGATCGGGGATCCGTGGAGGCGTTGCTCCCGCTGCTGGAAGATGAAAACGATATGGTCAGGGAAACGGCAGAAGGGGCGTTGTCGAGTTTGGGATGGACCCCGCCGAACGCGTAAGCTAAAGGAGAGATCGATGGCTGATGAAGCACCCAAATTGATCCAGATCGGCAAGGGCGGTCCCGGGGTCAAAAAGGACGGGTTCAATCTCATTTCCGAAAAAGTGGTCAAGGTCGACGTCGAGGCCATGATCCTGGAGATCGAACTGCTGGCCTATGAAGGCAAAACCGTCGTGCTCGAGGTTGGTGAAGACCTCCTCGAAGACCTCAAGAAGATCAAGCCGGGGGACGGGGTGACGGTCCGGGTCATCGAGGAAGAACCGGCAGTTGGGATCGAAGGCACACTGCATGCGGGGGCCACCAGGCGACGCATCGTGAAGAGCCTGACAGTCCGGTCGCGGGATGCCCAGAAAACGCGCGTCGAGGAAATGCTCTCCGCGCTGCAGGAGAGCCATTGGCTGACCCGGAAATACGCCGTGGAGGTGCTGGGGACGATGGGTGATCCCCGCGCGGTGGGACCGCTCATCGAGACGCTGACCGACGAAGTCAACGATATCCGGCAGCGCGCCTACGACTCGCTCATCAAGATCGGCGCGCCGAGCGTGACCGCCGTGGCCAGTCTGCTGACGCATGAGGATGACGACTTGCGGCAGGTCGCCTCGGAAATCATCCGCAAGATCGGCAAGCCGGCCGTCGAGCCGCTGACCGAGGTGATGCTCACGGCGGATGAGTCACTTCAGGCCAAGATCCGCAAACTGCTGGACCGAATGGGATACAAGCCGAAGCCCAAGACCGAGGTGATGTAATCAGGGCGTCGGTCGCCCGACGGAGGAGTAGTGGAACCCGAGCGCGGTCATGCGGGCCGGCTCGTACACGTTGCGAAGGTCCACGAAGACCGGCCGCGTGAGGCTGCTCTTGATCCGTTCAAGATCCAGGTTTCGGAATTGGTTCCATTCCGTCATGAGGACCACGGCATCCGCGCCGGCCGTGGCCTCATAGGCATTGGCGCAGAGCGTGACGGTCGGCAGCAGCTTTCGCGCCTCTTCCATCCCCGCAGGGTCGTACGCCAGGACTTCCGCGCCTCCCTCCTGCAGTTTCGGGATGATGTCCAGCGCCGGGGCGTCGCGCAGATCGTTCGTATTGGGCTTAAAGGTCAGTCCGAGCACCGCCACACGTTTGCCGGTTAAGGACCCTCCGAGCGCGTCCCGGATTTTCTCGACCATCCGCTCCCGCTGTCTGACGTTTGCCCGCGCAGCCGCCTCGGCGATCTCCATGACGCAGCCGGCCTGCCGTCCCGTCTGAATCAGGGCGGCAATGTCCTTCGGAAAGCACGAGCCTCCGTAGCCCGGCCCTGCATGCAGGAACTTCGATCCAATGCGGTGATCCAGGCCCATCGCCTTGGCCACCACCTGGACGTTCGCGCCGACCCGCTCGCAGAGGTTCGCCACTTCATTGATGAAGGAGACCTTGGTCGCCAGGAAAGTGTTGGAGGCGTATTTGATCATCTCGGCCGTGGCGACGTCCGTGAAGACGAAGGGAGTCTCGATCAGATAGAGGGGGCGGTACAGGTCGCGCATGACCGCCTCCGCCTGGGGACCGTCGGCGCCGATGACGACACGGTTCGGCCGCATGAAGTCTTCCACGGCCGACCCTTCGCGGAGGAATTCGGGGTTGGATACGATGTCAAAGCGGGCGGCCTGCGGGGCATGTCGCGTAATCAAGTCACGTAGCCGCTCCCCGGTGCCCACCGGCACCGTTGATTTGGTGACGATCACCTTGTAGCTGTTCAGGTGGGTCGCGATGCCCCGTCCGACGTCTTCGACGAACGAGAGGTCCGCCGAGCCGTCGTCCCGGGACGGCGTACCCACGGCGATGAAAATCGCGAGGCCGGTTTCGACGGCCTTGCCCAGATCAGTGGTGAAGGTCAGCCGGCCTTCCGACAGTCCTTTGCGAACCAGTTCGGTCAGACCGGGTTCGTAGATCGGAATGTCGCCCTTTTCCAGCAGGGCGATGCGGCGCTCGTCCTTGTCCATGCAGGTCACCTGGACGCCGAATTCCGCGAAGCAGGCCCCGGTCACCAATCCGACGTACCCGGTCCCAATGACGCTGATG
>JAVHQA010000009.1:0-6460 GCA_036170875.1 Nitrospirales bacterium
CGCCAATCTTTCTGTGCAAGCGACAGCACTGGGACTGTTCGTGCACCAGATGGCCGGTTTCTACCCGGACAAGGTCAGGGAGCTCTACGGCATTCCGAAAGAGTTCGAGCCGGTAGCGATGATTGCGCTCGGCTATCCCGGCGATCCCGAGAGCTTGCCCGAAAAATTCAGGGGCCGCGAAGTGGCTCCTCGGGAGCGGAAACCCCTGGCGGAGTTCGTGTTTGCGGGCCGCTGGGGAAAAACATCGCCGGTCGTTGCTGGTTGATGGTGTGTGACGGTTCGGTGTACTGTTGGACAAATTGCCTGTTCGTCTGACCGGAAAAAAGCCGAGAAGAGGAGGAGCGATGATGTTGAGCAACCAGTTTCGAAGAGTGAAACCGCACACGCTTGCGATTTTGCTCGGTGTGGTTCTGTCTTTCGGATTCGCACAGGCCGCGTCGGCAGCCGACGAACTGCCTCGCGAGGCGGTGTTGCCGCTTGCGCTGGCGAGCAAGGCCGCGGCCGCCGCGCAGGAAAAGTGCAGGCAGGACGGCCATCGCGTGACTGTGGCGGTGGTGGACCGGGCCGGGGTGCTGAAGGCGCTGGTGCGGGGAGACGGGGCGGGCCCGCACACGACCGACAGCAGCACCAAGAAGGCCTATACCGCCGCGAGCCTGCGCCGGCCGACCGCTGAACTGGCCGAGGTGGTTGCCAAGACGCCCACGGCTCAGGGATTGCAGTACATGAATGATAACATCCTGATCTTGGGAGGCGGCCTGCCGATCGAAATCGGGGGTGAGGTAGTCGGCGGCATCGGTGTCGGCGGCGCGCCCGGAGGTCATCTGGATGCGGCCTGTGCCCAGGCCGGATTGGACAGCATCGGCGCGGCACCGAAGGCCCCGCCGTCAAAGTAACAGATCGGATTGGGACGATAGGGGAGAGGACATGACGAAGCGTGCCCGAATAGTGAGATTCGTTGTCGGCTTCCTGGCGTGCGTGGGAGTAGCCGGGCTCCTGGGTTGTCCAAAGGAGGCCGCCGCTCCCGCCCGTCCCATCCCGGAAGTCGGCGTGCTGACGGTGACAGCCCAGACCATACCCGACGATCCGGAATTCATCGGCCAGGCGGAAGCCTCCCGCATCGTCGAGATCCGCTCGCAGGTGACGGGCATCATCAAGAGCTTCTCTTTTCGCGAGGGCCGTGACGTCAAAAAGGGCGACCGGCTCTATCAAATTGATCCCGTGCCGTTCAAGGCGGCCGTCGCGAGCGCCAAGGCGATGGTGGCCCAGGCCGAGGCGCGGGTGGTCCAGACGAAGCAGAATGTCGATCGCGTCAAGCCGCTGCTGGCGGAACAGGCCGTGAGCCAGAAGGACGTGGATGATGCCGTCGCGGAGGACCTGGCGGCGAAAGCGGCTCTTGAATCGGCTCAGGGGCAGCTGGTAAAGGCCCAGTTCGACTTGGACAACACGCTCATTCTCGCGCCCATCTCCGGGCTGATCGAGCGGACCAGGCTTTACGAAGGCCGCCTCATCTCCGCACAGACCGACCTGCTCACGATCATCCACCAAGTGGATCCGATGTATGTCGTGGGGAACGCTCCCGAGAGCTACCTCCTGCAGCGGCGACGGGAACTTGCCACGAAGAAAGTCCAGCGGCCGGACCTCTACCAGCTCAAGGGCCGCCTCACCTTCGTGGACGGCACCACCTATCCGCATGAGGGAAAATTGGATTTCGCCTCCGTGGGGCTGAGCGCCGAGACGGGATCCAGGCAGGGGCGGTTCGTCTTCCCCAATCACGACCGGGTCCTGCTGCCCGGGCAGTTCGTCAAGATCCGCGTCACGGGCTACACGAGAACCGGCGCGATCCTGGTGCCGCAGCGCGCCGTGCAGCAGGGGCCCAAGGGGTCCGTCGTCTATGTCGTGGGAGCAGGCGACAAGGTGGAGATCCGCAACGTCCAGGGCACCAACTGGCAGGGCAGCCAATGGCTCATCGAAGAAGGACTCCACGCGGGGGAGCGGGTGGTGGTGGACGGCATGCACAGAATTGCGCCGGGCGCGCCCGTGAAGCCGGTTCCCACTGCTGAAAACGGCCCGGCTTCCGTGGAGAAACCGACGGACACCAAGACGAAGAGCGATCTGTGACGTCCCGCTTTTTCATCGACCGGCCGATCTTTGCGTCGGTCCTGTCCATCATCATTGTGGTGGTGGGCCTCGCGGCGATGAAGGCTCTGCCCATCTCCCAGTTTCCTGAAATCACGCCCCCAGTGGTCCAGATCGACGCCGACTATCCGGGCGCGAGCGCGGAGATCGTGGCGGATTCAGTGGCCCGTCCCATCGAAGTGCAGCTCCCCGGCATTGACAATCTTCTCTACTACGACTCCACCAGCACCAACGACGGGCACATGACCGCCAAGCTCACCTTCGAGATCGGGACGAACATTGATATCGCGCAGGTCCAGACACAGAACCGCGTGAAGCTGGCGGAACCGCAGATTCCGAACGAGGTCATCCGCCAGGGCATCTCGGTGAAAAAAGTGTCCCCCGATCTGCTGGCGGTCGTGGCCCTGAGTTCCAGCGATCCCCGCTACGACACCCTCTTTCTGTCCAACTACGCGATCATCAACGTGCTCGACAGCATCAAGCGGCTCCACGGCGTGGGCGACGCCGCCGTGTTCGGCGGGCAGAACTACAGCATGCGGCTGATCCTGGACCCGGTGCGGATGGCGCAGCTCAACCTCACGCCGACCGACATCGCGAACGTGGTCCGTGAGCAGAACCGGGATTTTCCGGCCGGTACGATCGGGCGGGAGCCCGCGCTCAAAGGCACGCAGCTCACCATCCCGGTGATCACGCAAGGCCGCCTGACGGAGGTGAAGGACTTCGAAAACATGATCGTCCGGGCGCTCCCGAGCGGCGACATGGTCCGCCTCAAGGACGTGGCCAGGGTCGAACTCGGCGCCCAGTCCTACAACCTCGAAGGACGGTGGAACGGTAAGCCCAACACCTTTCTGTTGACGTTCCTGGCGCCGGGCGCCAACGCGCTCGACACCGTCAAACGGATTCGCAAGGAGATGGACGCGCTGGCCAAGAGCTTTCCTCCAGGCGTGAAGTACGATATCCCCTATGACACGACCCGCTTCATCGAAGTCTCTATCGAAGAGGTCGCCAAGACCCTGATCAGCGCGATGGTCCTGGTCGTGCTGGTCGTCTACCTGTTCCTGCAGAGCTGGCGGGCCACGCTGATTCCGGCCGTGGCCGTCCCTATCTCCCTCATCGGCGCCCTGGCCGGCATGCAGGCCCTCGGGTTTTCCATCAACACCCTGACGCTGTTCGGCCTGGTGTTGGCCATCGGCATCGTGGTGGACGACGCCATTGTGGTGGTCGAGAACGTGGAGCGCCACATGGAGCGGGGACTCCCGCCGAAGGACGCAGCCAAGAAGGCCATGGAGGAAGTCAGCGGGCCCATCATCGCGATTGTGCTCGTGCTCGCGGCGGTGTTTGTGCCGGTCGCATTCCTGGGCGGGATCACGGGCCAGCTCTACAAGCAGTTTGCGATCACGATCGCGATCTCCGTCACGATTTCGGGCTTCGTCGCACTCACGCTGAGCCCGGCCCTCTGCGCGCTGGTCCTCAAGCCGGCCCATGGCCCGCGGACAGGGCTCTTCGGACAGTTCAACCGCTTCTTCGATTGGACGAGGGACCGCTACACCGCGGCCGCCGGACAGATCATCAGACGGGCGGCGCTGGCCCTGGCGGTCTTCGGCATCGTGATCGCCCTCGGCGTCATGCTGTTCCGGGTGATCCCGTCCAGCTTCCTGCCGGAGGAGGAC
Source organism: Nitrospirales bacterium (assembly GCA_036170875.1). Taxonomy (GTDB): domain Bacteria; phylum Nitrospirota; class Nitrospiria; order Nitrospirales; family NS-4; genus SCTG01. The sequence continues at coordinate 3,807 of JAVHQA010000009.1, forward strand.
CAGGGCTACTTTATCACCATCGTCCAGCTTCCTGACGGCGCCTCCCTGGAGCGAACCACCGAGGTGATCAGCAAGCTGGAGAAGTACTTCCTGTCGATTCCGGTGATCCACAGCACGGACGCGCTGGTCGGCCAGAACTTCGTGTTCAGCACACGGGGGTCCAATGGCGCGACCATGTTCACCCCCCTCCACCTCTGGAGCGAACGCACGCGCCCGGACCAGCACGTCAAGGCGCTGATCGGAGGCGCTTTTCAGGAATTTTCGAAGATCCCCGAGGCGTTGATTCTGTCCTTCAACGCGCCCTCGATCCGGGGCCTGGGCGCCACGGGCGGATTCTCGGTGCAGATTCAGGACCCCAGCGGAGGCGACTTCAAGAAGTTCTCGGCCGTGTCCGAGGAGTTTGTCGCGAAGGTCAGGCAGGACCCGGCCATCGGGGCGATCGGCACCAATTTTCGCGTCAGCGCGCCCCGGCTCCATGCCCACGTGAACCGGGAGCGGGCCAAGGCGCTCGGCGTGTCCATCTCCGAGGTGTTCGACACCCTACAGGCCTATTTCGGCAACTTCTACATCAATGACTTTCTCAAATTCGGCCGGGTCTATCGCGTCCAGACGGAGGCCGAGGCGCAGTACCGGATGAGTCCCGGCGATATCGCCAGGATTTACGTGCGCGCCCAGAACGGGCCGAACACGTCCATGATCCCGCTCACTACCGTGGTCACGACGGAATTCACCAGCGGGCCGGACCCGGTGACGCACTTCAACGGATTCAACACGGCCTTTGTGCTGGGGATGGCGGCTCCCGGTGCGAGCTCGGGACAGGCTATTGAGGCGCTGGAACGGGCGGCGAAGGACGTGTTGATCCCCAAGGGCTATGGGCTTGACTGGAGCGGAATTTCCTACCAGGAACGGAACGTCGGCGGGCAGTCGGTGGCGGCGTTCGCGTTCGGCCTGCTCATGGTCTTCCTGGTGCTGGCCGCCCAGTACGAGAGCTGGAAGGTGCCGTTTGCCGTGATCCTGGCCGTGCCGTTCGGCATCTTTGGGGCCTTGTCTGCCGTCTGGCTTCTCGGGATGACCAACGACATCTACTTCCAGATCGGGCTGGTGACGCTGATCGGCCTGTCCGCCAAGAACGCGATCCTGATTGTGGAGTTCGCCAATCAGCGCCACGAGCAGGGTATGGCTGCGGCCGACGCCGCGATTGAAGCCGCCAGGCTTCGGTTTCGGCCGATCATCATGACCTCCATGGCCTTCGTTATGGGGGTGTTCCCACTGGTCATGGCCACGGGCGCCGGCGCCGCCAGCCGCCAGTCCATCGGCACCGGCGTTTTCGGCGGCATGCTCGCCGCGACCTTCATGGCCATCTTCTTTATTCCCATGTTCTTCACGCTGGTTCGGAAACTCTCGTGGCCTCGTTCCGGTCACGCAGCCCCCGGCCCACGCGCCGTGCCGGTGGAGCCTTCTGCGGAGGGGAAGCCCTGATGCGGCGCCTCGCCTTGGCCGCCCTCTCGGCGCTGCTGGCTTCCTGCGCGATGGGACCGGATTACGCGCGTCCTAAAGTCCCTGTCCCGGAATCCTGGCGGATGACGAGTGTGACGGTTTCGGATTCGATCGCCAATATGCCCTGGTGGGAGCTGCTCCAGGACGATGAACTCCACACGCTGATCCGCATTGCGCTGGAGGAGAACAAGGATCTGCAGCGGGCGGTCGCGAGCGTCGAAGAATATCAGGCCCGGCTCTTCATCGCGCGGACGGACTTTGCTCCGCAAGCCACCGCAAACGTCAATGCTCCCGCCTTGGGCCGTCTCAACGCCGTCAGCATTCCCGGCTTTCCCACGCCCTCCAGCTATTATGTGCAGGGGAACCTGAGTTGGGAGCTTGATTTCTGGGGACGGGTGCGCCGGTCGAATGAAGCGGCGCTCGCCGATCTGCTGGCCCGTGAAGAGAACCAGCGCGCGGTCATTCTGCAACTCGTGGCCGGCGTGGCCCAGTCTTATTTCGATCTCCGCCAGTTGGACACGCAGATGGAGATCGCCAGGCGCACGTTGCAGTCGTGGGAGGAATCGGTGCGCATCGCCCAGGCGAGGCTTCGGCAGGGGATGATCCCCAAGCTGGACGCCGACCAGTTCGAGGCGGAGAGGGCCAATGCTGCGGCGCGCACGGTCGAGCTGGAGCGTCAGGTGATTCAGAAGGAGAACGAGCTCAGCGTGCTGATGGGGAGGAACCCTGTCCATATCCCCAGGGGGCGGACGCTCACCGAGCAGGTGATGCCGCCCGAGGTGCCGGCCGGCCTGCCCGCTGCCCTGCTCCAGCGCCGCCCGGATATTTTACAATCGGAGCAACAGCTGGCCGCGGCCACCGCCAGGATCGGGGTCGCCAAGGCGGAGCGGTTCCCCCAAATCACCCTTACGGGGCTTCTCGGCGTTGCGAGTCCGCAACTCTCCAGTCTCGGAAGCAGCGAATTTGGGGTGGCCGGTCTGGGGCTGGTCGGACCTCTGCTCAATGCCCAGGCGCTGGGGTTCCAGCAGCAGGCGGCGGAAGCCCAGGCCAGGCAGGCCCTGGCCCAATACCGGCAGACGATCCTTGTGGCCTTCAAGGAAGTCGAGGACGCCCTGGTGGCCGTTCGCACGGCTCGCGAGCAGAGCCAGGCCCAGGAA
>JAVHQA010000010.1:0-1297 GCA_036170875.1 Nitrospirales bacterium
TCCCATGCAACATTGTCCTCCAAAAATGTTGCACTTGGCTATTGAGCGCGCCGTGTCTATAAGGGAAACGGGGCCTATGCGTGAAATTCAGCGAGTTGGTCAGATTGTTGGAGCGGAACGGGTTTGCGCTCGTCAAGGAGAAAGGGTCGATTCGTTACTATTCGAAGCCGGGAGTAGACCGATTGATCCGGATCGATTATCATGGAGCCAAGGAGGTTCCGTGCGGGACCTGCCAGGCCATCTTGAAAGCGGCCGGTCTGGGGCGCAAGGAGGCATAGCGTGATTGATCTCAGATATTCGCTCGTGATCGAGGCGACGGAGGACCCGACGTTTTTCGGGTTCCATTCGCCAGACCTCGGAGGATTCACCGGTACGGGCCACTCCATTGAGGACTGTCTGCATCACGCGAAATTGGGCATGGACGAACATGTCGCGCTGCTCAAAGAGCGGGGCCTGCCCATTCCCCCGGCCAATCCCAATCCAACCGTCACCATCAAAAACGAAAAGTCGATCAGCCAAGCAGTCTAAGGCATAATGGACTTATGAAATCGCACAGCGCAGTGTTGCGGAAAGAAGCGCCGGCTCTGTTGGCGCGGTACCGGTACCCGATTGAATGGCATCAAGGGAAAGGCACCTGGTCTGCCTGGCCAGTGGGCCTACCGGTCGTGGCCATGGACACGACAAGAGACAAGACCAGACGAAAGCTCTACCGTGCCATTGAAAGCCATCTGGAGTGTCTGATGGAGCGTGGGCTTCCACTCCCACATCCGCCGCGAAAGGCAAAAGGACCGGATGAGGTCTACGCCATCTCCCTATGGCGAAACTGAGAGACCTGCTTGCCTTCTTAAAGGCGCAGGGATGGTCCGAATATCGCCATGAAGGCGGAAGCCACCGCGTGTGGGTCCATCCTGACGGCCGTCAGATCACTATCGCCATCCATCCCGGCAGGGAAATAGATCGGCCCACCTTAGCGAAGATACTCAAGCAGTCGGGCTACTCCCTCAAAGAATTTTGGAATCGGTGAGCGTGAGCATTTTACGAGGCATTGCCGGCGTTGCCTTTTTCTTATTGCTTGCCGCTTGTTCGCCGGGGGCGAATGAGCAAGGGAAAGCGAAGCCGGTCACGCTGCATCTGTTCACCTGGTCGGACTATACCGAGGAGACGGTTGTCCGGCAGTTCGAGGAGCGGTTCGGCGTCAAGGTTGTCACGGACACCTTCGGCTCGAACGAGGAACTGCTGGCGAAACTGCAGGGCGGCGCGGTGGGCTATGACGTGGTCGTGCCTTCGGACTACATGG
>JAVHQA010000011.1:0-1295 GCA_036170875.1 Nitrospirales bacterium
ACACGGCCGGCGCGATCCGGGCCTTCGCCTTCAGGGAGGATGCGCCCATTCTGGATACCAATGTGATGCGGGTCCTGCACCGGGTCTTTGCGGGCAAGGGCGATGCGAAAAAGCGGAAGACCGCTTTGTGGGTCCTGTCGGAGGCGATGATTCCGAGGGGCAAGGGCTATGATTTCAACCAGGCGCTGATGGACTTCGGGGCCATGGTGTGCACCGCCCGCGATCCCTATTGCCTGCTCTGTCCGATGAGGGACTTCTGCAAGACCTATCCGTTTCAGCCGGACCGGCGGTGACCGGCGCAGAGCCCATTCAGGTGGCGGCTGCGCTGATCGCCCATGAGGGCCGCTATTTGATCACGCAGAGACGGGCAGACGTCCACCTGGGAGGCCTCTGGGAGTTTCCGGGAGGGAAGCGGGAGCCGGGCGAATCGCTGGAAGACTGTCTGCGCCGTGAGCTGCGCGAGGAACTCGGCATCGAAATCTCTCACCCGGTGCTGTTCCGGGTCATCCGCCATGACTATCCGGAGAAGTCTGTGGAACTGCATTTCTTCAAGTGCATGATTTCGAGCGGGCTCCCGCGTCCTCTGGGATGCGAGGACCTGCGATGGGTCGCGCCGGAAGAATTGGACCAGTTTCCGTTGCCGCCCGCCGACCAGCCGCTGGTGGAAGCGCTGTGCGGGGAAAGGTTGAAGAACCCATGAAAGTGGTGCTGGACATTGAGACGGTGCAGGCGCCAAAGGAAGAATGGGCCGAACTGGCGGGCGTCAGTCTGGTTGCGGCCGACAATCTTCTTGAAGCCGGCGACGCGGCTCAGCAGGACAAAGACTACGATAAATCCTCCTTCGACGGGACCTACAGCCGGATCGTGTGCATCGGCCTGATCGCCTTCTCGGGTTCAATGGAGCCGCAGGGGGCCCTGGCCTGGTACGGCGGCCAGGAGAAGGAGTTGCTGCGACAGTTCTGGGCATGGATGGGGAAAGCCAGGCCGGGTCTGTACATCACCCACAACGGCCTCGGTTTCGACCTGCCCTTTATCAAAAAGCGGTCGATTATCCATCAAGTCAGGCCGCCGGTCGAGATCAGCCTGGCGAAATTTCGGACCGAGCCGGTCTACGACACGCTGGCTGTCTGGAGTAACTGGGACAGCCGCGGCTGGGTCAAGCTGGACGTGCTGGCCCGCGCCCTCGGCGTCGAGACCAAGTCCGGATCCGGCAAACAGGTCGCCGCGATGTGGCAGGCCGGCCGAGGCAGGGAGATAGCCGACTACTGCCTGCAGGACTGTTACGTGACCTACGC
>JAVHQA010000012.1:0-3253 GCA_036170875.1 Nitrospirales bacterium
CGCATGATTGAGATCAGCCTCCTGTTCGCGGCGCTGGTGGGGATCGGCCTTCTGGGCTATTTGGTCACGATCGTGACGCCGCACCTGTTTCACAACATCGGACTGATCCTGCTGGTGGTCGGGCTGGTGGAAGGCGTGCCGGCCGGCTTCTGGTACCACGTGGTGCTGCGCCGCATCCTGGTCGAGCGCGGCCCTTTGCCTTCCCGCTGGTGGATCCACCCGACCCGCCACCACGATCGGCTCACGCCCGAGGAGCACCGCCGCATCCGGGTCTGGTTCGTGCTGGGCGGCATCGGGTACACCCTCGCGGTCGCCGGGGGCCTGGCCGCCATCGTGGGTCTCCTGGTCGAACGGCTTTAATCTGTTATAATCGGCCGCATGCACCCAATCGACCTGCTCATCTTCGATCTCGACGGCACGCTGATCGAATCCAAATGGGACATCGCCACGGCGGTGAATCTCACGCTGCGCGACCTGGGCCTGCCCGTCCGCGCGCAGGAGGAGATCTTCAGCTTCGTCGGTGACGGCATCAAGCGCCTGCTCCGCCTGTCCGTCGGCGAGGAGAACCAATCGCGCTACGAGGACGCCCTGCGGGTCTTCCGCGGCCACTATCTGGCCCACTGCCTCGATCACACGCAGTTCTATCCGGGCATCGACCGTGTCCTTGTGCACTACGCCGCCAAGCACAAGGCCGTCGCCACGAACAAGTCGCTGGAGTACACGACGCGCATCCTGGACGGCCTGGGGGCCCATCACTTCACGTACATCGTCGGCGGGGACAACGGGTACGGCCTGAAGCCGGAGCCCGGCATGCTCCTGAAGATCCTGGACGAGCTGAAGGTCGAGAAAGACCGGGCGGTCCTGATCGGCGACAGCACGAACGACATCAACGGCGGCCATAACGCGGGCATCAAGGTCTGCGCCGTCGGCTACGGCATGGGCAACCGCGAGAAGATGGCCGCCTGCAACCCGGACTGGTTCATCGAGCAGCCGGAAGATCTCATCGGGCTGTTCACGTGACGGCGCGACGGCTCTTCATTGCCGTGATCGGTCTGGTGTTTCTCACCGGCGCGGCCACGGCGGCCACCCGTAGCGCGAATGCGCTGGGATTGGAAGAGCGGGTTATCGAGCACCGGCTGGCCAACGGGCTCACCCTCCTCCTGATGGAGCGCCATCAGGCCCCGATCGTCGCGGTCAACCTCACCTACAAGGTCGGCGGCGTCCAGGAGCACAACGGCATCACGGGCGTCGCGCACCTGTACGAGCACATGGCCTTCAAGGGGAGCCGCACGATCGGCGTCACGGACGCCCGGAAGGAACAACCTGTCCTCGAAGAAATGGACCGCCTCGCGGAGGCCATCACGGCCGAGAAGGCCAGGGGGCCCGCGGCCAACCAGACGCGCCTGGCGGCCCTGCGCAAGCAGTTCGCGGAAACCGAAGCGACGGCGGACAGCTTCGTGGTGCCCGCCGAGCTGGCCACGCTCTACCAGCGACACGGCGGCGTGGGCCTCAACGCCACGACCGGCAAAGACCTGACGCGCTACTTCCTGAGCTTTCCCTCCAACCGGCTCCCCCTGTGGGCCGCCGTGGAATCGGATCGCATGGCCAACGGCGTGCTCCGCGAGTTCTACAAGGAAAAGAACGTCGTGATGGAAGAGCGCCGCCAGCGGACCGACAACTCGCCGAGCGGGCGGCTGCACGAGGCGTTCTCGGCGGCGGCGTTCCAGGCGCACCCTTATGGATTGCCGGTGATCGGCTGGCCGTCCGACCTGGATGGGCTCAGCAAAGCCCGGACCGAGGCGTTCTTTCAGACCTACTACGGGCCCGCCAATGCCGTGCTGGCCATTGTGGGCGACATCAACCAGAAAGACGTGATCGCCCTCGTGGAGCAGACGTTCGGCCGGATTCCGACACGTCCGCCCTCCCCGCCGGTGCTCACCACGGAGCCCCCCTATGCGGGTGAGCGCCGCGTGGAGGTCGAATACGCCGCCGAACCCCAGATCCTCATCGGCTTCCACAAGCCCGGCGCCGGCCATCCGGACGACGCGGTCTTCGACGTGATCGAGTCGCTCCTGTCGGATGGGCGCACATCCCGCCTGCACAAGCGCCTGGTCCAGGAAAAACAGCTTGCCACCAGCGTCTCGGCGTTCTCTGGCTATCCGGGCGCGCTGTACCCCAACCTCTTCGCGATCGGCGCCACGCCCCGCGCGCCCCATGCCGCCGCCGAGGTTGAGCAGGCGGTGTATGAGGAACTGGACCATCTCAAGAAGGAGCCGGTCACCCCGCGCGAGCTGGAGAAGATTCTCAACCAGATCGACGCAGGACAGGTGCGCGCGCTGCGGTCCAACAGCGGGATGGCGTCGCGCCTGGGGTATTTTCAGGCGATCAACGGGGACTGGCGGGAGACCTTCAAGCAGCATGACCGCATCGCCGGGGTGAGCCCGGGGGACATCCGGCGCGTGGCCGCTCACTACTTCACGAAGAGCAACCGCGTCGTGGCCACGCTCGTCAAACCGGCGAAGCAGGAAACGGAGCGCAAGCCATGACAACAAAATGTAGGGGCGGGGTTGATCCCCGCCCGGGAGGGGGTAAACCCCTCCCCTACATATTCTTCGCACTCGCGTTGGTTTTGAACGTTTCTCCCGGTTTCGCGCAGACGGCTCCCCTCGGCGATCCCCGCACGATGACGTTCGAGCCGGTGACGATCACCGTGCCGGAGGTCGAGCGCGTCGTCCTGGAGAACGGCATGGTCGTGTACCTGCTGCCGGACCGGGAGCTGCCGCTCGTGAGCGTCTCGGCCATGATCCGCACCGGCGCCATCTACGAGCCGGCCGACAAGGTGGGACTGGCGGGACTCACCGGAATCGTGATGCGCACGGGCGGGACGGCCCGTCTGGCCGGCGACCAGGTGGATGAGGAGCTGGAGTTCCTCGCCGCGCACATGTCTATGGGCATCGGCGGCGAGAGCGGCGCGGCGTCGCTGGATCTTCTGAAGAAGGACCTGCCGCAGGGGCTCGCCATCTTCGCCGACATGCTCCGCGCGCCCGCCTTCGAACCGGCGAAAGTGGACCAGGCCAAACGCCAGGCCCTGGAGGCCATCCGCCGCCGGCCGGACAGCCCGGGCGGAATCGCCGCGCGTGAGTTCAGGAAACTGCTCTTCGGCGGCGACCATCCGCTCGGCCGCGAAAGCACCGCCGACACCGTGTCGCGCATCACGCGGGACGACCTCGTGGCCTTTCACCGGCAATTCTTC
>JAVHQA010000012.1:3353-5338 GCA_036170875.1 Nitrospirales bacterium
CTCTCGGTCAAGGAGAACGACCCCGACTATTTCGCGCTGGCGCTGCTGGAGGATATCCTGGGAGGGAATTCGTTCACCTCCCGGCTCTTCCGCGACGTGCGGAGCCGCCAGGGCCTGGCCTACGCGGTGGGAAGCCGGATCGTTCCGGGGAACGCGGGCCCGGGGGTCTTCATGATGCAGGCCCTCACCAAGGGTCCGTCCACGTATCAGGCCCTGTCCAGCATGCTGGACCACATGGAGCGGATGCGGCAGGAGCCCGTTGCGCCCGAGGAACTGCAGCTCGCGAAGGACGCCTTTCTCAATTCTTTCGTCTTCTCGTTCGCCGACTCCGGGCTGATCGTCGGGCGGCTCATGGGACTCGAATACCACGGCCTGCCGAAAGACTTCCTCCAGCGGTTCCGGGACAGCGTCGTCCGGCTCACGAAGGAAGACCTGCTGCGCGTCGCCCGACTGCACCTGCATCCCGATCGCGTGATCATCCTGGCGGTCGGCAAGGACAACGATTTCGAAAAACCCCTCTCCACCTTCGGCCGGATCACCGTTCTGACGCTCAAGCCAGGGGGCTGAACGTGCCGATGCAATCGTTCACGGCGCGGGTGAGCCGCGTGCGCGACCTGACCCATGATGTGCGCGAGCTCGACCTGCGTCTCATGGAGCCGCCGCAGATCACGTTTAAAGCCGGCCAGTTCGTCTCGTTCGAAGTCGGCCAGAATGAGAAGAAGCAAGCCCTCATCCGCCCCTACTCGATCGCTTCGCCGCCCAGCCAAACGGAAACGGTCACGCTGCTCTTGAATCTGGTGCCCGGCGGCCCCGGTTCCACGTATCTTTTCAGCCTGAAGGAAGGCGACGAGACGCAATTCAAGGGCCCGGCGGGCGCCTTCCGCCTCCGCGACGATCCCGCGCGGGACCACCTGTTCGTCGCCACGGGCACGGGCATCGCGCCAATCCGCTCCATGCTGCTCGCGCTGTTCGAGAAGGACGCCGCTGGTTCGGTCACGCTCTTCTGGGGCCTGCGGAGCCGGCGGGACCTCTACTATCAGGACAAGCTGGCGGCGTGGGCGAAGGCACACCCCCGGTTCACGTTCACCACAACGCTGTCGCGCCCGGAGGATGGCTGGCAGGGCGAGCGCGGGCGGGTGACGCGGCTGGCGGAAGAGCGCATCGCCTCCGTACAGAACCTCGCCGTCTACCTTTGCGGAAACAGCGGCATGCTCCAGGACGTGACCGGAACCATCCAGAAGAAGGGCCTGTGCCCTATTTATCGGGAAAAGTATTATGATGATGTCGGGGAGCCGGAGTAGCTCCAGGTTCCGAATACGAAGGAGGCCTCGCTATGCATGTGCGACATCGTGTGGGGGTGACGTTCCTGGCCCTGACGCTGCTGGTGGTCCCGGGCTGCGGGTACAACGACATTCAGGGGCTCGATGAAGAAACCAACGCCGCCTGGAGCGAGGTGCTGAACCAGTATCAGCGGCGGGCTGACCTGATCCCCAACCTAGTCAACGTCGTGAAGGGCTATGCCGCCCACGAGAAAGACACGCTGACGGCCGTGACCCAGGCCCGCTCGCAGGTCGCCGGGATCAAGGCGACGCCGGAACTGCTCAAGGACCCTGCGGCCTTCCAGAAATTCCAGGCGATGCAGGGCGACCTGTCGTCGGCGCTCGTGCGGCTGATGGTCGTCGTTGAAAAATACCCCGACCTCAAGGCGAACGAAAACTTCCGCGACCTGCAGAGCCAGTTGGAAGGCACCGAGAATCGGATCACGGTGGCCCGTAAGCGCTACATCGACAAGGTGGCCGACTTTAATAAAATGGTGCGCTTCTTCCCCACCAACCTGACCGCCAAGTTTCTCCTGCATGTCGACGTGAAGCCGAATTTCACGGTGGCCGATGAAAAGGCTGTGGCGAAGCCGCCTGATGTGAAATTCTAAATGCTGCGTGCCCTCCTGCTGGTGGCCGTGGCGGTCGGCGGCTTTGCCGCCCCCG
>JAVHQA010000012.1:5348-6414 GCA_036170875.1 Nitrospirales bacterium
GGGGGCGGCCCCCCCCCCCCCGGGGCCCTCGACGTCCCCCCGCTCACCGGACGGATCGTCGATGCCTCCCACCTGCTCCCCGAGCCCGTCGCCAAGACGCTCTCGGACGACCTGGCGGCTCACGAGGCACGCACCGGCAACCAGGTGGCGGTCCTGACCCTGCCCTCCCTGGAAGGCGAGCCTCTGGAAGAATTTTCCCATCGGGTGGCGACCGCCTGGAAGCTCGGGAAAAAGGGGATGGACAACGGCGTGCTCATTCTCGTGGTCACCGGCGACCGGAAGGTCCGCATCGAAGTCGGCTACGGTTTGGAAGGCACGCTGACCGACGCCAAGTCTGCCCACATCATCCGGGAGGAAATGGCTCCCAGGTTCAAGGGCGGCGCCTACGCCACGGGCATCCTGGCGGGCGTCAAGGCCGTGCTCGGCACGATCGAAGGCACCTACGCTCCGCCCCGAAAAACGGTCTCCGCCGGCAATACGGCCGACAGCGTCCTGGGCGTCTTGTTCCTGGCCGTCGTGGTGGGTACCCTCACCGCCGTCTTCATCGGACGGCACTGGAAAGGCGGGTCCGTCGGCGGCGTGATGGCCTTTGTGCTGGCCTTCTCGTCCGGATGGCTCCTGGCCCTGGCGGCGGCGGTCATCGTGCTGATCCTTGCGTTGGCGCTGACGCGGATGTCCGGCGGCGGCCAAAGCTCCCCCGGGGGATTCGGCGGCTGGGGCGGAGGAGGCTTCTCCGGAGGCGGTTCGTTCGGCGGCGGAGGATTCAGCGGCGGTGGCGGCGACTTCGGAGGCGGCGGCGCGTCGGGGGATTGGTGAGATGAATCTGTTTACAGACGACGGTCGTCGCAAAATCCATGATGCCGTCCAGGCGGCCGAACGGCGCACCACGGGCGAGATCGTCCCTATGGTCGTGCCCTCCTCCGCCCGGTACAGCGAAGCGCGCTACCTCGCCGGGCTCACGACCTCTCTCCTGACACTGATTATCCTGCTGACCTGGGATCAAGGGTGGGGACAATATGCGTGGCAGGAGCACCACCCGGCCTGGATCGTGCTCGGCGCCGTCGTC
>JAVHQA010000013.1:0-4434 GCA_036170875.1 Nitrospirales bacterium
GCCAAGGCGATTGCGGACCGGCAAGGCATCCCGCTGCGGTTCCTGGAGCAGATCCTCAGCGCGCTCAAACATGCAGGGCTGGTCGAGAGTTCCCGCGGCGCACATGGAGGGTATCGCCTGTCCAAGCCGGCCGAAAACATTCGCGTGGGGGACGTGATCCAGGCGGTGGACGGACCCATCGCCATGACGAACCACGCCCTTCCCCGTCACGGAAACGGAAACGGCCATCGCACCAGTCACGACTCCATTATCCAGGGCGTCTGGAAAGAGGTGAAAGACACGGTACTGGAAACCATGAACCGCACCACGCTGGCCGACCTCTGCCGGCGGGCGCGCGACCTTGAAGAAAAACGCGTGCTGATGTACCACATTTGACTATGTAGGGGCGGGTTTTATACCCGCCCTTTTGAAGAGGGAGGGGCTAAACCCCTCCCCTACACCTCTTCAGAGGTGTCAGAGGAGCGACAGCCATGAAAACACCATCGACGCAGACGATACAGACGATCCCGATCCCGCCCGAGATTCTCGGCGAGATCGAGTCGTTCGAGGAAGAAGTCGCCAAGCTGCTGAAGGGCGACGTGTCGCTGGACACGTTCCGGCCCTTCCGCCTCCAGCACGGAATCTACGGCCAGCGCCAGCCCGGCGTCCAGATGGTCCGGATCAAGATTCCCTTCGGCGGCCTCAACTCCAACCAGCTGCGCGTCATCGCCGAGATGGCCGACCGTTACGCCACCGGCGTGGGCCACGTCACCACCCGCCAGGACATCCAGCTGCACTACGCGCGCGTCGAGGACTGCGGCACGATCATGCGGCGGCTGGCGGAGGTCGGCGTCACGACCCGCGAGGCCTGCGGCAACACCGTCCGCAACGTCACCGCCTGCCACCTGGCCGGCGTCTGCCAGGGCGAGGTCTTCGACGTGACCCCCTACGCCAAAGCGGTCTCCGCCCATCTCCTGCGCAACCCGCTCAACCAGAGCCTGCCGCGCAAGTTCAAGATCGCGTTCTCCGGATGCCGGCACGACTGCGCCATGACGCCCATTCACGATCTCGGCTTCCTGGCGGCGAAGAAAGCGGACGGCACCATCGGCTTTCGCGTGACCGCGGGTGGCGGGCTGGGCTCCGCGCCACGGATCGCGTTCCTCCTGCACGAGTTCATGCCGATGGAGGACCTGCTGCCCACCTGCGACGCCATGATCAAGGTCTTCGACAACCTGGGCAATCGCAAGAATCGCAACAAGGCGCGGATGAAGTTCGTCATCGAGAAGTTGGGCTTCGAGGAATTCAAGCGCCGGTTCGAGGCCGAGTACGCCGTCCTTCGCAAGGGCTACAACGGGCAGTTGAACCTGCCGACCATCGCCGACGCCGCGCCCCAACTGATTCAACCGACCCGTCCGAACGGCGGAAACGGCGCCAAGGGCAACGGCGGGCCCGGCGGCAACGGCCATGCCGAGACGCCGTTTGAAATGTGGCGGCGCACGAACGTCGTCCTTCAACGGCAGCCTGGGTTCGCCACCGCCTTCATTCGGCTCGCCATGGGCGATATCACGTCCGCGCAGATGCTCGAGGTGGCCGATCTCATCGACGAGTACGCCAACGGCAATCTCCGCACCACGATCCAGCAGAATCTCTGCATCCGGTGGGTGCCGAACGACAAGGTGCAGGCGCTGTATGAGCGTCTGGTCACCGCCAACCTCGGCGACCCCGGCGCCGAACTCGTCGAGGACATCATCGCCTGCCCCGGCACGGACACCTGCGGCCTGGGGATCACGTCATCCAAGGGATTGGCGCGGGCACTGGCCGAGGTCTTTCCCCCCGGCAAGGTCCCGGAGGATCTGCGGAACGAGTCGGTGAAGATCAGCGGCTGCCACAATTCGTGCGCCCAGCACCACATCTCGACCATCGGGCTCCACGGCGTCGGCAAACGCATCGGCGAGCACTTCGCCCCGCATTACGAGCTGCACCTGGGCGGGCGGATTGACGGCGTGCCCAAGATCGGCCAGATGACGGTCAAGCTGCCGGCCAAGAACGTCCCGGCGGCCGTCTCGCACCTCCTGGACTTCTGGCGGCAGCACCGCCGCGAAGGCGAGCGACTCCTGGACTTCATCGAACGTACCGGCAAGGCCCGGCTCAAGGAAGAGTTCATTCCTTTCACCATCGTGCCTCCTTTCGAGCAGGACCCCTCGTACTACTTCGACTGGGAGGGCGAGGACGAATTCATCCTGGAGGACCTCGGCCCCGGCGAGTGCGCGGGGGGGGCGCTGGAGATGATCGAGAACCGCATCCTCGAAGCTGAGCAGGAGCTGTACCAGGCCAGGCTGCTGGAGGGAAAGGCGCAGCATGCCACCGCGCTGAACAAGGCCTATCGGGCCGTGCTGGCGGCCGCCAAGGCGGTGCTGGTGCCGGAAGGCATCGATCCCAACACCGACGCCGAGACCTTCAGCGAGTTCGAGCGCCTGTTCGGCGCGACAGGACGTATTGCCGGGACGTACGCCGCGCCGTCCGCGAACATCGGCGACCTCGGGCCGCAGAACACCACGGCGGCCTTCGCGGCGGAAAAGATGGCCTATGCGAAAGGCTTCGTTGATGCCTGCAAGGCCCTTACGGAAGACATCAGCCAGGACCTCAAACTCAAGGAGCTGGACGAGAAACAGGCAACAGGAGAATGCGCCATGCCAAGCCCTGCGGCTCCCGATTCGGAGCCTTCCTCGAAGCCCGTCACGACGTTGGACTTGCGCGGCGTCATGTGCCCGATCAACTACGTCAAGACGAAGCTCAAGCTCGAGATGATGGACGAGGGCGAGATCCTGGAAGTCTGGCTGGACGCGGGCGACCCGATCAAGAACGTGCCCCAGTCGCTGCGGAACGACGGCCAGAAGGTCCTGGCGGAAGCGCCGGTGGATAATTTCTTCAAGGTCACCGTGGAGAAGGTCGGATGACGCCTGCCCCCGCCACGCCGGACCTGATAGCCCTGCAGGCGCTCAGCGACTCGTTCGAGGCCAAGGCCCCGCACTATCTCCTCGCATACGCCATCGGGACGTACTTTCCGGACATCGTGCTGGCCAGCAGCTTCGGCGCCGAGGACGTCGCGCTGATCGACATGGCGCACCGGATCAATCCCGGGACGCCGATCTTCTACCTGGACACGGACTTCCTGTTCGCGGAAACCTATGAGACGCGCGACCGGCTGATCGCGAAGTATGGGATCGCGCCCATCCAGGTGAAGTCCCTCCTCACGCCCGAGCGGCAGGCCGAAACATTCGGCGACAAGCTCTGGGAGCGCCGTCCTGACGAGTGCTGCAACCAGCGCAAGGTGGAGCCGCTCACGCGGGTTCTGAAAGGGTACAAGGCATGGATCACCGGCATCCGCCGCGACCAGGCGCCCACCCGCGCCAACGCCGGGCTGGTCGAATGGGACCCAAAGTTCCATCTGGTGAAATTCAACCCGCTGGCCAGATGGACGTTCGAGGACGTCTGGGCCTACATCAAACTGCACGACGTGCCGTATAACCCGCTGCACGACCGGAACTATCCGAGCATCGGCTGCACCTACTGCACCCGCCCCGTAATGCCCGGCGAGGACCCGCGGGCCGGCCGCTGGGCCGGCCAGGCCAAGACCGAGTGCGGGCTGCACCCCCACCCATCCCTCCCCCCTCGAGGGGGAGGGTAAGGGAGAGGGGGCACTGTCATGAACAACCATCTCCGCCAGCTTGAAGACCAGAGCGTCTACATCTTTCGCGAGGCGTACAAGCACTTCGACAACCTCGCGATGCTGTGGTCCATGGGCAAGGACTCCACGGTGCTCCTGTGGCTCGCCCGCAAGGCGTTCTTCGGGCACGTCCCCTTCCCGCTGCTCCACATTGACACGAGCTACAAGATCCCGGCGATGATCGAGTACCGGGACCGGTTCGCCCGCGAGTGGCGGCTGAATCTCGTCATCGGCCAGAACAAGGAGGCCCTGGCCAAGGGGATGAACCCTACGCTGGGCCGCGTCGAGTGCTGCACCGCCCTCAAGACCAACGGCCTCAAGAATCTCATCGCCGAAAAGGGCTACCAGGGCATCATCCTCGGCGTGCGGGCCGACGAGGAAGGGACACGCGCCAAGGAGCGCTACTTCTCCCCTCGCGACAAACACGGGGACTGGGACTTCCGCGAGCAGCCGCCGGAACTGTGGGACCAGTTCAAGACGACGTTCCCCGAGGGCACGCACATCCGGATCCATCCCCTGCTGGACTGGACTGAAATCAACATCTGGGAATACATCCGGGCCGAGAAGATCCCGATCATCGACCTGTATTTCGACAAGGGCGAGGGAACCCGCTACCGGAGCCTCGGCTGCGCGCCCTGCACGACCCCGATCAAGTCCACCGCCAGGACCGTGGACGAGATCATCGAGGAGCTGCGCCGGACGACCGTGGCCGAGCGGTCCGGCCGCGC
>JAVHQA010000013.1:4534-6249 GCA_036170875.1 Nitrospirales bacterium
CTCCCGGAAGGCAAGCTCGACAAGGTCCGGGACATTTGCCGCCGGCAGGGCAAGGAATTCGAGTATGCCTTCCTCTTCGACGCTTTTCTGGAGGAGCAGGAACAGGGCATCACGATCGACACCGCCCGCACGTTCTTTAAGTGGCAGGACCGCCATTACATCATCATCGACGCGCCAGGCCACAAGGAGTTCCTCAAGAACATGATTTCCGGCGCGGCGCGCGCCGAGGCGGCTCTCCTGGTCATCGATGCCCAGGAAGGCGTCAAGGAGCAGTCGAAGAAACACGGGTATCTCCTCTCGTTGCTCGGCGTCCGGCAGGTGGCCGTCGTGGTCAACAAGATGGACCTGGTCGGCTACCGGCAGGACGTGTTCGAGGCCATCGAAAAGGAGTACCGGGAGTTCCTGAGCCAGCTCAAGGTGACGCCGGAGCGGTTCGTGCCGGTCAGCGCGAAGCTCGGGGACAACATCGCGAACAAGAGCACGAACATGCCCTGGTACGGAGGCACGACGGTGCTGGGCAGCCTCGGCCTGTTCCGCAAAGAAACGTCGCGTGAGCAGCAGCCCCTGCGCTTCCCCGTGCAGGACGTGTACAAGTTCGACGCGCGACGGATCATCGCCGGCCGCATCGCCGCGGGCCGGGTCAAGGTCGGCGACCGCCTGGTCTTCTCGCCGTCGAACAAGTCGGCCCTCGTCAAAACGGTCGAAGCCTTCAACGTGGAACCGGTTCCGACGGAGGCGACAGCCGGCCAGTCCACCGGCATCACGCTGGATGAGCAGATCTTCATCGAGCGGGGCGAAATCGCCTCGCGCGAGGATTCGGCGCCGCTGGTCTCCACCACCTTTCGATGCAACCTCTTCTGGATGGGACGACACCCGCTCGAGGTAGGCAAGAAATACCTGCTGCGGCTGGCGACCCGCGAGGTGGAGTGCGAGGTGGCCATCATCCACCGGATCATCGACGCGTCCGACCTTGCGTCCCGCGAGACCCGGACGATCGTCGGTCGGAACGAAGTGGCCGAGCTGACGATCCGCGCGAAAGCGCCGATTGCGTTCGACCTCTACAGCGACTCCGAAGTCACCGGCCGCTTTGTCCTGGTGGACCAGTACGACGTCTCCGGGGGCGGGATCATGACCGAGATGGTCACGGACGAGCACACCGTCCTGCGCGAGGAAGCCCGGCAGCGCGACATCGCGTGGGTCAAGGGCGACGTGGGCGCAGACGATCGCGCGCAGCACTTCGGCCACCGCGCCGCCCTGGTGCTCATCACCGGCGGGCGCCACACCGGGAAATCCTTCCTGGCCCGGCGCCTGGAGAGCCGGCTCGTGGCCGACGGACGCCATACCTATCTGTTAGACGGCGCCAACCTGCGTCGGGGCCTGGATGCGGACATGGCGGAAGAAGGCACGAAAGAGACCGTCCGACGGTTCGGCGAGGTGGCGCGCCTGCTGATCGACACGGGCCTGATCGTGGTATCCACCACGAACGCGTTCGGCGGGGCCGACCACCAGGCGATCCGCACGCTGGTCCACCCGACGCCCGTCATCACCGTGCACATGTCCAAGGCCGAGGAGGAGCCCCCGCCCCACACCGATCTGGCATTCCCCGGCCCGAAGGACTACGAGGCGATCTCCGCGCAGATCATTGCTGAACTGAAAACCCGCGGCGTCCTCGCCGAGGCTCTCGGCGCCAAGCCCCAGTTCCACTACTCGATCTA
>JAVHQA010000014.1:0-1254 GCA_036170875.1 Nitrospirales bacterium
CGCCGCCGACCGGAACCGATCTGCTGATGGTGGAGCTGGCGCCCTGGATCGGCCGCTTCAACCTGCTCCTGGGGATCGTGATTCTCATGCTCGCCGCCGCGCTGACAAGAAGCCATTGACCCGTAGGGGCGCAAGATACAAGGCCCCGCGCCTGCCTTGTTTCCCGTAGGGCCACGATTCATCACGCCCGTCCCGCTTGACACATTCCATAAAATTCCAACATAATTGGTAAGAAAGTAATACTTGAGAGGGTGAACCATGCGCATCACGGAAAAAGGGCAGGTGACGATTCCCATCACGCTTCGGCGGCGCTACGGGCTTCAGCGGAATGTGGAGGTCGAATTCGTCGCCGACACGGACGGCATTCGGATCAAGAAGCGCGGCACGGGAGCGGCCAATCCGTTCCATGCGCTCCGAGGGAAGGGCAGAAAGCGTCTGGACGTGGACCGCTATATCGAGTCCATTCGCGGGCGATGATCACCGCCGTCGACACCACGGTGTTGCTCGATGTGCTTGCCGACGATCCGAAGCACGCCGACCGGTCTGAAGCGCTGCTCGCGCAGGCGGACGAGCAGGGCAGTCTCATCATTTCCCCCGCCGTCTACGCCGAACTGGTTCCCCAGGCGCGCGACAGGGAAGAGTTAGACGGGTGGCTGCATCAAGCCGGTATTCGCGTCGTCCCGTTCACGGCAGACCATGGTTACACGGCGGGCGTTGCTCACACGGCGTACCGAAAAGGAGGCGGCAAACGGGATCGGATTCTGGCCGACTTCCTCATCGGCGCCCATGCGCTACACGAAGCCAACCGGTTGCTCACCCGCGATCGGGGCTTCTATCGCCGGTACTTTTCAGGGCTGGAGATTCTGTCCGCCTAGGAGAATACCGGCGCCAAGCAAGGTGATTACAACCTGCTCCTGGGAATCGTCATCCTGCTGCTCGCGGCGGCCCTGACCAGGAGCCACTGACCCGTAGGGGCAGGCCCCGCGCCTGCCCCTACATTGGTCCTGTGTGATTACGTATTGACACATTTCAGGGCCAGTGCTACGGTCTGATCGGAGGGGAAACCATGCCGACGACTCAAGAGAAACGGGCTCGACTCAGCATTGACGTATCCGTCGAAGCGCGCCGCCGTATTCGGATGGCCGCCGCCAAACGAGATCTCTCCATATGCCGGTACGTCTTGGAAGCCGTGCAGGACCGGCTGAAAGAAGACCTCGGAGAGGAAGCCGCGAAGGACAGCCTGCTGGCGCTGAC
>JAVHQA010000015.1:0-1239 GCA_036170875.1 Nitrospirales bacterium
TTGTCGGAGATTTCATTGTCACGTATGGATATACAGGCCCAGCGAGACCTACAGCTCCTCAATGAGGTCGAGCAGGACGCCGCCGTCACCCAGCGCTCGCTGGCGGGCAAGCTTGACGTCGCGCTCGGGCTGACCAATCTCTACCTCAAGCGTCTGGCCCGCAAAGGCTACATCAAGATCACCACCATTCCCCGGCACCGCATCAAGTACCTCCTGACCCCGCAAGGCATGGTCGAGAAGACTCGCCTTACCTACCAGTACATGGAATATTCCCTGACGCACTACCGGCAGATGCGGGAACGCCTGAAAATCATTCTGACGGCGCGCGCCAAGGCCGGCGCCAAGCGGATCGTCATTTACGGGACTGGCGAGCTGGCTGAGATGGCCTACATCAGCCTGCGGGAGATGGACCTGACCCTCGTCGGATTCGTGGACGGCAAAAAGGGGACGTTCCTGTCCTACCCGCTGTGGCCGGTCGAGGAGTTGGCCAACTGGGAATTCGACACGGTGCTGATCGCCGATCTGGAAGAGGGAAAGAAGCTCCAGTCCAGGATCAGCAAGGCGGGCGTGCCGCGCGAGAAGATCGCGACGCTGTGATTTTCGGCGTCCTCGGTGATTCCCCTCCTTTGTAAGGAGGGGGAGGGGAGGTAGAGACTCTGACTCTACCCCCTCCGCGCCTCCCCTTACAAAGGGGAGGAGGCAGTTCGAGAGCAGGGATGTGCACACTGTAAGTGAGAGGGCGAAGCTGTGCCCATTCTGGTTTATCTGGTTAGGATGTTTGTTTAGTTTCTCTGGTTGGATGAACCAACCAAACAAACCAGAAGAACCAGATGAACCGAACAAACCGCAATGAAACTCACACGGTTTGAAGATCTAGCCTGTTGGCAGGAGGCGAGGGAACTAACAAGGCAGGTGTATGCGGCGATTAATCGCAATGCATTATGGCAGAAGGACTTTCGTTTAGGCGGGCAGATTCAAGGAGCCGCAGGGTCAGTAATGGCAAACATCGCTGAAGGGTTTGCTCGTCGCTCAAACAAAGAATTCGTCCAGTTTTTGTTTATCTCGATTTCTTCCTCGGCTGAAGTTCAAAGCCATCTGTATATTGCAGTTGATCAAGGGTACGTTTCCAAAGAGGCCTTTGATTCGTTATACGGGCAGGCTGAAAAAACCAGCCGAATAATTTCCGGCCTTATCAAGTACCTTCTTGGCAAGCAAACACCAAAAGCAAAATGAACCAAA
>JAVHQA010000016.1:0-1228 GCA_036170875.1 Nitrospirales bacterium
CCGCCAACAACCAATTGGCCACTCCGGCCGACGCCGAACGGCTCGCGGAGCGCCGTATCCTCTACGCCCCGGATTATGTGATCAGCGCCGGCGGGATCATCAACATCCTGGTGGGCCTGCAGGGCGGCCGCAAAGGCTATGACCGGGCCAAGGCCGAACGGCTGGCCAGGAAAATTCCCGCCACGCTCCAGGAAGTCTTCCGCAAGGCGCGCGCGCAGGGCATCTCTACGGCGCGGGCCGCCGACGAACTGGCCCAGGCCAGGCTTGATGAGGCCGGAGCGAAAAAAAATGATGTAGGGGCACGACCTGCCGTGCCCTTGCGAAAGCGAACCGCGCGAACGAAAGTCCGCCGGTAAAGGCTCGCGATGGGGAAGGCGATATTCGCCGCCGCGCTGAGCCTGGTCCTGGCCGGGCTGGGCCACGTGTTTCTGGGATTGTGGCGGGGCATGTGGTTTGCGGTCCCGAGCATGTTCCTCCTGTACATTTATTGGGCCGGCTTCTGGGACGAGGACATTGCCATGGCGGCGTTCCTCTCGCTCGGCATCTTTGCCGCCTTCGACGCCTTCTCGTTCGCCAAGCGCGGACATGGCATCGTCTAATTACACATCATGAGTGGGAGTCTCTCGGTAGATGAGTAGGCTGAAGTTGTATCTTTGCCTGATGACGTTGAGCCTGATGCTGGCCTCCTTCGCCATGGCCCAGCAGCACGACTCGTCACCGCCGTCACCCCACGACCACCATGCTCCGGCCGTCGCCGGCCAGTGGGACGGGTCCTCGGAGGGCGTGGCCTATTCCGAGTTCAATCACCACATGGCCGGGGTGTTTGTGCTGCTGATCGGGCTCAGCGAACTGCGCGGGGGTCTGGGCGTGGCGATGCTGGCCTGGTCGCGCTTGCTGTTGCCGCTCGCGATGCTGGGCGCCGGCGGCTTTCTGATGATCTGGAGCGATCACGACGCCTGGCCGATCGGGTCGCTCAGCTTCGCCCAGACCTTCTTCAGCGACGACTTCGAAACTGTCCAGCACAAGCTGTACGCGATCCTGCTTCTGGGCGTGGGCGCCATCGAATTCCTGCGGCGCACGGGCAGGGTCACGCACATGGCCTGGGGGATGCCGTTGCCCGTGTTCGCCTTGATCGGCGGCGTGATGCTGTTCCTTCACAGCCACGGCACGCATCCGTCCGCGCACAAGATCGCGATCCATCACGCCGTGATGGGCACGACGGCCCTCC
>JAVHQA010000017.1:0-1226 GCA_036170875.1 Nitrospirales bacterium
TCGATGCGGTAGTGAGTGTCGCGGTCCGAGAACCATTCCAGGTAGGGATGCGGCGGCAGGTGCGGGTGCGGATCGAACGACATCAGACTGACGGTGCCGGTCTGCGGATTCTCCAGGTCTCCCAGGACCTGGCCGGCCAGATCATCATCCACGAATGACGGGTTGCTGAACGTGATCAGCGCGCCCTGAATCTCCCCCCGGAAATCCCCTCGCAACAGAAATTCCACCGGGCCGACCGCCGCGAAGGTGATCCGGCCGACGACCCGCCCCGGCGTGCGGTTGTCCAGGAAGCCTTCCTTGACCCACCGGCCGCTGCTGAACTTCTGTGCCACCGGCCATCAATCGGGGATCAGCTGCCACTCGTCCTTCTCGATCCAGACCCACTTGCCCGTTTCAAGCTTCTTGACGTCTTCCTTCTCGAACAGCTTCATGTACCGCTTGATACGGTCCGGATCTTCGATCCGCTCCTCCTGCATCATTCCGTTCGGCAGCTTGAACTTCCTCAATAACAACGGCATGGCCCTCGAACCTCCCTCGCTCTGGTTATTGCTCTGGTAATTCCAGACGTTGCACAGTACAAAACACCCGCCGCCGGTGTCAAGCCGATCAACTGGATTTGCGGCCGACTCCGCCTTATAATGCGGGCATGTCGTCGGGCGAGATGAAAGGACTCTACTATGCCGCTGTATGAATACCATTGCGAGGGATGCGGAAAGGATTTCGAGGAACAGCAGTCGCTGAACTTTAATGCCGCCGACACCGAGTGCCCCCACTGCATGCAGCAGAAGGCCACCCGGAAAATTTCAGCGTCGTCCATGTCCATCAAAGGCGCCACCCGGAAGCCCCGAAGCTCCGATATCAGGGCCGAGGCCGGCATAAGAAAAGCGGACGAGGTGTTGCGTAGAATCCCGCCGGCGTTCGGCAAACGCGGCGAAGCGCCTGATCTTGAGTAGGGTTTTAAGGGGGAGGACCATCATGAAGACAATAATAGCGACCGTGCTTGTGATCTTCGGAGCGGCCGTCGGGTGCATTCCATCCGCCTCCGCCGACGTCGTCATCCCGGGCATGGGTTCCGGCGCCTATGACGTGCCCTCCGTGGGAGGGCCCGGTGACGCGGTCGATAAAGCGCCGGTCTGCGACAACCGCGCGCGCCCCAAGATCACCAAGGTCGAGCCGGACCCCATGAAGCCGGGAGACAAGGTCACGATCAAGGGCGAAAACTTCGG
>JAVHQA010000018.1:0-2211 GCA_036170875.1 Nitrospirales bacterium
CAGCGCGTGACCATCGAGTCCGGGCAGTTCGGCAGGACGAGATTGGAGGGATGTGCGATGATGTCCGCGCCCTTCAAGGCCAGCGTGCGCGCCGATTCCGGGTAGTACCAGTCAAAGCACACCATCAGCCCGACCCGCGCCGGCCCGATGTCGAAGACGGGAAAGCCCGTGTCGCCCGGCGCAAAGAACAGCGTCTCTTCAAAGAACAGATGCGTCTTGCGATAGACGCCGATGAGTCCCTTCGGTCCCACCAGCACAGCCGAGTTGTAAATCCGGTCCCTCGCCCGCTCCGCCAGGCCGGCAACGAGATGCATGCGCCGGTCGGCGGCAATCTGTATAAGGCGGGTGGTTGTCGGCCCGCCCGGGACTTCCTCGGCCAGCGCCCTGGCCTCATCCGTTGAGACGAACTGGTAGCCGCTGTTGAACAGCTCCGGCAGGACCAGCAGGTCGCACTCCGCCTTGGCCAGCTGCTCGCTGACATGGTCCAGGTTGCGCGTGACCTCGCCAAATATCGGATTGAACTGGAAGTAGCCGACTTTCATGGGCCTCAAAGTAAGAACGGGCAGGGAGCGATGACCCCCTGCCCGTTCCTTATCACTGTCTCCGTAAGAGGAATACGGGTCTTGTTTACTTTGCCTCTTTCAAGTGCGTAACCGCCTCTTCGGCATGCTTCACCCCACCGGCAGCATCGCCCTTTTTGCCTGCCTCAATGGCCCCTTTCAGGTGCTTGATGCCCTCTGCCACGTGCGGATTGGCTTTCTCTTTCTCCGCCGCTTCAGCATGCTTCAAGGCGCCCTCGGCATGCTTCACGAGAACATCCGCATGTCCGGCTTTACCATGCTCAACCGCTTCTTGGGCATGTTCAGTCGCTTCGGCCGCGTGTGACTTGGCTGCCCACGAATTTCCACTCACGACGAACGTCAGGGCGCCAAGAATCAGCGCCGCAACTGCAAATTTACGCATCATGGCAGATACCTCCTTGTTTGAACGTTAGCAGCCATCGCCACCGACTACTTTCTATCGTCCCCTCGTTCCCAATGCTTGCTTTGACAGGTAGCAATCCACCCTAACACGGGGATTTTTCCGGTGTCAACAGAAACGGCCTAAAACGGCCCTCACATGCTCTACGGAATGGCCGACCGGACGGATTCACTCCATCTTGACGCGCTTTTGGAGGTTGTAGAGCCTGATGATGTCCGTGACGGTATTCGCGTCTTCGGGGCCCTTGTCCTCGCGGAGAAAGCCCTGGACGCGCGGGAACCGCAGGGCGTAGCCGACGCCGTCGGCGCCGGCGCCGCAGGTGTGCATGGGACTGCGGGTGATCTCGTCTGCCGCCACGGTGATGACATACGTCGGCTGGACCCACCGGTCCGGCTCCATCCTGGAGTCCACGCGCGCCGGCTTATGCGTGACCGCGACGCGGTCAAGCCGCTCACGCAGCTGCACCCACTCCTCGTCGGAGAATCCCGTTCCGACTTTGGAGACCGTCTTGAAGGTGTCGGTGGCGGCATCGTAGACGGCAGCCAGCACGGTGCCGATGCCGAAGCGCGCCCGCTTGCCGCCGCCGCGGAAGTACCCGACGAGGCACAGGTCCACCGTGTCCGACAGCTCTCCCTTGTAGTTGCGCTTGAGCTTGATCCAGTCGAAGTTCCGGGCGCCCGCCGTGTAGGTGGAGTCCATCCGCTTGGCCACGATCCCCTCAAGCCCGCGCGCGACGGCCGATTCAAAGATCTGACGCACGCGCGCCGGGTCCTGCGTTTCTTCGGCCTCGTTGACCTCAATCACCGTATCCCCGGCGATCCGCGCGACCAGCTCCGCGCGCCGTTCGCGGTACGGCCTCGGCATGTAATTCTCCCCGTCGACATACAGCAGATCGAATACGAACAACTTGAGCGGAAACTCCCTGGCGTAGTCGGCGACCTCGTGCTTGCGCTTGCGCTGGATTGTGGTCTGGAACGGCAGCAGCTCGCCGGTGCCTTCGTCAAACGCCACCGCCTCGCCTTCGAAGATGATGTCGCGGGCCCGCACCTGCCGCTTGACCGCTTCGACGATGTCGGGAAACATCGGCGTCGTGCGCTCCAGGTTCCGGGAGAAAATGTCGACCTGCGCGCCGGCCTTGTGAATCTGACACCGAATCCCGTCCAGCTTCGGCTCGATCGCGCAGGGCCTGATCGTCTCGATTCGTTGCTGTTTCGAGCCCTTCACTTTCAC
>JAVHQA010000018.1:2311-3672 GCA_036170875.1 Nitrospirales bacterium
CGGGCGATATACTTGGCCTCCTGGGGGGACGCCGTCGCAAGAAGATCCGCCAGATTGCAGAGCTTCTTTTCGACCGACCCCTCCCCGCTCGTGCGCGCGATCGTGAGAAACTCGCCATAGACCTGCTTCACCGTCAGCCCCTCGCCCGTTCGTCCCGCCAGCAGCGCCTCGGCCGTCGTGCCCAGATCGCCGCTCTTCTTGAAATGGGCGAGCACGTCCTCCGGTGATGTCTCCGAGGCCTCGGCGAGCGCCCTCGTCAGGAGCTTGTCGGACATGCCGATCTCAAGCCCGTGGAACGCGGGCAGGAGCCGGCCCTGGCTCATGTAGATGATGGGCGCGATGTCGCCGGGAGCGGCCTGGCGGAAGAGATCGGCCAGGATATCGAACATCTCCAGCCGCTTGGACGTGGCATCGAGGCGTTCAAAAAAAGCCGCGAGGTCCTGGAACCTCATCGGCCGCGGGTGGGAAGGCGCGCTCAATGCGCCGTCGGCGGCTTGTTGGGAGTGGTCCGCTGAACCGGCGGTCGCGCCAGCTCCTTCAGATTTACGATCGGCAGGGTGAAGTCGTTCCCCCACTCCCACCAGGAGCCCGGATAGTTCTTCACCTTCTCGTATCCGGCCAGCTTCAGGATGAAATACAGCCAGGCAGAACGGACCCCGCCCGTGCAGTAGCAGACGACTTCCTTCCCCGCCGCAATGCCTTCTTTTTCCAGCAACGCGCGGACCGCCTCCACGGGCTTGGCGGTTC
Organism: Nitrospirales bacterium; assembly: GCA_036170875.1. Classification (GTDB taxonomy): domain Bacteria; phylum Nitrospirota; class Nitrospiria; order Nitrospirales; family NS-4; genus SCTG01. The sequence continues at coordinate 3,059 of JAVHQA010000018.1, forward strand.
CGTCGGGATTACAGAACTGACTCCAGGGCACGTTGACGGCGGTCGGGATGTGGCCGCCCCGGGCAATACCCTGTTGCACCGCCCCCTGGTACTCCTCGGTCGAGCGCGCATCCGCAATGACGGTTTCAGGATGGGGCCCCGCGACCAGCTTCTTCACCTCGGCCTTGGCAGTGATCCGCGAGGCATCCACCGCGGCCTTGAAGACAGCGGGGCGAGGGCTGGCCGGGCCGCACTCGAAGCGCCGCATCTCCGTCGACCATTTCACCCACCCGCCGTCCAGCACGCGGACATTCGGATGGCCCAGGTACTTGAGCATCCAGTACATGCGGCCCTCATCACCCCAGTTGTCGAAGGGATTGGAATAGACCACGACCTGGCGGTCGTTGCTGATGCCGAGCGCGCCCAGTTTCTTCTCCAGGCGGCCGATGTCGGGATCGAGCAGGCCCTTGATCCCCGAGTTGGGATCGCTGAAGTCGTGCCACGTCGCCGCCACCGCGCGGGTGATGTGCCCGCTCGCCATAAAGGCCATCTTGGACCGGGCATCGACGACGACGACATCGTCCCGGTCGAGCATGGCATCGAGTTCCTCCGTGGTCACGAGCATCGGATGCATG
>JAVHQA010000018.1:3772-5983 GCA_036170875.1 Nitrospirales bacterium
TCGCCGACATGCCGCGTGCCCAGCGAAATCACATCAGCCGTCAGCGGCCCCCCCAGGGACAGGTTCCGTTCATAGATCGTAAAGTTATACGGATGATCGCCTTGCAAGCCGTACTCGGTCTTCAGGGTCCCGTACGCCTTGTCCGTCAGGATATGATACCGGACTCGCACCTGCAATTTCAGCCCCTGATCTGATTCGGGCATCCGATAGCTGAACCGGTAGTCCCGGCTGGCCAGCGGAGGGAGCCGGTTGTCGTAGAGATCCACGATCACCGGCTGCCAGAGAATCCACCGGCCCATCGAATCCGTCTGCTCCTTCACCACGCGACCGTTGCGATCGAGCACGCGGAACTCCACGGTAAAATACCGGTCGGGGTCGCCGGTCGGTAGCTTGTGCCCGGCTCCGGCGTTGATGAGCGTCAGCGTGAAGGTCGCCGGCGCTCCGGGTTTCAACTCCGGCGGATCGGCGGCGAGCTGCACGGCCAGCGCGCTCTTGATCTGCTCGGGATCGTGCCCGCCCCGCCACAGGTGCTTCCGTCCCTGCCGGATCGGCCCGCCCTCCGCCATCGGCCGCTGCACCTCCGGCATGTGGCAGCTCTGGCAGATCATGCCGCGCTCCTTCGTGAAATACGTCCCTTCATATTCGGGAAAGGTCCCGCAGGGCCCGACATCGTAAAACTGGAAGGCCCCCTTGGGAACCTGGTGACAGCGGTAGCAGACCTCGGTGGTGCGGAACTTCGGATCAAACTTTGTGGGATGCGGGGCCACCGAGTCGTCGAACGGGCCCAGGATGACGCCGTCGCGCACGTGGCAGCCGGCGCAGGTGATGCCCTCCTCCCGCAGCGCCTGATCGAAGTCCGGATTGGGCGCCTTGACGGCCTTTTCGACACGGTTACGGGGAATCTCGCCGATCAATTCCGGCTGCTGGTTGGCCAGCGGCGTGTGGCAATTGAGGCAGATCCACACCTCGTCGTCCTTCTTCCAGTAGGCGCGGAAGAAGGGATCGGTGTAAGCCTTGGCGTGATACGAGGTCTTCCACTCCTCGTAGATTTCGCGATGACACTTCCCGCAGTCCTCGGCTTTGAGGCTGGGAATGCCGGCCGGCACTTTCTGGAGGGGGATCGCGTGGGCAAAGTCCTCGCGCAGGCCGAAGATAACATGGGGGCGCAGTTCAGAATAAAACAGGTAGGCACCCGCGCCAATGAGCAGCAGGATCGCCAGCGTGCTCCACTCGAAGACGCGGAGAAGGACTCGGCCCCATCCTCGCTTCCCCTGCGGGGCCTCACTGCTCATGCTTCCTGCAACACGCGAAGGTGTCCTTCTACCGAGGCGGCGAGCGCCGCGAGGTTGTAGCCGCCCTCCAGGCAGGACAGCACACGCCCCTGCGCGTGCTCGCCCGCGATTTCCTTCACGACCCTGGTCAGCGCCTTGTAGCCCTCGTCGGTCAGATTCATGCCGGCCAGGGGATCGTCACGGTGTGCGTCGAATCCGGCGGAGATGATGATCGCGTCCGGCTTGTACGCCGTGAGTGACGGACGCAGGAGGCGGTTGAATATCTCCAGGTATTCCTTGTCGCCCATCCCGGCCGGGAGCGGGACGTTCAGCGTAAACCCCTCGCCCTTGCCCTCGCCACGCTCGTCGATGGCGCCCGTGCCGGGATAATACGGATACTGGTGCGTGCTGAAGTAGAAGACCGACGGGTCCTTGTAAAAGGTATGCTGGGTGCCGTTGCCGTGATGCACGTCCCAGTCCACGACCGCGATCCGCTCCAGGCCATATCGCTTCTGGAAATAGCGCGCCGCCACGGCGACGTTGTTGATGAGGCAGAAGCCCATGGCGTGGTCGGCCTCGGCGTGGTGGCCGGGTGGGCGCACCGCGCAGAAGGCGTTGTCTACGCGCTTGTCCATGATGGCGTCCACCGCCGAGAGGGCGCCGCCCGCTGCGAGGTAGGCGGCATTCAGCGAGCCGGGCGACATCGAGGTGTCCGGGTCGAGGGAGACATACCCTTGATGCGGGGCCCGCTGGCGGAGCGTCTTCACGTATGCGTTGGTATGGACCTGCGTAACCCAGTCGTCGGTGGCAAGCTGAGGGGCAATCCGGATAAGGCCCGGCAGGAGTCCTGTCTCCTCCAGTCGGGCGATGATCGCCCGCAGGCGCTGGGGGGACTCCGGATGGCCGGGGCCCATGTCATGTTCCAGGTAGTCGGCGTGAT
>JAVHQA010000019.1:0-1211 GCA_036170875.1 Nitrospirales bacterium
CTGGGTTCGGCGCGACGAAGACGAGCACGCTGAGCCGCTGCTGCGTGTGGTTGCGGACTCCATGCTCCTGACCGGCTGGCGCCATCACTGCCTGGCCGGGCCCGAGGACCTGTTCCTCCCCGCCGACCTGGAATGTCCCCTGCCCGTCGAGCACGACATAGACCTTGTCCTGTTCGCCGTGCACGTGCCCCTTCTGGACCTGCCCCGGCTCGAAACCGTACACATCGCAAAAGAACCGCGGCGTCTGAAAGAGATTGCTCTTCTTCATTTTCTCGGATGAAAACTGCTTGAAGTCGGTCAGCGACAACACCGTCATGATCGGCCCTTCTCCTTTCCGCGTTCCATTTTCCTCTCTTCAACAGCCCGGACGATCGAATCGACCGGCACCAAATGACGCTGCAGGCCAAGGTCCTCAGCCGGAACACCCATCGCCAGCCCCAGCATCTGGGGCAGGTGCAGCACCGGCAGATTCAGGTTCGCCCCGACCTTCCGCCCCGCCCGTTCCTGATAGATGTCCAGGCTCATGTGGCAGAGCGGACAGGGCGTGACCATCGCGTCCGCGCCGCCGTCCTTGGCCTCTTTGAGATTCGCGCCGTTCATCGCGAGCGCAATGTCTTCCTTTTCCAGAACGATCGGAAAGCCGCAGCACTTGATCTTGCCGCCGTAGTCCACCGGCTCCGCTCCCACCGCGCGGATGACCTTGTCGAGGGAAGTCGGGTGCTCCGGGTCGTCAAACCCGAGATCGCCGGACGGCCTCAGGATATAACACCCGTAGAACGGCGCGATCTTGAGATCGCCGAGCGTCACCTGCACCTCGCCCTTGAGCTTCTCCAGCCCCACTTCGCGCACCACGATCCAGAGCAGATGCTTGACCTGAATCGTGCCGCGATAGGCCAGCCCCTCAGACTGCAAGAGCCGATTAACGCGCTGGAGCAGGGCGGGATCGCTCTTGAGCTTGCGGTTGGCGCCGCCCATGACGCCCTGGCAGGTGCCGCAGATCGTCATGATGTCGAGGCCAAGCCGCTCGGCCTGCGCGAAGGTGCGCGCGCTCAGCGCGAGGGCGCCGTCGGGGTCCGACTCGCCGACGACGCCGGCCCCGCAGCAGGAGGAGGCGGTCAGCTCGGTGACGTCGATCCCCAGCCGCCCAATGACGGCCATCGTGGACTGAAACAGTTCCGGCGTCGCCCCCTTCGCCGCGCAACCTGGATACA
>JAVHQA010000020.1:0-24476 GCA_036170875.1 Nitrospirales bacterium
TACTGCTAGTCTTTCAAGATTGTCGGCGTGACGAAGATCAGCAATTCGGTTTGTTTGACGACAACACTCTCGTTTTTAAAGAGCCATCCCAGGAATGGGATCCGATTGAACCAGGGAATGCCGGAAGATGAATCACTCTTGCTCTCCTCAAAAATCCCTCCCAGTACCGTCGTTTCCCCATCGCGGAGAAGGATTTCCGTTGTCGCCTCTTTTTTGTCGATGCCTACGCCCGCTGTACCAAAACTCGCACCGGGCTGATTCTTTGACGCTTTAATCTCCAACCGTACCATGTTGGCGTGTAAAATAACGTGCGGCGTCACGTTTAAGGTCAGCGTGGCATCGACAAACGTTGTCTGTGTGCCCTGAAGCGATGTCGTCGAAAAGGGAATTTGGGTGCCCTGCTCGATCTTGGCCGGTTTGTTATCAAGGGTAATAATCTTGGGCGCGGAGACGGTTTTGCTCAACCCCAGGAGTTCGCCTGCCGACAGCCGCATGTCGAGTGCGCCAGTCGTTCCCAGGAACTTGCCAATGAGCAACCCAAACGTGCTTCCGGTTACAGCCGAAGGAAGATTGACCAGGAAATCACTGCCCTGAGAAAAGGCTGCACCCGACGCACCGAGATTGAGCGTGATCGGCCCCTGTTGATGCTGAGTTATTAGGCCCGTGTTTTGATTTCCTAGTGGCTGATCTCCAGTCCCAGGAGGTGTCTGGCTCTTGATGCCGCTGATGCCCCATTGAACGCCAAGCCCACGCGAAAAGTCTTTGGCTGCCTGAACGATTCTGGCTTCAATCTGCACCTGCGGCGTCCGCTGGTCGAGATCGCGCACGATTTTCTCGACTTTGACGAGGTTGTCCGCGACATCGCGCACAACCAGCGAATTGGTCCGACTATCAACTTTTATCTCACCCCGCGGGCTCAGATTACTCTTCGCCACATCGACCGACTTTGCGGCGTCGGCATAATTGAGATACAGTATTTTGGTCACCAGCTCTTCGGCCTTCAGGGTCGCATCCTTCGCTTTCGCCGCCTCATCTCTCAATTTTGTGATGTTCGCGAGCGAGTCAATCCACAGGATGTTGCCTTCCCTGACCTGGCCGAGATTATTCAATTTCAGAATCAAATCCAGCCCCTGGTCCCACGGCACACTCAACAGCTTGATGGTGACCTTGGCCTTGACGCTTTCGCCGACGACCATATTAAGGCCACTCACATCAGCGATGAGTCTCAAAACACTGCTGATCTCTGCGTCCTGAAAGTCCAGCGAGATGCGCTTTCCTGTAAAGCGCTCGCCTCCTCCTGCCGCTCCGCTCTCCGCCGTGTTGCCGGACTTCGGCTGGGCCAGCGCCGGCAACGGATCCAGCAACTTCAATCTCGCGGGGGCGGGAATCGTGACGTTCCTGCGGCTATTTTCTCCCGCCGCCTTCTCTGTCGTTGCGGGGGCGCTTCGTAGAGGAGCCGACACTTCCTGTGTGCCCGGCATGGGCACACGATCAGACAGCGTCACTCTGAGCTGGGAACCGCTTTTGTCAATCGTATACGGAACGGCCCGTTCAAGGTCGAGCACCAGTCGTAACTTCGGCTGCGGTAATTGATGCATCCCCATTCTGATCTGACGCACCATTTGGTGTCCAACAGAAATCGCATGACGCTTTGTCCCATTGACAACCCCCGGGAGATCCAGGATAAGACGATTCCCGTCCAGCCGCATGGCTTGGAAGCTCAACTCCCCGTCTCCCGTGATCACAACCACCAGCCCCTCATCCAGGCGCTGGACATCAATGGCCGTTACTGTCTTCGCGGGGCTTAACGGTTTTTCAGGCAGCGCCTCTGGTGACGAAGGCGCCAAAGGAGGCACTTCTGCCGTCTTGATCGCCGGCGTCGGCTCAATAACCGGCTTGGGAGCCTCCGCCTGAACGGCCTGCGTACTCGCCGTGCTCTCTGCAGGCGGCGCTTCTGCGCGAACTGCCGGAAGCGGCTCTGAACCTGTCGGCTCCACCAATGCTTCACTCTGGGCACAGCCTTGCCCCAACCCTAGAGCCAAGACTCCAGCCAGGAGTACCCGCAGGTGAGGGGATTGCGTTTTCATTAGCTTACCTCTTTGGGACGTAGAAGGATTTCAACATCCTTTTTGCTTTTATTGCCTGCGATGTCAATACTGGGTTCGGATACAATGACGGCTTTATCAGTGATCGCCGAAATCACTCCATTGTTTGTTCCCATGAGCATACCTTCTTTGACCGTATAGCCTTTGCCGTCCGGCGTTCGAACCAGTCCATAATAGCCGTAGCCCCCCCACATGATTCCCAACAGCTTCAGATCGCTGAGCTGCACACGCTGAAGCGGGGGCATTTCCAACCGAGTTTTATCGATCTTAACCAGACGGGTAAGGGATTGAAACGGTTCACGCCGACTCTTCGGGTCATACGTGTAGCCATCTACTGCTTCCACCAAGGGAGGCGTTGGGGCGGCCGCCGCCACAGGCGCCGAAGGCACCCCCACACTTGCGGCCGGCTTCGGAATTTCCTTCACATTCCCCACCGCTTGAGCGGGCGGAATAGGCGTTGCCGGCGACTGCACCGTTACAGGTTTTGATACTGGCGCCGGCGTCGAACCTCCCTGGCCTGACTGTCCTGTTGCACCCGTTACGGGCACGGGCAGAGAAGATATTGGCGCCGGCGCAGACTTGGGTGCATTGGCGGCGGGACTTGGCGCCCCCGGGATGGTTTGGGCAGGCGCGCCTGTGCCCGGAGATGCGGTTTTAGCGCCAGACTGCCCCTGAACGGGCTGAGGCTTGGCGGAGACTGGTTTAGGCGGTGGCGCAGACTGTTTCGGCTCCTCCCCTCCCATGAACAGCGACATCGCCTGCCCATAAAGGGGATATCCGATCAAGACTAGGCTGATTACAAAGGATACAGCCCACTGCTCAAAGCGCGTTCGCAATAGTTTCATGGATGCAGCCTATAACCCTCTTTATTTCCTTGGTGGCTTGGCGACCACAGGAGGCGATGCCTGGGCTGACGGGGACGCAAAGGCCGTGAGTTGGAATGTCGCCTGCACCGATACACGATCTTTTTCCACCGGCCCCGCCGCCCCTTTCCCCATTTTTATTTTACTGACATTAATAATACGCGGCATCTTGCTGATGCGATCAAAAAATAGCGCCAAGGTATGATAGCCTCCGATCATTTCGACATCCGCCGGGAGCTTCACGAAAAGCTTGGAAGAATCCTCCTGGCGCGGACCGGGCCGCCAGAGCTTCAAGGTGAGACCAATGCGCGTTCCCAGATCAGAAAGTTGCTTGAGAACCGTCGCCGCCTCTGATTCCGGCGGAAGATGCTCTTGGATTTTGGCAAGCTGTACCCCCAGCTCACCGGTTAACTTTTTGAGCGCTTCAAGGTTTTTGACCTTCTCTTTATTGGCACTGATCTCAGTGTCGAGTTTCGAGACGGCTGCCGTCAATGTCTGAATTTCATTTGCTTGAGGATCTTCGACAAGATAATAAAACCCGGCCCCGATACCAACCAGCAAGAGAACCAGGAGGGTAAACTTCTGGTTTGTCGGAATGGCCTTGAATGCCGACATGTTTGGCATCTGCATCGCCATATATTAGCTCTTGACCGTCATGGTGAGTTTAAACGAATAGACCGGGACACCCTCATCCAACGCCTGCACACTCTCCTGGAGCGTCACTGATGAAAAATATTTCGACTGCTGGAGGTTCTTGATGAACTCCACGATATCATCATTCGTGAGCGCCTTCCCCGTCACCGCGACTTGCGCATCACCCTCCACGCTTGACAACCAGACCTTCACCGGGTCGAGGCTCTGGCTCAGATAATCGAGCAGTCGCACCGGACCACCCTGATTTTTTCTGAGCTGCTCAATGATCCGGACCTGGTTTTCCAAGGCGAGTTTCTTTTTCTCGTAGTCTTCGACTTCTTGCACCTTCTTTTTTAGCGCCTCAACCTCTTTCGTCTTGCTCTCCTTCAATTGAGTTTGCAAGGCAATATCATCCATATTCGATTGCCAGCGATACCCGCACGCCCCCAAAAAGATTAAGACGACACCCAGCCCTATTCCGAGCTGCATCAGCGCCTCATCGGCCGGCGCCTTGGTTTTCTTGCCGGCTCGCTTGATCGGAAGAAGATTGATCTTAATCAACGGTCACCCTCCCAACGGAGGGCCAGCCCAACCACAACAGCCATCTCGGGCGCCACCTCCGCCAGTTCCTCCGGACTCATCTTGAGACCTGTGGCGTCCAACCTGGCAAAAGGATTCGCCACTGACGTTTCAATGCCAACTTGCTCTGAAATCCGCGCCGGCAAACTTTTGATCTTTGCGCACCCACCACACAAGACAACCCGCATGATTTCGTCATCCGGTGACGTCGTGCGAAAATAATCAAAAGAGCGGCCGATTTCAGTTGCCACTTCCATATCCACAGCAGTAATCGCCTCGTTTAGTGCGGCCTCATTCACACCCGGATACCGCCCCTTTTGGGCCGCCTCCGCATCGTCAGGACTTAACCCAAGGTCTTGCTGGATACGCTCCGAGTAGCGGTTTCCCCCGATCGTGATATCGCGCGTAAACACGGACATTCCACCCTTCAGAATATTGATGTTCATCACGCTCGCCCCGATATTAACAAGAGCGGTCAGTTCCGTGGGTACGACGTCATAGTTGGCACAGTACATGTTCTCAATTGCGAACGCATCAACATCAACAACCTTGGGGGTTAAACCCGCTTCACGGACTGCATTGGCGTAATCGTTCAATTTGTCCTTCTTTGTCGCGACCAGTAAGACGTCCATCTCTGCCTGGCCCTCGGCGGGCTGATCACCCTGCGCCAAGATATGGAAATCAAGATAGACGTCATTGATGTCAAACGGGATATACTGCTCCGCCTCAAACTTTATCTGCTTCTCCAGTTCTTCTTCCGGCATGGGAGGAAGCGAGATTTTTTTGACAATCACGGAAGTGCCCGATATGGACAGCGCGACGCTCTTGTTTTTAAGCTTCTGCTCGCCGGCTAATTCTTTGATCGCCGTCACAACACCGAGTCCGTCCATGATCGACCCATCAACGATCATCTCAGCCGGCAACGACTTTACACCGAAGCGTTCGATCTTCAGCTTCCCCTTGATTTCCTTAAGTTGCAGGATCTTGATGGAGCCGGACCCTATGTCCAACCCGAGCAAGTATTCTTTTGAGCCAAATCCAAACACTGCGCGTTCCAGCCCTTTCTACGTCTAGTTGGACGTACGTCTCCTGATAATCCGCTTGATCTCTTCCAGGTTCATCGCGGTATAGAGCCGCCAATTTCGCCAATCACGCGGCGGCGTCGAAATAAGGCCCTCACGCTCCCATCGAAACAACGTCGCCTTGGAAATATCGAATAAGTGACACACTTCCAGGGTTGAAAATCGGCGGAGACGAGGGGAGGATTTCCGGTTTCCGTGACGCGCACCGGAAGGTTTCTTTTTCGCCTCGACTGCCTTCATAGGGCAACGCTCCGCTTACCGCAAAATCTACTTTCAAGTGTCTTAAGTATAGTTAATATAATTTTAATGTCAAGATAATATTTTTGCCGCATATTTCCAATGATTTCTTGGCATTCCTACAGATACAGCCGGCGTACTGGGAATACCTGACCGTTGACCGATATAACCAAAAGCAGTGACTGTCGTGGCGGGAAGAGTCCTTGATCAGTACGCGCGTTTGCGCCGGCTTGCTGGCGGTATGTTCAGTTCCATCCGATACTTGGCGACAGTCCGCCTGGCAAGAATGACGTTTTGCGCCTTGAGTCGGGAGACTATCTCCTGGTCTTTCAATGGCCGCTGGTTGTCTTCTTCGCCAACCATCCTCCGAATCATTTCTCGAACTGCCACCGAAGACAAGTCGGTCAGGCCTTCCTGTGAACGAGGGATGCTCGTATTGAAAAAAAACTTGAGTTCGAAAATGCCCTGGGAGCAATGGAGGTATTTGTTTGAGGTGACACGGCTGATCGTCGATTCGTGCATTGACACATCTTCTGCCACATCCCGCAAAACCATCGGCCGCAAGTATTGAATGCCATGTTCGAAGAATGGTTCTTGGACTTTGACAATGCTTTCGACCACCCGCACAATCGTTTTATTGCGTTGCTCAATGCTCCGCATCAGCCACTGCGCCGATCTGAACTTTTCGTCCAGGAACGCCCTTGTGGCGTCCGATGGATCCCTCTTGCCGGCCAGGAAAAGACGATAGGATGAACTGATTCTGAATCTCGGCATACCGTCGTCATTTAGCATTACCACCCATTGCCCGTCAGACTTCACGACGTAAACATCCGGGACGATTGCATGGTTCTCAGCAGTGAAAAACGGGCGCCCCGGCTTGGGCTCGAGCCCTTCGATGACCCTCGTGGCGTGTACCACCGCATCAACAGAGACCCCTAGAGATTTTGCGAGCGCCGCGAATCGTTTTCGCTCCAAATCTGAAAGATGGGTCCGAATGATTGCTTCGGCCAGTGTCCCTACCAAGCCCAATTGTTCGATTTGGGTGAGTAGGCACTCGCGGAGATCTCGCGCAGCAACTCCCACCGGATCGAAGGCTTGGATGACCTTGAGAACGTGAGCGGCCTGCGCAGATGACATTCCGGATTCGGCTGCGAGTTCTTCCAATGGAATTCGCAGGTACCCGTCCTCGTCGAGATTACCGATGATGCTCTTCCCGATCTCCTGCTCAATCTTATCGAGCGGAGAAAGTGCCAACTGCCAGAGCAGGTGATCCTCGAGAGACGTGGCCTTCGCCATGGTCTGCTCGAACGAAGGCAGTTCATCGCGCCCATTTCGAGGAGCCTCGCTATCCCCCCACTTCCGGTCGTCATCGAAATACTCGTCCCAAGACCCCGACAACTCACTTCTGGTGGTTTCTTCTCCGACTGCCTCTGTAGGGGCGGTCTCTTCTCGGCGATCCTCACTCTTGGCTGTTTCCTGTGCCTCTTCCGTTGATCCGGGTTCTGCATCGAGGTCTTCGAGTTCAGGGCCGGCTTCCTCGAGCATGGGATTTTCTTCCATCTGCTGAGTGAGCGCATCTTGCAGTTCAAGACGGGACAGTTGCAGTAACTTGATCGCCTGCTGTAACTGCGGCGTCATGATCAGCCGTTGAGACAGTCGTAACTCGAGTCTTGGCTGCATGGTCAGAACCCCAGACTACAGGCGGAATCCTTCGCCTAGATAAACTTCGCGTGCCCGTCGGCTATTCACAAGATGCTCAGGAGTTCCTTCTTCAAGGATCTCACCGTTATTGATGATATACGCGCGGTCTGTGATGGAAAGTGTCTGCTGGACATTGTGATCGGTAATCAGAATGCCGATGCCTCGGCCCCTCAGTCCTCGGATAATCGTCTGAATGTCACTGACTGCAATGGGATCTATTCCTGCAAACGGCTCGTCTAACATCAGAAAATGCGGCCTCGCCACCAAAGCCCTGGCGATTTCCACCCGGCGACGTTCCCCACCGGAAAGAGTGAACGCCTTGCTGCGTCTGACGTGATCGAGCCCGAGGTCCTTGATGGCTATTTCCATCCTTTCCTCGCGTTGATCTTTGCTCAGATCCATCAATTCAAGAATTGCGATCATGTTTTGTTCCACGGTCATACGGCGGAAAACCGACGACTCCTGAGGCAAGTACCCGATGCCGCGTCGCGCCCGTTGATACATCGGCAGGTGTGTGATCAACTCCCCGCCTAGGAGCACGTCCCCCCTGTCCGGCATTGTGAGCCCCACCATTACATCAAAAACCGTCGTTTTCCCTGCCCCGTTCGGTCCCAGAAGCCCGACAATCTCTCCTGATTGCACCGCCAGGCTCACGCCATTGACGACGCATCGGCCACGATAGCTTTTCCCAAGCCCCTGGGACTTAAACGTAAAGGGGCCATGCCCGCCACCCATGATCCCAACGGGATCATTCACCGCGGTTTGGGTTCTGCATCATTTATGACCACGCGGCTTTCCCCCTCAATAACGCTCCGGTCTTCCTTCAAGAACATGGTCATCTTCGTGCCGGTCACGCGATAGCCTTCTTCCCAGGCTTCCGGGTCTCCCGTTAAGACAAGCATCTCGCCACGCTGATGATAGACCGCTTTGCGCGCCTTCGCTTTTTTGTTTCCCTGTTGTAGCAACACATTTCCAGTCGCATCGATCAGGGAAACTGCGCGATTTCCGAACGTGGCCAGCTCCGGTGAGGGAGCCGATGATGATGCGCCGGACTTTCCGTCCTTCTTTGGCGGCGAGGAAGGGGGCTCCCCGGAAAAGTGGACGATCATCTGATCCGCCCACATGATAAAGTCGCCCTTCGTCAGTACAACCTTACCTTCAAAGAGTGCCCTGTTTTCCTGGTTTTTGAATACGAGAGACTGCGAGGTGATGATAATTTCGGGAGGAGCGGGCGATTGCTCAGGCGGTGGCGCCGCCAAGGCCAACGCGCTACCCACAAGGAGAAAAGCGCTAGTGAATCCCCACGCGGACATTGCGGCGGACCCTCATTTCTTGGGTGGTAAGGAAAGCATCCAGGCCTTGCCCGGTAACTTCCAGGCTGGGGCCTTTGATGGTGATCGGTGCATCAGTCCAAATTCGATGCTTCTGATTATCCCAGGTGAAACCGGACGTATAAATTGTATACCCGCTATTAAGAACCAGTGCGAGGTCTCCGCTTTTCTTGCTGATGATAAAATCTTTTGACAAGGTATTGATTGTCCCATCGTCTCCAGTAACTGTCATGGTAACCCCGTCTGGTCCCATCAGAGTCACCTGCACATCATTGAGAACCGCCTTGGCATCCGTATCGAAGACTTGGGCCTGCTTGGCCTGAATCTTCCAGTCCACAAGGCCATCCTTGCTCTGCACGAATGAAAATCCCTTGACGCCGGCATCGGCCGCTTGCGGGAGAGCGGGCACAGAAACTTGCGCAACCCGCCGGGATGGTCCTCCCAGAATAAACATGAGAAGGGTAGCGATAACAGCAAAAATGATGCCTAGCAGCCCGGCCTTAGCAACACGCTGAAAGGACAGCGCAGATTTGGCCATCATGCGCAGACTATAGCACACCATTTTAAGATGAGTAAAGACAGCAGGCTGGCGCATTCAAGCCTTCCAGGCCAGAAAGCGTGCGGCAAATGAGGTCGGCTGCTTACGCGCCAGCAGCCGCAGGCGTCTTTGGCTGAGTCGATCCGGACTTGGATGGGCTGCCACTGGCGTCAGCCTGATCAGCGGGTTGCCCTTTTGCAGTATCGTTCTTGTCGGCCGGCCGATTGACCAATTCAATGACAACCATACGTGCCGCATCACCTACACGCCGCCGAGTCTTGATTAGCCGTGTATACCCGCCCTTCCGCTCCGAGAAGCGTCCCGCAATATCCTTGAAGAGCTTGGACACCACGGACTTTGCTCGAATGTATGCAGCGGCACGGCGCCTGGCATGAAGACTCCCCTCTTTGCCCAGCGTAATCATGCGGTCGGCCACAATGCGAAGTTCCTTGGCTTTAGCTTCAGTGGTCTCAATCCGTTCATGCTCAAGCAAAGACGTGACCAGACTCCGAAACAGGGCCTTCCTGTGATGTGTGTTCCGACCGAGTTGACGACCACTTTTTCGATGTCGCATGCTCTCGGTCTACTCCTCTCTCTTCTCTGCCGCCCCAGATTGAGAGGCGTGATCCAGTTTCATACCCAGGCTCAGTCCCATTTCAGCAAGGATCTCCTTGATCTCGTTGAGGGACTTTTTGCCGAAGTTCTTGGTCCGCAACATATCGGATTCAGTCCTCTGAACGAGGTCGGCAATCGCTTTAATGTTGGCGTTTTTCAAGCAATTGGCCGCTCTGACCGACAGCTCCAGTTCATTTACGCTACGGAGAAGATTCTTGTTTATTTCGGTAATAGCCTCCTGGGCAGCAGGCTGTGCGATCGTCTCTTCCATGTCCTTGACATTGATGAAAATATCGAGATGCCCTCTCACGATCAATGCTGCGGCCGACAGTGCATCTTCAGGAGAAACACTCCCGTCAGTCCAGATTTCCAGAATCACCTTGTCGTAATCGGTCATGCGACCAACGCGCGCGTTCTCGACAAGGCAGTTGACGCGAGTGACCGGCGAATAAATAGCGTCGACGGGAATTACGCCGATCGCCATACCTTCTTCCTTGTTCCGTTCCGCCGGAACGTATCCCCGCCCACGCTTGATGACGATTCCAACATCGAAAGTGGCTCCCTTGTCAAGCGTTGCGATATGCAGTTCCGGTGTCAGTATCTCGATATCCGCATCGTGCTCAATATCCCCGGCCTTGGCCACGCCCGCTCCCTTTTTACGAAGGCGGACCGTCTTGGGTTTGTCGGAATGGAGCTTGAACCGGACCTTCTTGATATTAAGAATAATATCGGTGACGTCCTCGGTAATACCTGGGATCGTGGAAAATTCATGCAGGACGCCTTCGATTTTAATGGAAACAATGGCCGCGCCGGAAAGAGACGACAGCAGCACCCGGCGCAAGGAATTGCCGACGGTCGTGCCGAACCCGCGCTCGAAAGGCTCAGCCGTAAAGCGCCCATAAGTCGCCGTCAGGCTTTCCTTGTCGACTTCAACTTTCGTCGGGATCTGAAAATCACGCATACCCTTCAACATACTGGCTCCCTTATCGTCGGCTTATAAAGCTCACGCGGCACGTTTCCACGCCGGCGTCACGCGCACATTACCTCGAATAGAGGTCCACAACCAACTGCTCATTCACAGGCAAGGGCGTCTCGTCTTTAGTCGGGAGGCCCCGCACTGTCGCCTTGCAGTTGGCCTTATCCAAATCCAACCATGCCGGAATTCCCCGCCCCTCAACAGCATCAAGCGCAGAGATAATGGGGACAATCGTCCGGCTTCGTTCCTTGACTTCAATCACGTCACCTTCACGAACCAGAAATGACGGCTTGTCCACCTTGCGTCCGTTTACACGATAGTGGCCGTGATTCACGAGCAGCCTGGCTTCTTTTCGAGATGCCGCAAACCCAATTCGATACACCACATTATCCAGACGTCGCTCGAGCATACGGAGCAGATTTTCTCCCGTAATGCCTTCTTGCCGTTCGGCCCTGGCAAATGTTCCTCGGAATTGGCGTTCCAGCATGCCGTAGATGCGCTTCAGTTTCTGTTTTTCTCGAAGCTGCGCGCTGTACTCAGACACCCGTTGACGACCCTGCCCATGCTGTCCGGGTGGGTACGCGCGACGTTCCACAGCACATTTTTCGGTCATGCAACGGGAGCCCTTCAAAAAGAGCTTGACTCCTTCGCGGCGGCATAACCGACAAACAGGTCCACGATATTTTGCCACGATAGCTCTCCTTAAACCCGTCGCCGTTTCGGCGGACGGCATCCGTTATGAGGGATCGGCGTGACATCCCGGATCATATTGATCCGAAGACCGGCCGACTGGAGCGCCCGAATGGCGGATTCCCGACCCGAGCCAGGCCCCGTCACATAAACGTCAATCTGTCGCATTCCACACTCCATTGCTTTCTTTGCTGCGACCTCCCCTGCTCGGGTAGCCGCGAATGGCGTACTCTTACGAGACCCTTTGAAGCCCTGGTTCCCAGCGCTGGCCCACACAACCGTGTTTCCACCCATATCCGTGATGGTCACAATGGTATTATTGAAAGAAGCTTGAATGTGCGCGACTCCGCTTTGAACAATTTTCTTTTCCCGTTTCTTTCCCTTTTTCACACCAACGCCCCCCTCACCTGACCTTTAATGTCTTCCGAGCCTTACCCTGGCCCTTGGGCCCTTTCCGGGTCCTTGCATTTGTTTTCGTGCGCTGCCCCCTGACTGGCAGTCCCTTGCGATGCCTGAGCCCACGGTAGGATCCGATATCGATGAGCCGCTTGATATTCATCGATACATCTTTGCGAAGATCCCCTTCGACTTTGTGCTCCCGTTCGATGATCTCGCGCAATTTCACGATCTCATCTTCGCGAAGATCCTTCACACGCGTGGCCGGCGCCACGCCGCTTTTGGCGAGGATCTGTCTGGCCAGAGACCTCCCGATCCCAAAAATATAAGTCAAGCCGATATGGACTTGCTTGTCTCTGGGAAGATCGACGCCGGCAATTCGAGCCATGAGCTTCTCCTATCCTTGTCGCTGCTTATGCCGAGGGTTCGAGCACAACACCCGCAACACGCCGCGCCGCCGTATGACTTTGCATTTTGAGCAGATAACCTTGACCGATGATTTGACTTTCATGGCTCTTCCGCGCTCCCCTACTTACTTAAACCGGTACGTGATCCTGCCTCGAGTGAGATCGTAGGGCGACAGCTCCACGGTCACCTTATCGCCCGGCAGGATTCGAATAAAATGCATCCGCATCTTTCCTGAAATGTGGGCGAGCACTTTATGCCCGTTATCGAGTGTAACCCGAAACATGGCGTTAGGGAGCGTTTCGTTGACCGTTCCTTGTACCTCAATGACATCCTCTTTTGCCATAGTTTCTGGCTAGTCAGCCTCTCACAACCTAGTCAGAATTTTAGGGCCTGCCTCGGTAATCACAATGGTATGTTCAAAGTGGGCCGAAAGGCTTCCGTCTTGGGTCACAGCCGTCCACCCGTCCGAAAGGTGTGCGGTTTCCGGACGACCCATATTGACCATGGGCTCGATAGCCAGCGTCATCCCAGACTTCAAACGGGGCCCCTTCCCGGGCTCGCCGTAGTTGGGCACTTGGGGCTCTTCGTGCAGCTTCCTCCCAATTCCGTGCCCGACGAAATCCGTGACAACCGAAAAACTGGCTGCTTCTGCATGCACCTGCACAGCGTGAGAAATGTCGGATATGCGATTACCGACGACAGCTTGGGCGATCCCCTTGTGAAGGGATTCCTCCGTTATCTGCAATAAACGTCGTGCTTGCTCCGTGATGGCGCCAACAGGAACCGTGATAGCGGCATCTCCGTAATACCCGTCCACGACAGCACCGACATCCAAGCCAACAATGTCCCCCTCTTTCAATGCGCGACCTGATGGAATCCCATGAACAACCGCTTCGTTAACCGACACGCACAATGTATGACGATAAACCTGATCGCGTACTCGATACCCTTTAAACGCCGGTATCCCCCCGTGCTCGACAATAAACTTTTCCGCAAAACGATCAAGCTCTGCAGTCGTCACTCCGGGCTTGACTTGATGACGGAGGGCATCGAGGACTTCGGCTACAACCCGAGACGCCCGGCTCATCTTCTCAATCTCATCGGGTGATTTCAGCTCAATGCTGCTCATCACGCCCCTGCCAATCCCAGCACCTTGAGCAGCCGGAGATAGACTTCGTTGATGTCGCCCGTGGAATCCACGCGCCGCAGCAAACCCCGCTTCTGATAGTACTCGACAAGAGGGCTGGTCTGCTGGTCAAATACTTTGAGCCGGGATTCCACCGTTTCAGGCTTGTCATCCACGCGCTGCACCAGAGCACCTCCACACTTGTCGCAGCGCCCTTCTAGTTTGGGCGGGTCATGCTCGACGTGATAGACCGTCTGACAGGTTGGACAGCTACGTCGTCCAGATAAACGCTTGATAATCTGGTCATTGGGAACGTCAAAACTGACCACATGATCGAGCCCTGGCCTTCCCGTTTCCTGAAACGTCCGATCGAGCGCCTCAGCCTGCGCCACGGTTCTTGGAAAGCCGTCCAAAATATACCCGCGGGAACATTCTGGACTCGCCAGCTTTTCCCGAGCAAGCCCGATTACAACATCATCAGGGACCAGCTTCCCTGACTCCATAAACCCTTTGGCCTGCAGACCGAGGGGCGTACCTTGCTTGACAGACTCCCGGAGAATCTCTCCAGTCGAGACTTGTGGAATCCGCTCCTGCGCAGCCAAGCGTTGGGCCTGAGTACCCTTGCCTACTCCGGGGGCACCGAAAAATACTACGCGCATACTTGCCCTTTCTAGCCGCTACGGCCTTTGAGGCGACCTTTGGCCAGAAACCCTTCGTAATTGCGCATCAGCATATGCGACTCAATTTGCTGCGCCGTATCTAAGCCTACTCCGACGGTAATCAGCAATGAGGTCCCGCCAAAATAAAACGGCACGCCGAGCTTGTAGATCAAAATCTCCGGGATGATACATACGCCTGCGAGATAGAGCGACCCTGCGAAAGTGACACGATTAAGCACCCGATAAATATAATCAGAAGTACGTTGGCCCGGCCGAATACCTGGAATAAATCCTCCGTACTTTTTCATGTTGTCAGAAATGTCCACCGGATTCAGCACAACCGCCGTATAGAAATAGCAAAAGAATATGATCATGCTGACGTACAGGATTGTATAGGTGACAGACCCCGGCGCCATCATGGATCCCAAATTCTGCACCCATGGAATCTGAATGAAACCCGCAATCGTTGCCGGAAACGCAATAATGGACGAAGCAAAAATCGGCGGGATCACGCCGGCGGTATTGATCTTGAGCGGAATATACGTGCTTTGCCCCCCGAACACCCTCCGTCCCACGACCCGCTTCGCGTACTGCACCGGAACCTTGCGCCGGCCGGTTTCCAGGAACACAATTGCCGCGATTACGCCGACCATCCCAGCAATCAGCACAATCAGCCAAAATCCCGTCAACTGGCCGATTTCGAACAACTGGTACGTTTCCACTACTGCGTACGGCAGGCGCGCCACGATCCCTGCGAAGATAATCAACGAGATGCCGTTGCCGACGCCTCGCTCGGTGATCTGCTCGCCGAGCCACATGAGAAACGCGGTGCCGGCCGTCAGGGTCAGCATCGTCATCAGACGGAATCCCCATCCGGGGGACTGCACAAAAGCCCCGCGATTCATATTTTCCAACCCAACGGCGATGCCGAACGATTGGATCACGCCGATGCCGATCGTGCCGAATCGGGTGTACTGGATGATCTTCTTTCGCCCGCGCTCTCCTTCCTTGGCCAGTTTCGTCAGGTGGGGAATCACCACCGTCAGCAACTGGAGAATGATCGACGCGCTGATATATGGCATGATGCCGAGCGCGAAAATCGTCAGCCGTGAAAGAGCCCCTCCGGAGAAGATATCAAGGAAGCCAAGCAGCGCACCGCCTTCCTTCAGCAGAAATTTCGCCAGTTCATCGTTATTGATACCAGGGGTCGGGATGTGCGCCCCAATGCGATAGACTGCCAACATCCCCAGCGTAAAAAGAATCCGATTACGCAGTTCAGGGATATTAAAGATATTCTTGATGTTGGTGATCAGCCGCTCAAGCACCGCCCAACACCTCTGTCCTCCCCCCAGCGGCTTGAATCTTCGCAACCGCTGACGCGCTGAATCGATGTGCCTTGATGTGGAAAGGACGCGCAGGCGTCCCTTCACCCAGCACTTTAATTTTGGACTTCTGGCCGTGCACGAGACCCGCCTGAATCAACGTCTCCGGCGTCACGTCATGGGTGTCCGTGAGCCGGTTCAGATCCCTGATATTGACCACCACCCATTCCGGTTTAAAGATATTCGTAAAGCCCCGCTTAGGTACACGCCGCGTGAGAGGCATTTGCCCCCCCTCAAAACCAGGACGTTTCGCACCTCCTGATCTGGCCTTGAGTCCTTTGTGTCCACGGGTCGCCGTCTTCCCATGTCCAGAGCCGATCCCCCGACCAATTCGCTTCCGTCGTGTCCGTGATCCCGGCGCTGGCTTCAGTTCGTGAAGTCTCATTTTGTCCCTTTTTCAGCGTCCTGAACATCCAACAGGTACGACAGTTTGTGCACCAACCCCTGCACTTGGGGCGTGTTGGGACGAATGACCGTATGCCGGATCCGACGAAGGCCGAGTCCGAGCAGAACGGTCCGATGCGCCCTCGGCGTCCCAATAGGACTCCGAACTAAAGTAATCGCAAGATTGCCGGAAGATTTCGCCTTAGTTCCCATTAGTATTTATCCTGCCTGCGGAACCAGCGGCTTGCGAATACGCAGGACTTCTTCCGGGTCACGCAATTGATTCAGTCCATCAAGAGTCGCATGGACAACATTGAAGGGGTTACCTCGCCCTAGCGTTTTCGCCACGATGTTGTGAATGCCCGACAGTTCAATGACGGCTCGAACAGCCCCGCCGGCGACGATCCCCGTTCCAGCCGAGGCTGGCTTGAGCATCACATGTTCTGCGCCGAAGTGCCCGCGAACCTCGTGCGGAATGGTGCCATTCTTGATCGACACGCGGACGAGTTGCTTCTTGGCATGCTTGACTGCCTTGGAAATGGCCTCTGGCACCTCTGCCGCTTTTCCCTTGCCGATCCCGACCCAGCCTTGCTCATCACCCACAACTACCAGCGCAGTGAAGTTAAAACGTTTTCCGCCCTTCACCACTTTGGCCACGCGGTTGATAAAGACGACCTTGTCTTTCAAATTCAGTTCATCAGGATTAATTTTCACGTCGGCTTCGTTCCCTTCTAAAACTTCAACCCTTTTTCCCGAGATGCTTCGGCCAACGCCTTGATTCGCCCATGGAAACGATACCCGCCCCGGTCAAACACAACCGCCTTAAGGTTGGCCTTCAACGCCCGTTCAGCGACTAACCGTCCGACGGCCACGGCAGCGGCGAGGTTTGCCCCTGACTTCAACTTGCCTTTAATCTCCTTATCCAGGGTCGACGCACTCACCAACGTCTTTCCGGTGGTGTCGTCAATGACCTGCGCATAGAGATGCGCGTTACTCCTGAAGACATTCATCCGCGGGCGATCAGGAGTTCCATATACTCGGAGCCTGACTCGGTGATGCCGACGAACCCGACTTCGTTCACGTTTGCTCGCATCCAACATGGTCAGCCTATTTCCCCGTCTTGCCTTCCTTACGGATTAAAGTTTCACCAGCGTATTTAATGCCCTTGGCCTTATATACGTCTGGCTTTTTTAAAGCTCGGATGTTCGCGGCCGTTTGGCCGACAAGAGCTTTGTCCCTCCCTTTGATCGTCACAGTCGTCTGCTTATCAACCTTCGCATCAATGCCATCAGGGAGAGGGAATTCTATGGCATGGGTATAACCCAGATTGAAACTAATGGTCCGGCCTGACAGATTGGCCTTGTAGCCCACGCCACTAATTTCCAGGATGCGCTCAAAGCCCTCTGTCACGCCCTGAACCATGTTGTAAATCTCGTTGCGCATGAGGCCATGGAGCGCTCGTTGATGACGCCCTTCGGAAGCACGGCGAACCTCCACCTGCCCATTTGCTACAGCCACGGCAATCTCGGGAGGAACAACTCGCATCAAGCTTCCCAGTGGCCCCTTCACCGAAACTCGATGACCATCAACCGTAACTTCAACCTTACCGGGAACTAATATGGGTTTCTTTCCAATACGTGACATCGTATGACCTTGCCTGCTTACCAGACGTTACACACGACTTCGCCGCCGATCATCTGGGCGCGAGAGTCTGTGCCAGTCATCACCCCTTTGGGTGTCGAGAGAATGGTAATCCCCATCCCGCCCATTACATGCGGAATGCGTGAATGCCGCACATACACCCGCTTGCCAGGCTTGCTGATCCGTCGAATTCCGGTGATCATGGGAACTTCGTCATCCTGATAACGGAGGTGCAAGCGGAGCACCGGATGGCCGTCCTCGGTCACGCGATCGACAGACTGGATAAACCCTTCCTTTTGCAGAACACGGGCGATCTCGGCTTTCAATTTCGACGCCGGCATCTGCACCACGGCGTGTCGGCGCCGGACCGCATTGGAAATGCGGTTGAACATATCGGCCAACGGATCAGTCATCGCCATGGCATCACCAACTCGATTTCGTAACGCCGGGGATTTCTCCCCGAAGGCTGAGAAACCTGAAACAAATGCGACAGAGCCTGAACTTTCGCAGGAACCCTCTGACCCGGCCGCAATTAGGACAACGGTTATACGCCCGCGTTGTGAACTTGGGGGTAAGTTTAACTTTTAATCGCAGAGCCAATCGGGACACAGTCCTGAGACCTCCTATTCAGATCAGATTCGGTAGGGGACGCCTAAGTGTTTCAAGAGCGCCTGCCCTTCGTCGTTGGTCGTGGCGGTGGTCACAATCGTGATATCCATCCCATGGATGGATTCTACCGCATCATATTTGATTTCCGGAAAGATCAACTGTTCCTTTAGCCCCAACGTGTAGTTGCCGCGTCCGTCGAATGACTTCGGCGACACCCCTTTGAAGTCACGAATACGCGGGAGCGCAGCGGTGATCAGTCGATCCAAAAACTCATACATGCGGCGGCCACGCAGCGTGACCTTTGCTCCGATAGGCAGCCCTTTCCTGAGCTTAAAATTCGCGATAGCCTTGCGCGCCTTTGTCACCACCGGACGCTGCCCCGTAATGATGCCCAGCTCCTTCACCGCAGAATCGAGCAATTTGGCGTTCTGGGTCGCCTCTCCCATACCAACGTTGAGCACAATGCACTCAAGCCGTGGCACCTGCATCAGATTACCGTACGAAAACTCCTTCATAAGGGCTGGAACTACTTTCTTCTGGTAATGCTCCTGAAGCCTGACAGAACCTTTCGGCTCAGGCGCGGCTTTGCCCTGCTTGCCTTCAGGCCCCGGCGCCGGCTTGGGGGCAGGCTTCGCGACAGATTTCTTCTCAGGCTTCGCCATCATTACGCCCGTCCTGGAGATTCGATTAGTTGCTGGCATTTTTTGCACACGCGAACGCGGGATTTGTCAGTCATTGTCTTTGATCCCACTCGTACAGGTTTTTGACATGTTGCGCAATAGATCATCACGTTCGAGATCTGAATCGGCGCTTCGCGCTCAAGAATTCCGCCCTGCCTGTTTTGCTGGTTAGGCTTGGTATGCCGCTTGACGACGTTGATCTTCTCAATCGTCACTTTCCGCTCGCGCAGGGACACCGACAGAACTTTTCCTGATTTTCCGCGATCCTTCCCTGCAATAACGACGACCGTATCCCCTTTGCGTAGCACACATTTCGGCGGCACTGTAAGGACACGACTGGCGCTCAGCCAACCCGTTCGTCGCATCACAGCACCTCCGGCGCAAGCGAGATGATCTTCATGTACTTTTTCCAGCGTAGTTCGCGAGCCACGGGGCCGAAGATCCGTGTGCCCACCGGTTCACCCTGGGCATTGATTAACACACAAGCATTACGATCAAACTTGATGTATGAACCGTCATCCCTACGGAATCCTTTGGTCGTTCGAACGATTACCGCCTTGCTGATTTCCCCTTTTTTGACCGTTGCCTGCGGGATCGCCTCTTTGACTGTTACCATGATGACATCGCCTAGGCCCCCATACCGGCGCTTCGTGCCGCCATACACATGGAAGCACATGACCTTCTTGGCGCCAGAATTATCGGCCACATCCAATCTGGAATAAATTTGAATCATCGCGCCCGGGCCTTTTCCACAACCTCTAAAACTCGGAAGTGTTTATCTTTGCTGAGCGGACGAGTCTCTGCCAGCCTCACATGATCGCCGATCCGGCATTCATTCTTTTCATCATGTGCCTTCAGCCTAGTTACACGACGAAGCACCTTTCCGTAGCGGCCATGTCGCACCAACCGTTTCACAACCACGACTACGGTCTTTTGCATCTTATTGCTCACCACTTCCCCAACGAACTCGCGGCGGTGCGCCTGTTTGGTCTGTCCCGCTTGATTCATGCTTTCACGGCCGAATGTTGTCCGGCTTCGCCTTTCTGCTTCTCTCGAAGAATCGTCTTGACGCGGGCAATTTCCCGGCGCGTCTGTTTGATTTTTGCCGGGCTTTCAGCCCGGCCGGCCACTAATTGAAAACGAAGATTAAACAATTCCTTCTTCAGATCCAGCGTCTTTTCATCCAATTCAACGGCCGTCAAGCCACGGAGATTCTTCACATGGAGCGCATGCGTCTCCATCAGATGCCTCCGCCTCGTGCAACGAAAACAGTCGCTACGGGAAGCTTGTGGGCTGCCAACCGAAACGCCTCCTTGGCCACATCCAGGGTCACACCGTCCATTTCGTATAAAATCCGCCCTGGTTTCACCACAGCGACCCAGTATTCAGGATTCCCTTTTCCTTTTCCCATACGGGTTTCAGCCGGCTTTTTAGTGATCGGCTTGTCAGGAAAAATACGTACCCACACGCGCCCTCCACGCTTGACATGACGGGTCATCGCAATCCGGGCTGCTTCGATCTGTCGGTTCGTCACCCATCCTGGTTCGAGCGTCTTGAGTCCATATTCTCCAAGCGTCACCTGCGAACCGCGATAGGCCTTGCCACTCATACGCCCTTTATGCATCTTGCGATGTTTGACTTTTTTAGGAGCAAGCACGAGATCCTCCTACCGCCGTTCCGCCTCCCCTGTCCTTTTCCCTTGCTGGACAGGGGGAAGTATTTCGCCCTTGTAAATCCATGCCTTAATGCCAATTTGGCCCATGGTCGTGTGCGCTTCGGCAAACCCATAGTCGATATCTGCACGCAGCGTATGTAGCGGCACGCGACCTTGCAGATACCATTCGGTCCTGGCAATCTCGGCCCCCGCCAGCCTGCCAGAACACCTGATTTTTATCCCCTGGGCACCCAACCGAAGGGCCGACGCCACACTGCGCTTCATTGCCCGACGAAATGCCACGCGTTTTTCAAGCTGTACGGCGATATTTTCAGTGACAAGCTGTGCGTCCAGTTCGGGCTTTTTGATTTCCTTGATCGTGATATACACTTGGCGGCTCAAGGTCTTTTCGAGATCAGTTTTGAGCTTGTCGACCTCGGCTCCTTTACGACCGATGATGATACCGGGCCTGGCGGTATGAATAAGGATTGTCACCTGATCCCCGGATCGCTCAATCTCGACCTTCGAGACGCCTGCATGATAAAGTTTGCTCTTGACCATCTTGCGGACACGAATATCTTCGTGAAGCATTTTGGCGTAATCACGATCGGCATACCAACGAGAGCTCCATGGCTTGACATAGCCAAGCCGCAACCCGATCGGATGTGATTTCTGACCCATTCAGTTAGTCCCTTGGTTTCTTGGTGGCCGTGGCCTCGATCGACGCCACGGCGATAGTGATATGGCTCATCCGCTTGTGAATCGAGAACGCGCGTCCTTGCGCACGTGGCTGGAACCTTTTGAGCGTCGGACCGACATCCACGTAAGCTTGGCTCACGCGTAACTCATTAGCGTCACCGATCTCCTTACCAGCCTGCTGACCGTTGGCCACTGCCGAAAGCAGTACTTTCTGCACCACCCGAGCGGCAGCACGAGGAGTGAACTTCAATAGCGCGAGGGCATCATTTACTGGACACCCACGGATCAAATCAACAACGGGGCGGGCCTTCCTTGGCGCCACCCGCACGTACCGCAGTGTTGCACTCGCTTCAGCCATACAGTCCTGCCTTTACTTTAGCGCCACAGCTTTTTCACTTTTGGCGGCGCCATGCCCCTTGAAAAATCGGGTAGGGGAAAATTCGCCCAACTTGTGACCAACCATATTCTCAGTGATATAAATAGGGATGAACTTTTTCCCGTTATGAATGGCCAGGGTGTGCCCAATCATCTCCGGGACAATCGTGGACCGACGGGACCACGTCTTGAGAATTTTCTTCTCCCCGCTTGTGTTCATGCGCTCAACCCGGCCGAGCAATCGGGCATCAATGAAAGGACCTTTAGAAACTGAACGCGGCATGGACTTCCTTCAGTTAAGCGCGAGCCGTTCTATTTCTTGCGTCGCGAGATAATAAATTTCCCTGTACGCTTGGTGCGTCGGGTCTTATAGCCCTTGGCTTTCTGCCCCCAAGGACTCACCGGATGCGGATTGCCTGCGCCTGACTTTCCTTCTCCTCCACCATGAGGATGGTCGACCGGGTTCATAACCACCCCTCGAACATGCGGCCGACGCCCCTTCCACCGCTGGCGTCCAGCCTTTCCGATCGTGACATTCTCATGATCAGCGTTGCCGACTTGCCCCACTGTTGCCTGGCAAGTTGCAAGAATCTTCCGCATCTCGCCAGACTTCAGGCGGACTTGGATGTAGAGCCCGTCCTTACCCATGACTTGAGCCGAGGCACCCGCTCCGCGGATCAATTGCCCCCCACGACCAGGCTTGAGTTCAATATTATGAACGATGGTCCCTGTCGGCATGCTCAGAAGTGGAAGCGCATTGCCCACCCGCACCTCTGCATTCACGCCTGATTGCAAGGCGTCTCCGATTTTCAAACCAGCCGGAGCCAAGATGTACCGTTTTTCCCCATCGGCATAATGCAGCAATGCAATTCGTGCCGAGCGGTAGGGGTCATATTCTATCGAGCAAACACGTGCCGTGATACCCGACTTATCACGCTTGAAATCCACGCGCCGGTACATCCGCTTGTGCCCACCCCCACGAAAACGGACAGAAATGCGGCCCTGGCTGTTCCGGCCTCCTGAGCTTTTAATGAATTCCAGCAGCGCCTTTTCAGGTTTTCCAACAGACAAGTCCTCGTTGGTCAACACTGTCATCTGCCGACGCGAGGGAGAAGTTGGACGAAAACTCTTGATACCCATTTAGACGCCCTCAAATATCTCCAGCTTTTCACCAGGCTTTAACGTCACGATCGCCTTCTTCCAATCAGGCTTCTTGCCGGCCATCCGCCCAATGCGGCGAACCTTCCCGCCGACATTCATGACATTGACTTTCTCTACCTTCGCATTCAGTGCCAGTTCGGTCGCTTTTTTGATCTCAACCTTGTTGGCGTCAGCCCTCACAAGGAGGCCTATTTTATGCTGACTTTCACGCATTTCCGTCAATTTTTCAGTCAAAAGTGGGCGAATAATGATATCGCGCGCATTGCGGGTCATGCGAAAGCCTCTTCAATCCTCGACAAATCACGTCGCGTGACCAGAACGGCATCGTGCACGAGTAAATCGCGAACATTGACGCCTTCGGGAGCAATAACCGTCACGTCAGGTATATTTCTCGCAGCACGGCGGAGTCGATCTTGATCGCCTCCGGCTACGATCAACGTCTTGCCGGCAAGGCCGAGAACCTTCAACATCAACGCGATTGACTTGGTTTTGCCGTCGGGTTGAGGGAAATCTTCCAAAACAAGCAGTCCCCCTTCACGAACTTTCACTGATAAAGCCGACCGCACAGCCCCGCGCGTTTTCTTCTTTGGCATCGTATATCCGTAGTCGCGCGGCAGCGGTCCAAATACGATCCCTCCATGCCGCCACAGCGGCGATCGAATCGACCCTGCCCGAGCCCGTCCAGTGTGCTTCTGCTTGTAAGGCTTCTTCCCGCTCCCACTAACCAGACCGCGTGTTTTTGTGGACACCGTGCCCTGGCGCAGGCCAGCCTGCTGCTGCAGGACAACCTCATGCAGGACTGGCACGTTCACTTCAGCCCCGAAAACATCGGGGCGAAGCTCGATAGCTCCCACCTTACGACGATTCAAATCAATGACATCAATCGTGGGCATAAAACACTACTCCTAGGAAGCCTTCACGGATTTTTTTATGACGACGAGACTGCCTCGCGCGCCAGGAATCGAGCCACGAACAAAAATGAGATGCTCCTCTGGCCGCACGTCAATAACTTGAAGCGCTTGAGTGGTCACCTTCACGCTTCCCATATGCCCAGCCATTCTCATGTTTTTCCAGACACGCGAGGGCGAGGAACTGCTGCCGATCGATCCGGGAGCCCTGTGAAACATCGATCCATGCGACCTCGGACCACCATGAAAATGATGTCGCTTCATGACTCCCTGAAAGCCCTTGCCCTTCGACACGCCCGTGACATCCACAAGTTCGCCCTTTACAAACAAACTCACCGTAATTGTCGAACCGACTTGGGTGTCGTTGGAAGCGGGAAATTCTCGAACATGCCTGAATACGGGAAGATTGGCTTTGGCAAAATGCCCCCTGGCTGGCTTCGACGCCTTCCGGTCAGGCAATTCAAGAAAAGCCAGCTGGACAGCGGCATACCCGTCCCGTTCCTTTGTCTTCACTTGTGATACCCGACAAGGGCCGGCCTCGATCACCGTAACCGGCACCGCTCGCCCGCCATCGAGAAATAGCTGGGTCATCCCAAGCTTCTGCCCCATCAAGCCGGTGGTCATAGCTTGATCTCCACATCCACTCCGGCTGCCAGGTTGAGTTTCATCAACGCATCCATGGTCTCAGGCGTGGGCTCCATAATATCCATCAGTCGCTTGTAGGTTCGGATCTCAAACTGCTCGCGTGACTTCTTGTCCGCATGGGTCGAACGCTGAACAGTCCACTTGTTGATACGGGTAGGCAACGGAATCGGCCCGACCACTTTGGCCCCCGTGCGCCTGACGGTTTCGACAATCTCCGAGACGGACTGGTCGAGCACACGATAGTCAAAGCTCTTGAGCCGAATGCGAATCCGTTGATCGAGCTTGATCGCCATTATGCGTGACCCCTTCCCCTCACGCCAGGATTTCGGTGACGATGCCAGAACCGACGGTTTTGCCGCCCTCGCGCACGGCAAACCGCAGCCCCTGGTCCATCGCGAT
>JAVHQA010000021.1:0-5926 GCA_036170875.1 Nitrospirales bacterium
GTGGCCGCATCTACCCCACCTTGCCTCCCCTTACAAAGGGGAGGAATCGATTATGTTTTCTGCATGAGGAACAGCGTGGCTTCCGGGTTGATCCGCGCCTTCGGCAGGATGGCCTGGTGCATGCGAACGCCGGCGGTCTCGGCAATCGGGTCCGAGCCCAGCAGTCGAAGAGAGAGGCGGGCGCAGGCCTCTCCCAGCCAGGGCGGGCCTGCCAGAATGGCAAAGCCGCCTGAGGCGAGCGCGTTCGACACCAGGGCAAGGTTCTGCTCGCAGTCGGCCCGTCGGTTGTACCAGTCGAACGGAATCCAGCGGTAGATCATTCCGTATGATCCGACATAGGCGGCGTCCCGGTGGCGGTCGGCTGGAAGAAACGACAGGCGCTGGAGGCCGGAAAGATGTCCGGCCGCTGAGGCCTGGTCCCACACACGCTGGGCCTGGCGCTGCGCGAATTCGGGATGCGTATACAGAACGGTGTAGTCCCTGCCGTCTGCGCAGTCGATGAACTCCGACAGGAGGAGGTCCCAGCCGT
This sequence comes from Nitrospirales bacterium, assembly GCA_036170875.1. Taxonomy (GTDB): domain Bacteria; phylum Nitrospirota; class Nitrospiria; order Nitrospirales; family NS-4; genus SCTG01. Next base: position 530 of record JAVHQA010000021.1, read on the forward strand.
GGATGAGCACGCGGCCGGGAGGCCCCGATCTCCCTGGCACGCCGGCCAGTCGTTCAAGGTAGCCCAGGATGTGCTCCAGCGCGAGCGGCTGGGTCATCGCGTCTTCCACCGGCCGGTCATCATCGGGGTAGAGGGGCACGGCGAAATAGGCACGTTTCATGTCGAGTTCGGGCGCGCCATCGGGGAAGAGCGCCCGCCACGTCACGCGGGGAGACGCAGAAAGTGCGGGAAGAGGGGTTGCCTTCGTGACGCCCCATTCCGTCCGCAACGGGAGTTCCTCGCGCCGGTCCCCGTCCTGGAGTTGCAGCGCCGCAGTGGTTGTCCCCACCATCCGGCCTCCGGGCGCAACGCCGCCTTTCCTGGGTCGGCCGAACGGGAGCGCGGCTGAATCGTCCTGCCTGGTGACCTTACTGACTGCGCCTGCCGTGACGGTGACACACAACCCATGTTCCGTATTGAAGTAGCGGTGCGGGGCGTCCGGTCGCGGCCGCCACGCGACTTCGGCTGATCGAGCCGGGTCCATGAACAGCGCGAGCGGATCGCCGCCGCCGGGAGCTTCAGGCACAAAGTAGGTCGAGAACAACTGAAAGGCCTGGGGAGAGGGATACGTAGGAATTCCACGGTATTGGAGCAGGCGCGGCGGGCCGCCGGCCGTCTGGTCGTCGTAGAGGCCGCGGATCAATTCAAAGGTGGCGCTGCCGGTCCCGGCGAGCAGCGATTGGAACAGCTCGACCACGGGGAGAAAGTCGATCTGTCCCCAGTGCATGGCCCCCATGCAGGCCATGAAGCGGGGCCTCAAAAACGTGCCGTCCTCCAAGATATAGAACGCGTCCTTCCGGTGGCGGATCGTCACACGGCCCTGCGCGTCCAAGGCCAGGCTTTTGTCGTCGTAGAAGAAGGCGATCTCCTCCGGCGTGACACGCAACGCCTGGGCCGCCATGGCCTGCAGGTCTCTGGGAGTCAGTTTCTGCCAGCCTGGTTTTCTGGAGATGTCAAAGCTCGCCTCGTTGACCAGCCCCTCCGGCTTGAGCCCCACCCATTGCCCCCAGTCAAGACAGAGGCGCGCGTGGATGAGGGTGGACGGCCCCTGCGCGTGGGTACTCCAGGCGCATTCGTGCAAGGGCATGCCGCCGGGATCAACATAGAGGATGCGCTGGCCGTGCCCGCCGTAGACGATGCCATGGCCCGTCGTGGTCACCAGCACGCGGGGGCTGCTTGCCGGGGATGCGCCGGGAAGATGCCACCACACCGTGTCTCCCGCTCCTGGTGCTGCCACAAGACTTTCCACCCGATTCGCGAGCGTCTGCACGGCCGCTTGGTTTTCCGGAAAAACGGCCGCGCCCGGCCGGGTCACGGCAGATAGGATTGGAGAAGGGACGGGCATACACCCGACATTAGGGAATGGCGTAGTGAGTGTCAAGGCGAGGCGTGTTGATTCTCCGAGACTCGACAGGCATGATAGAAAGACACCATGAGACGGAGAAAACCCGGTGGCTGCTGAGCCCAGACCCATTCTGGTCGTCGAGGACGATCCGGTCGATCGCGAAATGATCGAGCTGGCGTTCAAGCGGGCAACCGTCGACAATCCCGTTGTGACCGTCTCGGATGGACGGGAAGCACTGGATTATCTGGAGGCGGTGGGGCGATTTAGCGACCGGCGCGCACAGGACGTGCCTGTGGTGATCGTGTTGGATCTGGATATGCCACTGATGGGCGGGCACGAGTTTCTCAGCCTGCTTCACACGAAACCGGAATTCGCCTTGATCCCCGTCGTGGTGCTGACGACCTCGCAATTCGACCAGGACCTGATTCAGAGCTATACCCTCGGGGCAAACAGTTGCATCACCAAGCCCGGGGACTTCGAGCAATTGGTGGAGATCGCCCGCGCGATCGGCGGCTACTGGTGCCGCGTCAACAGGCTGCCTGGAGGGAGATGACGGGTATGTTCCAGCGGCTGGCCGTTCATCAGAAGGTGATCCTGATTCTCTCGATGACGGTCTTGCCCGTGCTGGGAGTGCTGGTGCTGTACGTGACGACGATCGGACGCCTTCAGGCGGTTGAGCAGGAAGTGAACCGGTTCTTCGAACTGCAGCTCCAGACAGAGCATATCCTCGAGCAGATCGTGGATGTGCAGTACGGATTCCGCGGGTTCGTGCTCACGAAAGATGAAAAATTTCTCACACCGTACTACGCGGCCACAGAGAGCCTCGCTCCGACCATTCACCGGCTCAGGGAGATGGTGGGGGAGAACGAAGACCATCTGCGCCGGATCGCGGATGTCGAAGCGCGTATCCGATTGCTGTTGCAACAGAAGCAGCGGCTCATCGACAACGTCCGGCTCGGGCAGATGGAGCCTGTCCGGCGCTACATTGAATCGGGACAAGGACAGGCCGCGCTGAACGAAATCCGCTCCACACTGAGGGATTTCGTGGCCTCCGAAATGGCCATCCGCCAGACCCTGCAGGAACGCGCCGACCGGCTGGCGGCATTCAGCAGCTACGGCCTGGCCGGAGGGATTGCTGCCATGGTCGTGATGTGGTGGCTCGGAGGCCGTCTGCTCGCCCGCGCCATCACCGGCCCTATCTCCACGCTGACGTCGTCAGCTCAGCAATTCGGTATCAGCGGAGTCCGGCAAGCCATCCCGATCTCGTCGGCCGACGAACTGGGACGTCTCGCCAGAACGATGGAAGAGATGCAGGAGCGGGTCGCCGGCCACGTCCATCAGGCGGAAGCCGTCCAGGCCATCGGCAAAGAGGTCAACACGATCGGTCCGGACGGTCTGGAAGGAGTGCTCAAGCGGATTGCGGAGCGGGCAGGAGACGTGCTCAATGTGGATCTCTGCCTGGTCCTGCTCTGGGAAAAGACCATTGGATGCTGGAAGATCGGCGCCGCGTCGGGACACTGGCATGATCTACTCCGGCGGTCGGTGCTGATCCGGGAAGAGACGCCGATATCATTCCAGGCGTTGACCACGGGGCTTCCCCAGGCTATTGAGAATCTGGAGGCCAGGCCGGAAGCTGTGCTACAGATACGTGACCGCTTCGGCGGTAAGAGCCTGCTGTCGGTTCCCTTGCTTGGGCCGCAGGGAGCATTCGGCGTCCTGGCCTTTGTGCCCACCCGACAGCGGCGGACCTTCGCGGACCGGGACGTCCGTCTGGCCCAACAGTTCGCCGATTGGGCTGCGATCGCCATTCTCAACGTGCGGCTCTATGAAACCGCGCAGCAGCGCGGCGAGGGCCTTGAGAGCCGCCTGAAGCAGGTGGAACGGTATGCAGCCGATATGGCGCATGATCTCAAGGGTCCGGCGCGCCGGATGGCGGAGTTGGCGTCGCTGCTGCAGATGGATTACAAGGGGCGGTTCGATGAGCGTGCAGACCGATACCTGGCGTGGATACGTGAAAATGGGCAGCAACTGATGGCCCGGATTGAAGAGGTCCTCCGGCTGGCCCGAATCGGCACCGCTCCGGAAACCGTCGAACCGGTGGATCCGGCCGAAGTGGTTCGCGACGTTCTCAAGGGCTGCGAGAGCCATATCGAACGGTTGGGCGCCACGGTGCGCATGACCGATCGGTTCCCCAAGCTGGCGTGCAATCGCGTCCATTTGTTTCAGGTGCTGGACAATTTGATCCGCAACGCGCTCAAATTCTCCGCGGAGCGGCGTCCCCCGGAACTGGAGATCGGCATCTTGCAGTCGGCCAAGGAAACCGTTCTCTTCGTCCGGGACAACGGAATCGGCATTGCACCGGCCGACAGGGAGCGGATCTTCGAGCCGTTCGAGCGCCTGGGCCACAAGGAGGCGCCTGGAACCGGGATCGGGCTCGCCATCGTCAGGAAGATCATCGAGCTCTACCAGGGACGCGTGTGGGTCGAATCGGAGCCAGGGAAGGGGGCGACCGTCTTCTTCACCTTGCCATTGTATGGCGAGCTTGCCGCGGTCGAGGCGGTTCAAGAAGGGGTGCAGTCGTGACCAAAGAAAAACAGCACGTGTTCCGTATTCTTGTGGTGGACGATGAGGCGGCCGACGCGGAAATCCTGCTCCGTTCCCTGGAGCAGGAGTTCGCCGCCGACGCAAGCCGGGATGTGGAGTTCACCGTGACGGCCCGAGCCGAGGGCGCGCTCAAGGCCATCGAAAAGCAGGACATCCATCTGATCCTGGCCGACATCCGCATGCCGGGCATGGGCGGCATCGAGTTTCTGAAGCGGCTCCAGGCCATGAATCTGTCCATTCCCGTCATCATGATCAGCGGTCTGAACTCGGTCGATACGGCCGTGGAGGCGATCAGGCATGGGGCCTTCGATTACATCACGAAACCCATCAATCCCCAGGTCCTGTCGGCTCGGATCCATCGGGCGATGCGCATGTCCGAGATTCTGCACCAGAACTGGACCCTGCGGCGCATGGCCATTCCCCCTGAGGGCTTCGAGACCCTCATCGGCGTGAGCCCGGCGTTTCAAAATCTTCTCCGGCTGGTGCAGGATGTGGCTTCTGTCCGTTCGACCGCGCTGATTGTGGGAGAGACGGGAACAGGGAAAGAGCTGCTCGCGCGGGCCATCCACAACCTGAGCCCTGACCATGACCAGCCGTATCAGTTGGTGGACTGCACCCGTTTTCCGGAAGGGATGATCGAGGGCGAACTCTTTGGCCACGTCAAGGGGGCCTTTACCGGCGCGGTGGCGGATAAAATGGGCCTGCTGGAGCTGGCCGACGGCGGCAGCGTGTTCCTGGACGAGATCGCCGACCTGCCGCTTTCCTTGCAGGCCAAGCTGTTGCGCGTGCTTGAGGAAGGCGAGGTGCGTCCGGTGGGAGGGACGAGGTCCAAGAAAATCGACGTGCGGTTCATTGCCGCGACCAACCAGGACCTCGAGGCTCGCGTGAGTCGAGGCGAGTTTCGCAAGGATCTGTTCTACCGGCTCAACGTTGTGACCTTGCGTGTGCCGCCTTTGCGTGACCGCGTTGAGGACATTCCGTTGCTGGCCCGCCATTTTCTGATCCGGTTCGCCCGCGAGTTCGGCAAGGCTGCCACAGAGCTCCACCCGTCGGCCGTGACCGACCTTGTCGTGTACACGTGGCCGGGGAACATCCGGGAACTGCGGAACGTCATCGAGCGGGCCGTGATGCTCTGCACGGGTGACCGTCTCACATCGAAAGAGCTGGCCCTGCTGCTGCCGTCCGTCGCTGAAGGCTCGGCCGCGGCGGACAGCCTGGCCGGCGAGGAGTATCTGGGCTTGCCCTATTCCGAGGCCAAGGAAAAAGTCCTCGAAGCCTTCACGCTCCACTACATCAAGGGAAAGCTGGCGGCTCACGGCGGGAATGTGACCCGCGCGGCCCAGGATAGCGGAGTCCCCCGACAGCATTTTCAGCAGATCATGAAGCGCTATTTGAAAGACGACGCCTGA
>JAVHQA010000022.1:0-5878 GCA_036170875.1 Nitrospirales bacterium
TGATCCGCCGGCCGGTGTGCGCCAGAAAGACATCGTCGAGGCGCGGCCGGTGATAGTCCACGAACTCCAGGCGGCACCCGCGCGCCGTGACCGCGCCCAGGATCGCCGGGAGGGCCGCTTCGGGAGAGGCCACCCGGATATCCAGCACATTCTGCTTCGTGCTCACGGCCTTGACGCCCGCCTGGCCCTTCACGGCCTGCGCCAGGGACTCGACCTTGTCCAGATCGCCCGGCGCCAGGGTGAGGGTGACGATGTCGCCGCCGAGGCCCGACTTGAGTTCGTTCGGCGAGCCGATCGCCTTGACCCGCCCGCCGTCGATGATCGCGATGCGGTCGCAGAGCTGATCCGCTTCGTCCAGGTAATTGGTCGTCAATAAGACGGTGATCCCCCGCGCCTTCAATTGCCGGATGTGCTCCCAGATCTTCAGGCGGCTTTCCACGTCCAGGCCCAGCGTGGGTTCGTCCATGAAGAGAACCCTGGGGTCCGGAATCAGCCCGCAGGCGATGTCCAGCTTGCGCTTCATCCCGCCCGAGTAGTTCCGCGCCACCTCGTCGGCCTTGTGCTCGAGGTTCACCAGCTTCAGCACCGCCTCGATGCGTGCCGGCGCCTTGTCCTTGGGGATGTGATAGAGGCTGGACAGCAATTGGAGATGTTCGCGGCCGGTGAGGAACCGGTCGATGGCCCGCTCCTGCGGCACATAGCCGATGGCCTGGCGGACTTCGTTGGCCTGCTCGACGACATCCATGCCCAGGACGCGCGCGGAACCGCCGGTCGGACGCAGCACCGTGATCAGGACGCGCAGCGTCGTGGTCTTGCCCGCCCCGTTCGGCCCCAGCAGCCCGAAGACCTCCCCCGCGGACACCTGAAAGGAGACGTCCTCGACAGCGGTGACCTTCCCCTCATAGGTTTTGGAAAGGTGCTCGGCCTCGATGGCGAAGGGGCCGCCCACGGTCAGCTCCATCCGGCCGAATCGTGTCGCTCGTAGCGCTTGAACTGAAGGAGATCGAGGAGGCGGCGGGCCTGCTGCACGACGGTCTCCGCTTCCAGGAGGAATTGCTTTTCCAGCGGCGTGAAGTCCAGCCCGAAGGACAGGTTGTGCACCAGCGTCTCATCATCCACGGGCTGTTTGAGAAAGTTCGAGAGGGCCGCCCCGTCTTCCTGGGACAGTAAAAAATTGCCGACGATTTTCATGATGTCCGCGCGCAGTTCGGGCGGGAGCTTCGTCTCAAGCGGGGCAAAATCCTTCAACTCGATGCTGCCCTGGCGGTACGATTCAAGGCCGATTTCATCCGTGATCTCAAACCGCCGCAGCCCCTGCAACAGGACATTGAATCGCCCATCCGTCAGGTCTTGCACGGCGACCATCCGTCCCACCACCCCCATCGGAAAGATGGGAGGCCGTCCCTCGTAATCGGACTCCCACCCTTCCTTGAGCAGGACCATGCCGATCATCCGGTGGCTGGCAGTGGCATCCCGCACCATGTGTCGGTAGCGGGGCTCGAAGACGTGCAAGGGCAGATAGGTCCGCGGGAAAAAGACCACGTTGGGCAGGGGAAACAACGGAATGACGCTGGGTATCACGATCGGCCTGGAGTCGCCCCCGGCGCTGGTATTCGGACTGGCGTACATGTGAGTTACGATAGCCGAACGTTCTTTCCCTTGTCAATTTAACGGGAGGGTGTGACAGGGGCTGCCTTGCAGTTCAGCCGCTCCATCAGCTAAAATTACTTCTCTTTCACGCTAACCGATCTCGTTCCAATTCAAGGAGTCGGATTGTGGGCATGACGATGACGGAAAAGGTCCTGGCGCGGCATGCAGGACGCACACGCGTTGCGCCGGGTGACAATATCTGGGTGGACGTAGACATCCTCATGACCCACGACGTCTGCGGGCCCGGCACGATCGGCATCTTCCGCAAGCAGTTCGGGCCGACCGCCAGAGTGTGGGACCGCGAAAAGGTCGTCATCATCCCGGACCACTACATCTTCACGAACGACCAGCATGCCCATCGCAACATCGATGTTTTGCGGACGTTCGTGAAGGAGCAGGATCTGCCCTACTATTACGACGTCGGCACGGACAAGTATAAGGGCGTCTGCCACATCGCCCTGCCCGAGGAAGGGCATACGCGCCCGGGCGAGGTGCTCTTCGGCACCGACTCGCACACCTGCACGGCGGGCGCCTTCGGCGAGTTCGCCACGGGCATCGGGAACACCGACGCCGCGCTGATCATGGGCATCGGCAAGCTCTGGGTGAAGGTGCCGGAGACCATGCGCTTCGAGTTCGAGGGGCCGCTTCCGCCCTACCTGATGGCCAAGGACCTCATCCTGCACATCATCGGGGACATCGGCATGGACGGCGCGACCTACCGCGCCATGGAGTTCGCCGGCGACGGCGTCATGTCGCTGTCGATCGAGGAGCGGATGACGCTCTGCAACATGGTGATCGAGGCCGGCGGCAAGAACGGCATCATCCCGACGGACGCCGTCACGGAGGCCTTCGTCAAGTCCAAGACCGCCAAGCCGTACCAGCCGGTCGCGGACGATCGGGACGCGCGCTTTCACAGCGTGCGGCGCTACAAGACCGCCGACATCCAGCCGACGGTGGCCAAGCCGCATTCCCCGGACAATCGCGGCACGGCCCGCGAGTGCACGGGCACCAGACTGGACCGCGCGTATATCGGCTCCTGCACCGGCGGCAAGCTGAACGACTTCATTGCGGCGGCGAAGATTCTCAAAGGACATCAAGTCAAAGCCGACACCTACATCGTGCCGGCGACGACCGAAGTCGCGAAGGGCCTGGCGACCACCAGGCTGGACGGGCAGACCCTCATCGAGATTTTCCAGCAGGCCGGCGCGAAGATTTCGCAAGGCGCGTCGTGCGCGGCCTGCCTGGGCGGCCCCTCGGACACGTTCGGCCGGCTGAACAAGAGCGAGGTCTGCATCTCGACCACCAACCGGAACTTCCCCGGCCGCATGGGCTCGAAGACGGCCCAGGTCTATCTGGCCTCGCCCTACACGGTGGCGGCCTCCGCGATCAGAGGGGAAATCACCGACCCGCGCGAGTTCCTGTAAGCCCATGCAGGACATCATTCAAGGCAAAGCCTACGTGCTTGGCGACAACATCGACACCGATCAAATTATTCCGGCGAAGCACCTTGTCTACAGTCTGAGCGATCCCGAGGAGCGCAAGCTCTACGGGAAGTACGCGATGTCGGGCGTGCCCGACGCCGCGGCGGGCCTGCCGCAGGGGAACGTCAGGTTCGTGCCGGAGAACGACCACCGCTCGCCCTTCCAGATCATCATCGGCGGGAAGAACTTCGGCTGCGGCTCCTCGCGCGAGCACGCGCCCGAGGCCATGCAGATCGCGGGCATCCAGGCGGTCGCCGCCGAGTCCTACGCGCGAATCTTCTACCGTAACTCTGTGGACGGCGGGTTCTTCATCCCCTTCGAGACCACCCAGCGGCTGATCGGCGAGGTCAAGACCGGCGACGACCTGGAGATCAACGTGCCGAAAGGGACGCTCACGAACCGGACGTCCGGCAAGACCTACAGCCTGCGTCCGCTCGGCGACGTGCTGGAGATCATCAAGGCCGGCGGCGTCTTCGCCTACGCCCGCCAGGCGGGGTTCCTCAAATCATGAAGGCGCGGATTGCAGTCCTGCCCGGCGACGGGATCGGCCCCGAGGTCATGCCGCAGGCCATTCAGGCGCTGGAAACCATCGCCAAACAATTCGGCCACAGCTTCGAGTTCCGCCATGCCGACGTCGGCGGGTGCGCCATCGACAAGACCGGCCGGCCCCTGCCCGACGATACGCTGAAGCTGGCGAAGGAGAGCGACGCGATTCTCCTGGGTGCCGTCGGCGGCTATAAATGGGAAGGCTTGGCCTACGACGTCCGGCCGGAGCGGGCGCTGCTGGGCCTGCGCGAGCAACTCGGCCTCTACGCCAACCTGCGCCCCGCGAAGCTCTATCCGATGCTGGCGGACGCCTCCACGCTCAAGCCCGAGGTCATCATCGGCACGGATCTGTTAGTCGTCCGCGAGCTGACCGGCGGCATCTACTTCGGCAAGCCCAAGGGCATTGAGAAGACCGCCGACGGCGAGCGCGGTGTCAACACCGAGGTGTACACCACGCCGGAGATCGTCCGCATCGCGAAGGTCGCCTTCGAGGCCGCGCGCAAGCGCCGAAAGAAAGTCATGTCGGTGGACAAGGCCAACGTGCTCGAGTCCTCGGAGCTCTGGCGCCGGGTCGTCATCAGCGTGGCGAAGGACTATCCCGACATCGAGCTGTCTCACCTGTACGTGGATAACTGCGCGATGCAGCTCATTCGCAATCCGAAGCAGTTCGACGTGCTCGTCACCACCAACCTCTTCGGCGACATCCTGAGCGACGAGGCCGCGATGCTGACCGGCTCGATCGGCATGCTCCCATCCGCCAGCATCGGGAGCGGTGTCGGCATGTACGAGCCGATCCACGGCAGCGCGCCGGACATCGCCGGGAAGGACATCGCCAACCCGATCGCCACCATCGCCTCGGCGGCCATGATGCTCAGCTACTCCTTCAATCTGGACAAGGAAGCGGCGGCCATCGAGCGGGCGATCGTGCGCGTACTCGAGCAGGGCTACCGGACGAAGGACATCCAGTCGCCGACCGGCAAGTTGGTGGGCACGCAGGAGATGGGCCGTCTGATCCGGGCGGAACTCGGCAAGGCCTGACCGCCATGGCCGTCCTCGCGCCCGGCGCCATCACGACCGTCGCCGGCACCGGCGAGCCCGGCTGCTCCGGCGACGGCGGGCCCGCGACCAGGGCCATGCTCAACGAGCCGAAGAGCGTCACGCTCGCCGGCCAGTGCCTCTATATCGCCGACGCCGAGAACCACCGTATCCGCAAGGTGGACCTCGCGACCGGCGTGATCACCACCGTCGCCGGCCAGGGCACGGGGGACGCCGGCGCCGCGTCTCCACCGGCGGCAACCCGCGTTCCCGTTACTGAGCCCTCTCCCGAGCTCGATCCGCTGGCCGATCCCGTCCCATCAAAGGACGACAAAGTCGTCCAGCTCGCCGACCAGAGCGGCACGGTCCGCTACCTCGTCGGCGCGGCCGAGAAGGGGCGTTTCAAGGGTGACGGCGGGCCGGCGGTGACGGCCACACTGAACTTTCCCTCCGCCATGGCGGTGGACAGCCGCGGCACGCTCTACATCGCCGACACCTTCAACCACCGGCTCAGAATCGTGGACGCCGCCACCGGCCTCATTCGCACGCTGGCGGGCACCGGCGCCGCCCGGTTCTCCGGAGACGGCTGGCCGGCCGACACGATGGCGCTCAACGAGCCGGTCGCGCTCGCGCTCGATGAACAACGCGGGCGGCTCTATATCGCCGATCTCGGGAACTACCGCGTGCGCATGATGGAACTGAAGACCGGCGTGATCTCGACCTACGCGGGCAGCGGCGTGCAGGACTACGACGGCGACGGGCAGCCGGCGCGCCAGGCCGGGCTCACGGGCCCCAGCGGGCTGGCGCTGGACGCCGAGGGAAACCTCTACATCGCCGACACGTTCTGCGGACGCATCCGCCGGGTGGACGCCGCAACGGGCCTGATCAGCACCCTCGCCGGCGACGGCACCGAGTACCGCTACCAGGGCGTGCCCAACGAGTTCTCCACCGGCCTCGCGCGGCCGTCCGCGATCGCGCTCGCGGCCGACGGCACGCTCTACATCACGGACTCGGACAATCACCTGATCCGGAAATGGAACCCGCGCTCCAAGATCATCACCGCCATCGCCGGCAACGGCCAGGCGCAATTCACGGGCGACGGCGGCCCCGCCGCTGCCGCCAGCCTCAACTACCCCTTCGGCGTCGCCCTGGACGCTTCCGGCAAC
>JAVHQA010000023.1:0-5805 GCA_036170875.1 Nitrospirales bacterium
CTAACCCTCTCCCGCCAGGGGAGAGGGAATTTCATTTATGCCTGCTCCCCGCAATTGGGAGAGGGAACAGGTCACAACGCGCGGAAGACGGCCAGGAGATCGCTCAGCGCCGCCAGTTTTGTCTTCAGGATCGCGCGTTCGCACGTGATCTGCCCAAGCGCATCCTTCTGATTGGCGCCCTTCTTGAGATAGGACTCGGCCAGCGCAAGCACCCGGCTGCACTCCTCATCAACCTTCCCCTTGACCACGGGATTCACCGCGAGCATGTCCCGCATTCTATTCCGGGACTCGGTCAGAAAGGCCTGGTGCTCCTTCTCGGGAAACGACTCCCGCTGGGCCTGGTCGAGGCAGCGGTCCAGAGTCTGCGCGAGAAACACATAGAGGCGGACAAAGGTCTCCGTGATCACGATATGTTGCGGCGATGCGGATTGTGCAGACATGCAAATGCCTCCTTACTTTTTCTGGTCGGCTTTACACAGCGGGCAGCGGCAGAACTTAGTGCGCAGGATGGAAAAGGAGTAGAGGCCCGTGTCGTGGCCGTCGCTCCAGCGGAACCGCAGCGCGTACCTCCCGACCGGCTCGATGTCCTGGACCCCGATGAACATGGGCACGCTGTCCGGCTTGATCCGCAGCTCGCCCGTCCACTCGTCCGTGCAGGCCGCGCAAGGACAGTGCTGGCGGAGATAGCGGATTGGATAGACGCCCTTGTGGCCGTCGTTCCACTCGATGCCGAGCACGCCGTTCTCGATCCACGCCATGTCCCTGGGCTCGACCGTGTCGTTCATTGATGTCTCGCCCAATGGTACGCCCCGTATGCGGACGCCAGGACGCCCGTCACCAGCAAACCGAGCGCCGTCTGCTTGATCGTCTCGCTGCCCTCCGTCAGGCCGTAGGTCCCCAGGATAAATCCGAAGGCCACGAAGGCCTTGCCGGCGAACCGGGCGATCACGCCGCTGTATCCGGTGTGGTCCGTCATTTCATCCTTGTGTAGGGGCGTGATTCATCACGCTCTACCTGGGCGCAATCAATTGCGCCCCTACATCGGATACCGCGCGCCTATACGCCCTCTTCGGTTCCGCCGCAACCATACCCTGCGCGCGCGGCATGCGTCGTCCGGCCACGCACTCCACGTACAGTCCAATGACTTCGTACAGTTCGTTGCGGATAGGCGCCGTGGGCTTGAGGCGTGGCAGGAGGGACAACTCCATGCGGAGCGCCTGGCGGAAAAATGCCAGGCACGCCGGCGACACGGATGGGCACCGCACGGGCTCCCGCCGGACGCAGGCCGAGCAGACCGTGCCTCCCGCGCGGGGGGAAAAGAACCACGCCCCTCCATTGGTCCGCTCCTGGCAGGCGTTGCAGCGATCCATGTGCGGCAGGTACCCCGCGAAGCGCAGGATTTCCAACTCGTAGAGGGCCGCCGTGAGCACCGGGTCGCCGCTGTTCTCGATCACTCGCAAGCCTTCCAGCAACGCATGGAACACGTGCGGCACCGCATCGCCGTCGGCCGTCACCGCGCCCGCCAGATTGGCGAGCCGGGCCGCGCCGGTGATCGCCTCCAGCGAGGTCCGGATGGACGGAAAGGCGTGGCTGATGTCGGTCTGGGAAATGCGGTACAGGGTATCGCCCGGCTTTTCGAACAACACGAGGTCGCAGTGGACGAAGGGCTCCAGGGAACTGCCGAAGCGACTCTTCATCCGCCGGGCCCCCCGGGCGATTCCCCGAACCTTGCCGTGCTTCAGGGTGAAGAAGGTGACGATCCGGTCGGCATCCCCCCACTTGCGGCTTTTGAGCACGATGGCGGGAGTCTTGAGGAGGGGCATCCTCGTCCGGTTCCTACTTCAAATGAGCGAGCACGGCCGTGGCCAGACCGAGATAGATCGCGATCCCCGTGATATCGTTCGCCGTGGTCACGAACGGGCCGGCGGCGACGGCCGGATCCACGCCGTAGCGCTTCAGCACGACCGGCATGATCGTGGCCATGGACGTGGACACGACCAGCGCGCACACCATCGCAACGCCCACCACAAGGCCCAGCGTCAGGTTGATGTGCATGACCGCAGCGACGGCCAGCGTGATGATACCGCACAGCAGGCCGATGAGGAGGCCGATCAGGATCTCGCGCTTAAACACCCGCCTGACGTCCGAGAGCTCGATGCGGCCTGTGGCCAACCCACGGATGATCAGCGTGGACGACTGGAGGCCGACGTTTCCGCCCATCGCCGCGATGACCGGGATGAACGTCACCACGGCCACAACCTCCTGGATCGTGGCTCGGAAGAACCACAGAATCGAACCCGACACGATGCTCCCGAGCAGGTTGGTCAGCAGCCAGGGGACGCGGAGCCGGACCGCATGGAACACCGAGGAGTACATGAGCTCATCCTCTTCCTCGATCTGCGTGCCGGACATTTTCAGCATGTCTTCAGTGGCCGCGTCGTGGATGATGTCCACGACGTCGTCCACAGTAATGATCCCGACCAGGGTGCTGTCCCTGTCCACGACCGGGATCGCGAGCAGGTTGTAGCGGCCCACCAGCTTGGCCACGTCCTCCTGGTCAGTGTCGGTGGCGACGCTGATGACATCCCGCTTGATCATCGTCCCGAGGCGCGTGTGCGGCGGAACCTGAAGGAGCTGGCGGAGCGAGAGCACGCCCACAAGCTTGTCATCCTTGTCGGTGACGTACACGTAGAATACGTTCCCGGTGTCCTTGGCCCCCTGGAGCTTATGGATCGCCTCCTCCGCCGTTGTGTGTTCCGGCAGGGAAAAATATTCCGTCGTCATGATGGCGCCGGCGGTCTTGGGTTCGTACTTCAGGAGGTCCTTGACCTCTGCCGAGTCCTCCGGCTTCATCAGCTTGAGGACCTCCTGGGACCGTTCCCCCGGCAGGCAGTTCAGGACGTAGGCCTGGTCGTCGTCGGGCAGGTCCTTGATCAGCACCGCGATCTCGGCCGCGGGGACGTCGGTCAGCGTCTCGCCGAGGTCCCCTTCCTCCATCTCGCTCAGCACCTGGGCTTTGCGGCCGTCCGGCTTGATCAGCTCGAAGACGGTCCGTTTCTCCTGCGCGCTGTTCAGATGATGCAGGACCTTGGCGACGTCGGCCGGATGCATCTTGGAGACCATGCGCTCCAGGTTGCCGATGGCCCCGCGGCGCAGCAGGCGGCCCATGGAGTCCAGAATCACGTCGAACCGGCTCCCCGTTCGCCCGCTCCCCGTCCCCTTGTCCAGCCTGTCGGCCTTGATATCCATCCGCTCCATCAATACCCCAGCTCCACGAGCATGCGCTCGTCCTGCCGCCAGGATCCCTTCACCTTCACCCAGAGCTCCAGGAACACCTTCATGCCGAAAAGGTTCTCCATGTCGATGCGGGCATAGGTCCCGACATCCTTCAGAATTTGACCATGCGTGCCGATCACGATGGCCTTCTGGGAATCCTTCTCCACATAGATGGTCGCACCGATCCTCGCCATCCGCCCTTCCTGTTTGAAGGAGTCGATGCCGACCGCAATGGCGAACGGCAGTTCGTCGCGTGTCTTCTGCAGGAGCTTCTCCCGGACGATCTCCGCCGCAAGCACGCGCATCGACTGATCCGTCACGACGTCGTCGGGAAAGTAGGCGGGCCCTTCCGGCATGCGGGCCAGGGCCAGGGCCAGCAGATGATCCACGCCGTCGCCGGTTTTAGCCGAGACGGGCACGATGTCGGCGAACTCGTGCATCCGGCGGTATTCGTCGATCAGCGGCAGCAGGCGCAACTTCTTGACGAGATCCACCTTGTTGACAACCAGCACCACCGGCACGTCACGCTCCTTGAGCCGCTCAAGCACAAACCGGTCGCCATGGCCCGGCGGTTCCGTGGCCTCGACCATGAAGAACACCAGATCCACTTCATCCAGCACGTGCAAGGCCACCTCGACCATGCGCTTGTTGAGCTCAAACTTGGGCTTGTGGATGCCGGGCGTGTCGAGGAACACCATCTGGGCGCCGGGTAGATGTTTGACGCCAAGGATCCGGGTCCGGGTCGTCTGCGGCTTGTCCGAAATGATGGCGACTTTCTCGCCGAGGATGCGGTTCAGGAGCGTCGACTTCCCCACGTTCGGCCGGCCCACCAGCGCGACAAACCCGGAGCGGTAGGGCGCGGCGCCGATCATGGCCGCTCCGCTGTGGACCCGCTCAGACGCGAGGACGGGTTCTGCTTGGCTCCGGGCGGGATCAGGAAAACCGTTTCGCCTTCTTTCACCAATCCGAGCCGGTCGCGGGCGAGGCCTTCCAGCGTGGTCTGATCGTGTTTGACCGCCGAAATGTTTTTTCTCAGGCGGGCGTTTTCGTCCTCGATCCCCCTGATCTCTTGCGCAATCTGTCCCTGGGTCCGCTTCATGTTGAGGTACTTCATAAAGCCCATGGTGTCGAAGAAAAACTCATAGGTGAAATAGCTCATCAGGAGGCCGCCGCCGACCACGTAGACCACCCAGCGCCGCTTCTGTCTGGCCTTGAGGGTCGTCGTCCGCTGATTCGGTCTCTTCCTCATCCGGCCGCCTTCGCCGTGAAGACCGCACGGCCCCGGTAACGCGCGGCCCCTTCCAGCTCTTCCTCGATCCGCAGCAGCTGGTTGTACTTGGCCGTCCGGTCGGTCCGCGACAGCGAGCCCGTCTTGATCTGGCCGGCGTTGAGGCCCACGGCCAGGTCCGCGATCGTGACGTCTTCGGTCTCCCCGGACCGGTGCGACACGACAACCGTGTAGCCGGCGCGCTTCGCCATCTCAATCGTCTCCAGCGTTTCGGTCAGCGTGCCGATCTGGTTCAGCTTGATGAGGATCGAATTGCCCAGACCCTCCGCAATCCCCTTCGCAAAGATCTCCGGGTTGGTCACAAAGATGTCGTCTCCGACGAGCTGCACCCGCTGCCCCAGCCGCTCGGTCAGCGCCTTCCAGCCCTTCCAGTCCTGCTCGCCCAGCCCGTCCTCGATCGATACGATCGGATACCGGTTGAGCAAACCCTCGTAATATTTTATCATGTCTTCGCTGGAACGCTGCGCCTGGGCTTCGCCTTTCATCACGTACCGGCCATTTTCATAGAATTCGCTGGCCGCAGGGTCTAACGCCAGGGCTACGTCCTGGCCCGGCTTATAGCCCGCCGCTTCGATGGCTTGCACGATGAGCGCCAGGGCCTCCTCGTTCGAGCCGAGATTCGGGGCGAAACCGCCTTCGTCGCCCACCGCGGTGCTGAGGCCTCTCTTCTTCAGCAGAGCCTTCAGGGTGTGGAAGACCTCGGCGGCCATCCGCAGCGCCTCCGCGAATGTCGGCGCGCCGACCGGCACGATCATGAACTCCTGCAGGTCCAGGTTGTTGTCTGCGTGCGCCCCGCCGTTGATCACGTTCATCAAGGGGACCGGCAGTTCGTGCGCGCTCGCGCCTCCCAGGTAGCGATAGAGCGGCAGGCCCGCCTCGGCGGCCGCGGCCTTGGCCACGGCAAGTGACACGCCCAGGATGGCATTGGCGCCCAGTTTGCCCTTGTTGGGCGTGCCGTCCAGCGCGATCATCCTACGGTCAATCCCAACCTGATCCGCCGCGTCCCGTCCCAACAGCGAGGGCGCCAGCACGGCCCGCACGTTGGCGACGGCCTTGGAAACGCCCTTGCCGAGATAACGCTTTTTGTCGCCGTCGCGCAGCTCCAGCGCCTCGCGCGTGCCGGTGGACGCGCCGGACGGCACCGCCGCGCGCCCCCGCGCGCCGGACTCCAGCGCAACGTCCACCTCGATCGTCGGATTCCCCCGCGAGTCCAGAATCTCCCGCGCCCTGACCGCCGCAAT
>JAVHQA010000024.1:0-5768 GCA_036170875.1 Nitrospirales bacterium
TACGTCTATACCGATCATTTGAGCGCGAAGGAGCTGGTGCAGCAGCGGGACTGGCTCGAGGCCGACGTCCGGGCGAAGCTGGGCATCCCCTACAACGCGGGGGCTCCGGCCGTCCGGTATGAGCACTCAATGGGACAGGGCGTGATCCCCGCGAACATTTTGCGGTCGACTGCGACAGCCGGCCTGAAGGCCGTGTGACGGGACGGGAGCGACGTGGGGGCTCCATGCGGATCGGGTTGGATGTCAGTCCTCTGGCCCGCAACCGGGCCGGTATCGGCACCTACATCGCGCACCTCCTGACCGCGCTCGTCCGGATTGCGCCGGACCACGACTATTGCTTCTACACCCCTCAACCGCTGCCGGAGAAGGACCTCGCGGTCTTCGGCGCCCATCCTCACGTCCGGATCGTTCGGTGCCCCGCACTGCTGATGGGGCTTCGGGCCCGATGGGATCAGGTAGATCTCTTTCACGGTTTGAATTTCAAGCTGCGCGGGTGGGGGCGGTATGGAGGCATCGTGACCATCTATGACCTGTCGGTGGACCGCCTCGGCCTTCCGTCGCGCAAGCTGTTCGGGCAGCGGCGCTCGTTCCTGCGCACGAAGCGGACGGCGCTGCGGGCGTCGCGGGTCGTCACCATCTCGGAGCGGTCGGCGGCGGACATTGTTGAACTCTTTGGAGTCCCGCGTGAGCGGATCGCCATCGTGAGCCCGGCCGTCAGTCCGGAGTTTGCGCCGGTTGCCGATGCCGGTGTCATCGCCGCGGTCAAAGCACGATACGGCATCAGCCGTGGCGCGTACGTGCTGTCGGGCGGGGGCGCGGAGCCGCGCAAGAACATTGCGATGTTGGTCGAGGCCTTCGGCCGCGCGCCCCGCCTGCGGGACCGGATGAATCTCGTCGTGCTCGGCGGCATGGCCCATGGCGCCGACGCGATCCGCGAAGCCGTCGGCCGCGCGGGGCTGGAATCGGCGGTCATTTTTCCCGGCCATGTGCCGCTCGACGACTTGCGAGCGCTCTACACCGGCTGCGCGCTGTTCGCGTTCCCATCATTGTATGAAGGGTTCGGCATGCCGCCGCTCGAGGCCATGGCCTGCGGCGCGCCGGTTGTGTGCTCGAATGCATCCGCGCTCCCGGAAGCCGTCGGCGATGCGGCCCTGCTGGTGGACCCGCGCGATCCGGACGGATGGGCGCAGGCGATGACGCGGGCGGCGGACGATGCGGTGTTGCGCGAGGATCTTCGCCGGCGCGGCGCGCTCCGGGCCAAGGCGTTCTCCTGGGAACAGTCGGCGCGAGACCTGCTGACGGTGTATCAGGACCTGATGAAAGGGAAGGCGGCATGAAGCGCGCGTTGATCACCGGCATCACCGGGCAGGACGGGTCGTACCTGGCGGAGCTGTTGCTCGAGAAGGGCTATGAGGTGCACGGGATTGTTCGGCGCGTGGCAATCGAGGACCCGGAGCACCGGCTGTGGCGCATCCTGCACTTCCGGGACCGCCTGCACCTGCACGCCGCTTCCCTGGAAAGCCTGCCGAGCATTTACCGGGTGTTCCAGGCGGTCAAGCCCGACGAGTGCTATCATCTGGCCGCGCAGAGCTTTGTCGCCTATTCGTTCGAGGATGAGTTCTCGACGCTGAACACCAACATCAATGGCACGCACTATGTGCTGGCCGCGTTGCGCGACTGCGCGCCGGGCTGCCGGTTTTACTTTGCCGCCTCGAGCGAGATGTTCGGCAAAGTGTCGCAGGTGCCGCAGAACGAAGCGACGCCCTTCCATCCCCGGTCCGCCTACGGCATCTCGAAGGTGGCGGGGTTTCATCTGACCAGGAATTACCGCGAGGCGTACGGCATCAAGGCGTGTTCCGGCATTCTGTACAATCACGAGTCCCCGCGCCGGGGGTTCGAGTTCGTCACGCGAAAGATTACGTCTCACGCCGCGCGGATCAAGCTCGGCATGGCGAAGGAAGTCCGGCTTGGCAATCTGGACGCGCGGCGCGACTGGGGGCACGCGCGCGAGTATGTGCGGGCCATGTGGATGATGCTCCAGCAGGACCAGCCGGACGACTACGTGATTGCGACCGGCGAGCAGCATTCGGTGCGGGAATTCGCTGAACTGGCGTTCACGCGGCTCGGCCTCGACTACCGGAAGCACGTGGTTGTGGACCCGCAGTTCCTCAGGCCTGCCGACGTGGAAACGCTGCTTGGCGACGCCTCCAAGGCCAGGCAGCAGTTGGGCTGGACGTACACGGTGGCGTTCAAGGATCTGGTCCATGAGATGGTGGATGAAGACCTGGCGCGTCTGAAAGGGGCAGCCTCTTCCTGATGGCGGGACCGACTCCTGACCGGATCCTGGTCATCAAGCTCCGGTACGTCGGGGACGTGCTGTTGGCGACGCCGGTGCTGAGCCGGCTGCGTGAGGGATTTCCCCAGGCGCATCTCGCCATGCTGGTGAACCCGGGCACCGACGGCGTGGTGCGGGGGCATCCGGCGCTTGATGACGTGCTGGTGGTGGAGCGGGGCAATCCGGCCCGGCAGTGGCGCTTCGCGCGGGAACTCCGGGCCCGGCGGTACGATCTCGTGATCGATCTGACGGACAGCGACCGGTCGGCCGTTCTGTCATGGTTGTCAGGCGCGCCGGTACGCGTCGGCTACAACAGCGAGGGCCGCTGGCGCGGATGCCTCTACACCCGGATCGTCGACGCGGACCGGTTCGGGATGCACCAGGTTCGCTATCATCTCAAGGCGACGGAGGCGTTGGGGCTTGAGGGGCCGCCGCCGCAGCCGGCGCTGGTGGTGTCCCCGGAAGCCCGATCGGCGGCCGAGCGCCTGCTGACGGAGGCGGGGATCGACGCGGCGCGGCCGCTTGTCTGTCTGCATCCGGGTGCGCGGTGGTGGTTCAAGTCCTGGCCGGGCGAGCGGTTCGCCGCGCTCGCGGATCGGGTCCAGACCGACACGTCCGCGCAGGCGCTGTTCCTCGGGGGCGAGCAGGAGCGGATTACGGCGGGTCGCATCGCTGAAAGCATGACGACGCCCTTTCGCTCGCTGGTCGCGCGGACGGGGTTGCAGGAGCTTGGGGCTGTACTGGAACGGGCCGCGCTCATGGTCGGCAACGACAACGGACCGATGCACATGGCGGCGGCGCTGCGGGTGCCGGTGATCGGCCTGTTCGGGCCTTCGGACCCGGCCGTCTGGGGGCCCTGGGGCGACGGGCACCGGACGTTTTACAAGGGACTGGACTGCCGGGCCTGTTTTCATCCCGACTGTTTTCGAGGGGAGCAGAACTGCATGAAGCTCATCACGCTGGATGAAGTCTGGCAGGCGGTGCGGCAGGCGCTGCAGAGTCGGATGAACGGCATCGGATGAGAACCGGCTGGGACTGGCTGGTCGTCGTGGCGGCTTACCTCGGGTATGCCTTTCTGTATGTTGGTCTGCTCCTGCACACGTCTTCTCAAGATCGAAACAAGGTGCTGCGCAAGTACTCATATCCGCACGCGTTCCTGTTGCTGGCCGGTCTTCTTCCGTTCTATTTCATCCCGGTTTTTCTGGGGACGGTGCGGCAGGCGGCGCTGATGCTCGCATCGGGTCTGGCTGTGCTCGGCTGCTGGGAGATATTGCTACAGATACGACGTCGAGTGGGCAGGTCGAGGAAACGGGAAGGGGCGGAATGGCCCGCGCATCCCTTTCTGCAGACCTGCCGCCAGCCCAATCCGGCGAGGGGCATCAATAGTCGGGGCTTTCGGGGAGCCGACATCGAACAACCGAAGTCCCCCGGCACGTACCGGATTTTCCTGCAAGGAGATTCGGCGTTTGAGAACGAATGGAATCCCTATCAGGAATCACTGGCTGGTGTGCTTGAATCGCGTCTCAAGGGCCGATGCGCGGCGGCGATCGAAGTCCAGAATGCCGCAGTGGCTTGGCACTCGACCCAGCACGCCCTGATTGATTACCTGTTCCGTCTCCAGGAGTTCAAGCCTGACCTGGTTATCCTCTGCCATGCCATGAACGATCTCTATCGGGGCTTTTCCGCACCTGGCGTCGCCCTCCCCGGCGCGTCCTACCAGTCGGATTATTCCCACTTCTGGGCCGTGCTTGCCCCGATCATCCAGGAGCACGAGACTGGCCGGCCATGGGAAGTTCCCCTGAAGATGGGGAAGCTTGCCCGGCAGTATCTGTATTCGGACTGGAGGCCGCAGCCGTGGGGAGGGTCGTTTCTGGAATATTTCTGCGGGCCGGCATTGCGGGAGACGGAGTTCACCGAATTTCCCAGCATCGGAGCCTTCGAGCGAAATCTCCGCAGTATTGTGGAAATTTACCGGCTGAAAGGCTCGGACGTCATCCTGGCCACGCAGCCGTCCCTGTACAAGGACAACATGACGAGGGCCGAGTTGCGGCGGATCGGCATCCCCCAGCGGTATGTCCGGGTGGGCAATCAAATCGCCAGCATTGCCACGATGAAGCGCGGCATGGAGGCTTATAATGCCGTGACGCGACGTGTGGCGACGGACCTCCAGTGCGGATTCATCGACTTGGACCTCCTCGTGCCGAAATCAATCGACCATTTCGCGAATGACGTGCATTACACCGTTCTTTCGAATCGCCTTATCGGGGAGGCCCTGGCGAAGCTTCTCATCAGCCGGAAATACGTAAGTGCCCCCGAACAGGCAGGAGTGACGTCACGGTGAGCGGCACCGTCTTGTTCGTCCACGGCATCACCGAGATCGGAGGGGCCGAGCGCGAGCTGCTGGTCATGCTGGACCGGCTCCCACGGTGCAGGTATCGCCCGATCGTGGTCTGCCCGGACGGCGGGCCACTGGCGCAGGAACTTGCCCGTCGCGGCGTCGAGACGCGCATGGCGCCCATGCCGCCCTGGCGCAAACTCTTTGCGTACCTCAATCGGCCTGCGGCGGTCCGTGCGCTGCACGACGTGATCGCGGCGGTCCGGCCGGCGTTGATTCACGTCAACGACATCTGGTGGGTCCCGCAGACGCTCCGCGCTGCCGCGGGATTGCCTGCTGTTCCCATCGTCGCGCACGTCCGGCAGGAGATCGAACCCCAGAAAGTGCGACGGTATGAGCTCGATCAGGCCGGCCTTGTGTTCCCCGTGTCGCGCCAGATTCAGCGGTCGTTGGAGCGGGGCGGCGTGCGGCCGGAACGGCTGCGGACGCTCTACAGCGGACTTGACATGACGCGCGTGATGGATCAAAAAAGCGGCCTGGACGCGCGGCGCCGGTTCGGCATCCCCGCGGAGGCCTTGGTCCTGGGAACCGTCGCCAATCTGTTTGAGCGAAAGGGCTACGAGGTGATGATCGAGGCGCTCCCGATGATTATGAAGACGTCGCCTGCGGTCCATTATCTGATCGTTGGGAGCGGCGATGTCGCCTATGAAGCACGGCTGAAGGCGATGGTCGAAATTCTGGGGGTGGAGAGCCGCGTGCATTTTGCCGGATTTCAGGTGTCGGTCTATCCCTGCCTGGCGGCCATGGATCTCTACGTGCATCCGGCCCTGATGGAGGGATTCGGGATCGCGGTGCTCGAAGCCATGGCGATGCATAAGCCGGTGGTGGCGACCACGACCGGCGGCCTGCCCGAAATTGTGCAGGAGGGGGAGACCGGCATGCTTGTTCCCCCCGGCGACGCCGACGCGCTGGCGAAGGCCGTGTCGTCGCTGCTTCAGGACCCGGCACGATGCCGGCAACTCGGCGAGGCCGGTCGGGCCCGCGTCGCCGCGCACTTCACGGTCGAAGCCATGATGGACCAGCTTGTGTCCGGGTATG
>JAVHQA010000025.1:0-5743 GCA_036170875.1 Nitrospirales bacterium
TACAGTCTCGCCTTCGGGCCCGACCACGGGCACATCATCGGAGGGCTGGAGTGGTTCGGGTTGAACGACGTGGCCATCGATAAAGCCGATACTGCCGGGTATGCGCCGACCATCCCGCACCAGGCCTTTATGATCTTCCAGGCCATGTTCGCGGTGATCACGGTGGCGCTGATCACCGGCGCCTTCGCCGAGCGGATGAAGTTCAGCAGCTTCCTGGTGTTTTCGCTCCTCTGGGCCACGTTCATCTATGATCCGCTGGCGCACTGGGTCTGGGGAGTCGGCGGATGGATCAGAAACCTGGGTGCGCTGGATTTTGCCGGCGGCACCGTGGTGCACATCAGCTCGGGCGTATCGGCCTTGGCATGCGCAATCGTCTTAGGAAAGAGAAGAGGCTATGGGAAGGAGCACATGGCCCCGCACAATCTTCCGATGACGGTGTTGGGCGCGTCGTTGCTCTGGTTCGGGTGGTTCGGTTTCAATGCAGGCAGCGCCCTGGGGGCGGGCCCCCTTGCGACCAGCGCGTTTGTTGTGACCAACACGGCGACTGCCGCCGCCGCGCTGGCCTGGATGCTGGCCGAGTGGATGTATCGCGGGAAGCCCACTGTTTTGGGAGCGGCCAGCGGCGCCGTCGCCGGGCTGGTTGCGATTACCCCGGCATCAGGGTTTGTGGGGCCGCTCTCATCAATCGCGATTGGAGTGGGGGCGGGGGTCTTCTGCTACACGGCCATTATTGTGAAGTCTCGCTTAGGGTACGACGACTCCCTGGACGCCTTCGGCGTTCATGGGATCGGAGGCACGTGGGGAGCCCTGGCTACGGGTCTGTTCGCTTCCAAGGCGATCAATGCCAGCGGCGCCGACGGACTGTTCTTCGGGAATCCCGGCCAACTCTGGATTCAGTTTGAAGCGGTGCTGGCCTCGTGGGTGCTGGCCTTTGTCGGAACGCTCGTGATTCTCAAGATCGTGGATTGGACGATGGGATTGCGCGTGAGCGACGAAGAGGAGCAGCTCGGCTTGGATCTGAGCCAGCATAATGAACGGGCCTACTCCAGGAACTGACCGCCTGAGGAAGAAAGGGAGACGCGCACATGAAGAAAATCGAGGCCATTATCAAGCCGTTCAAGCTTGAGGAAGTGAAGGATGCCCTGACCGAAATCGGGATCTACGGCATGACCGTGACCGAGGTTCGCGGATACGGCCGCCAGAAAGGGCAGAAGGAATCCTACCGTGGCGCCGAATACACGGTCGAGTTTGTGCCGAAAACAAAAATCGAAGTCGCCGTCGCCGACAATCTTGCGGATAAAGTCGTGGAAACGATTCTCCGGACGGCCAAGACCGGCAGCATCGGCGACGGAAAGATCTTTGTGACGGCATTGGGGAACGTTGTCCGGATTCGAACCGGGGAGTCCGGAGACCTCGCGCTGTAAGGTAAAATATCCACGGCCCGAGGATGCAGCACTGCATCCTCGGGCGCAGGCGCAGACGTATAATCAGGTTCGCCTGCATAGGCAAGTACAGGGAGTTCTAGATGATTGAGGGTACCACGCACCAGTCATCCGCGAGGACTGGTGAGGAACTGTCGGCGCTCTACGAAATCAACAAGGCCTTAGCCTCATCGAGAGACCTCCAGGAAAGCGCCATACAGGTTCTGGCAACTCTGAGTTCGAGGCTCGCCATGAAGCGAGGGACAATCACGCTGCGCGATCCTGCCAGCGGGGAATTGGCGATCCAGGTGTCTCATGGACTGAGCCAGAAGGAACAGGCGCGGGGGCGCTATCGCATTGGCGAAGGTATCACGGGCAAGGTATTCGAAACCGGCAAGCCCATCGTGGTTCCTGATCTCCGCGCTGACCGGAGATTTCTGAACAGGACCGGTGCCCGGACGGCTGTGGGCGGCCAACAACTGTCCTTTCTCGCTGTCCCCATCAAGGTCCATGACGAGACTCTCGGGGTACTTGGCGTGGACCGTCTTTTCCCAGGCGATCCCGGGTCTTTTGACGAGGACCTTCGGGTTTTAAGCATCGTGGCTTTGCTGATCGGCCAGGCAGTCAAACTCCACCGCTTAACCGCCCGGGAACGCCAGGAACGACTCGCCTCTGACCAGGAACCACAGAATGAATTGTGCGAGACGCATCAATCAGTGGGAGGCATTGTCGGAGAGAGTCGCGCTATTCAGGAGGTTTTTGGCGCGATCGCCCGAGTTGCTCAGAGCCAGGCCACAGTGATGCTCCGGGGGGAAAGCGGAACCGGAAAGGAGCTTGTTGCCAAAGCGATCCATCAGAGCAGTACAAGGGCCGGAAGACCCTTCATCCGGTTGCATTGCGCCGCAGTTCCAGAAATGCTGTTCGAGAGCGAACTGTTCGGCCACGAGCGCGGAGCCTTTACCGGTGCGACGGAGATGCGCAAGGGCCGTTTCGAGCTCGCACACCAGGGGACGCTTTTTCTTGATGAGATCGGAGACATCCCACTCGCAACTCAGGTGAAGCTGTTGAGGGTCCTTCAGGAGCAACGTTTTGAACGGGTAGGAGGGAATCAGACGTACGGGGTGGACGTCCGGCTGATATCTGCCACGCACCAGGATTTGGAGGCGATGGTCAAAAGCGGGGCCTTCCGCGAGGATTTATATTACCGCCTCAATGTCGTTCCGGTCACACTCCCCCCGCTTCGGGAACGTGCCGGCGATATCCCCTTGCTGATCGGGCACTTTTTACAAAAGTACAACAAGCAGAACCGCCGTGCGGTGCGCCTCTCAACAGAGTTGCTTGGGTTAATGGCCGGCTATCACTGGCCAGGAAACGTCAGAGAGCTGGAGAATTGCATTGAACGGCTGGTGGTGATGGCTGAGGCGGACAGCGTGACGCTCCCGACCATTCCGATGACGTTACGTGGATATTTTTCCGATATGCGGCACGTGAGCCGGACAGGCCCTGACCCTGGAGCCCATACCCTGACCGGCGGTCTGGAGTCGATCGAGCGGGACCGACTCAAGAAAGCGCTTGAACGCGCAGGCTGGGTCCA
This sequence comes from Nitrospirales bacterium, assembly GCA_036170875.1. Classification (GTDB taxonomy): domain Bacteria; phylum Nitrospirota; class Nitrospiria; order Nitrospirales; family NS-4; genus SCTG01. Next base: position 3,016 of record JAVHQA010000025.1, read on the forward strand.
AGCCAAGGCCGCCCGCGCTCTGGGGATCAGCCCCCGGCAAATCGCCTACAAAATACGCAAATACCGGCTTGTGCCGGACACGACAAGCTTGTCGTGAATGCGACAAGAATGTAGCACCGCAGATGTCACCTCTATCGCGACCACCACGCGCCTTTCTCTAAACCTCTACAATCAGGCCGTTTGAGTCCCACGGTCATCGTTACTTCGGCAGTTTGGCTCCTGGCATAAGAATCGCATTAGCTATATATGACTGTGCGCGGGAAACCGCCACGGTGGGAAAAAGCAGTGCAGGAACAGTCTTCTGAAACGCATCGCCGCGTCTCGGAAGGCAAACGGGGGCAGGGTAGCCTCTGCAGTCAATCGAATGGCAAAGGCGCCAGTCCGTTGCGGATTGGCGCCTTTTTTTGTTTGGGAGGAAATAAGGAGAACACGATGTACAACACAGACGTGCAACGAATGGTTGATGTGTCGGCCAAGAAAGTCGCATATCTTGAATGCTCGCCATTGGGTTATGCCATTCTGGCGGCTCTGGCCGGGGTATATCTGGGATTCGGCATCACCTTGATTTTCAGTGTCGGCGCGCCGTTCGCGGCCGAAGGATCGGCGGCGCTGAAACTGGTGATGGGCGTGTCGTTCGGCATCGCGCTCACGCTGGTGGTCTTCGCCGGGTCCGAGTTGTTCACGGGCAACAACATGGTCGGGGTCATCGGCGCGTTGGCCGGGCGGATTACCTGGAGCCAGGTCTGGATGCTGTTCGCATGGTCGTTGATCGGCAATCTGCTCGGGTCGCTTGCGGTGGCGTGGATGGTGGTACAGTCCGGCGTGGTGTCCGCCGCGCCGCAGGCCGCGCTGATCCAAAAAGTGGCCGGTATCAAAATGTCGTTGCCGGCCTGGGAATTGTTCCTGCGCGGCATCCTCTGCAATTGGCTGGTGTGTCTGGCGGTGTGGACCGCAAGCCGGACCACGAGCGATGCTGCGAAAATCTTCCTGATATTTTGGTGCCTGTTTGCGTTCATCGGAAGCGGATTCGAGCACAGCATTGCCAATCAGTCCCTCCTGGGGCTGGCGCTGTTTCTCCCGCATGCAGAGGGAGTGTCCTGGGCGGGGTTTGCCTGGAACCAGACCTGGGTGATTCTGGGCAACGTCGTCGGGGGCGGGGTCTTTGTCGGCGGCCTGTACTGGCTGGCCAGTCCTGTGCGGTGCGCCCGGGTGCCGGAAGTAATCAGGACGGGGACGGCTCCGGTATTGATCGAGAGGGAGCAAATGCCATGAACAAGATTGAAGCGTTGAAAGCGGAGCGGGACGGGCTCGATGTCCGGGAGTCCATCGCACGCTATGCCCGGGACGGATGGGAGACGATCACGGAGGACGACGTCCAACGCCTCAAGTGGTACGGGATATTTCTTCGAAATCCCACGCCGGGTTATTTCATGATCAGGGTTCGGATTCCCAACGGGCACACGTCGTCGTATCAGATCAGGGCTCTGGCGGAAATCGCACGGGCTCATGGGAACGCGGTGATCGATCTGACGACGCGGCAGCAGCTCCAGCTGCGCCACATCCGGATCGAGTCGGTGCCGGCCGTCCTTGAACAACTGGAGGCCGTGGGACTGACCACAATGCAGACCGGCCTGGACAACATTCGCAATGTAATGGGGTGCCCGGTGGCCGGGCTCAACCCGGACGAGATTCTGGATGCCACGCCCCAGGTCAGGGCGTTCACGGATCACATTGTCGGCAACCGGGCGTTTACCAACCTGCCGAGGAAATTCAACGTGGCCATCTCCGGGTGCCCGGATAACTGTCTGCACATGGAAACGCAGGATCTGGCGTTGGTGCCGGCGGTCCGCGAGGACGGCGGCTCAAAACAGGCCGGCTTCAACGTGCTGGCCGGTGGGAAATTGGGGTCAGGCGGCTATCGCATCGCCACTCCGCTCGACATATTTGTCCGGCCCGACGAGGTGGTGGAGATCTGCGCGGGGATCGTGCTGCTCTATCGGGACCACGGGAGCCGGGAATTGCGGACCCAGAATCGTCTGGCGTTCCTGATTGAGGAGTGGGGGGAGGAAAAATTCCGCGCGGCGCTCGAAGCGCGCCTGGGACGCGCGCTGACTCCGGCTGGAACCGATGCGCGAAAATCCGTGAAGAGCGACCATGCGGGGATCTTCCGGCAGAAGCAGGCCGGATTGAACTACGTCGGCCTGAAGGTGGCGGTCGGCCGGATCACAGCCGACTCATTGCTGGGCGTGGCGGCGCTCGCCGAACGATACGGGACGGGAGAGATCCGGATCAGCCCGGCCCAGGCGCTCATCGTTCCGAACGTCCCGGACAAACGGCTCGCAAGTCTGCTTGAGGAGCCCCTGTTGCGGGAGTTGCCCTACAACGCGTCGGAAGTTTTCAAAGGACTGGTCAGCTGCGTCGGCAACGATTACTGCAATCTGGCCGTGATCGAGACGAAGTCCCGCGCGATGCAGGTCGCCCAGCGTCTGGAAAGTACGCTTCAGGGGGTCAAGCCGATTACGATGCACTGGTCCGGGTGCCCGGCCGGTTGCGGGAACCACCTGGTGGCGGACATCGGGCTCATCGGCAAACGCGCCAAGGTTGGGGGGCAGGTGGTAGACGCCGTGGATATTTTCGTCGGGGGACGCACCGGCCCCGATTCCAAGCTCGCGATAAAAATCCTGGAAGATGTCCCCTGCGAGAAGCTGGCGTCGGTGCTGGAAGGGCT
>JAVHQA010000026.1:0-2653 GCA_036170875.1 Nitrospirales bacterium
ATTGTGGTGCACGATCTGGTTCAGCCAGACCGCATCCAATGACACGGTGCAGGGGGCCGGGTGCTCGTCTGCCGGGTGCTCGTCCGTGCGTTCGACGGTCAGCTCTCCCGCGTCGCACCGGACCAGGAAATCTCCCCCATGCGGACCCGCCACCAGGAACCGGATCTCCAGCTTGAGATCGTTGCGGACCGCGTCGTTCAGCTCCCCCAGGCGCCGCACGTAGGCGCGAAACGGCTCGAACAGGTCTTCCGTCGGACGGGGTAAGCCGTCCAGATGGGCGGCGATGGCGGGCCGCATCCGCTCGGCGTAGGCTTGGAGATAGGCGTCCTTCTCCTCGAACGAGAACTTCTGACGCATCGCCTGATCCGGCGTGAACTCCCCGGACATTAAATTGACACGATCTCCCGGAAGAGGAATCTCAATCCGGCGCTGGTAGCCCCGCTGGCGCAGCCAGTCATGCGCGCGCTTCTGGTCAGGCAGGAGTCCCTTGCCGCCGACGTCGTCGTTGTACCGGACCAGCGAGTCTTCCAGAAACGTGGGCGGCCCGGCAAAGGGACAGGCCACGCGCGGAGGCATCTGGTCCAGGGTCTGGTAGGCGTACTCGAGCTGCTCAACCCGTTTGACGAGCGACAGCGCCGCCATGCGCTCGTCCGAATGGCGGCAGCGCAGGGGGTTCCAGTCCGGCGCGGCGCACTGGATCAGGAGCGCGTCGATTCGCCCTCCCGTGCGGGCCTTCAGCACATCACGCTGTTTCGGCTTGAGCCGGAGCCTGTTCATGTTGAGCAGCACGGCCTCTCGCGTGCGGAAGGTCGCCGCGGCAAACCGGCTGTCCGCAGTCTCGTCGGTCGTGAAAACCAGCCGAAGCCCCTCGCCGAAGGAGTGTTCCGCGCCGGGCTTTACGTCGATGATAGGATTGGCGCAGGCATGCCGGACCGCATTCCACAAGCTCCTTGACTGATGTCGCGGGATCACGATGGGGGTGTCAGGGGACAGCTTCCTGGACAGGAAGTCGGTGTCGAGGTGGTCCTGGCGCGCGTTCGTGATGACGACAGCCGCGAGGTCCCGGTAGTCCCGCTCCCAGAGATGATGGTTGCACGGGAACTGGAACCAGGAGGCGTGGAAGGCGCCGAGCGGAGACAGCCAGGGGTCACAGGCCACGCGTATTTTCCCGTGCGTGACAATGAATCCGGCATGTCCGAGAAACTCAAGCTGCATGGGCGTTTCCCCTGAATTCACGCTCAGCATAAACGGTCGGGGTGGGAACAATCAAGGAGCCCATGGTACAATCCGCCCCATGATCAAGGTCAAAATCTGCGGGAACGTGACGCTGAAGGACACGATGGCGGCGGTGGAAGCCGGGGCCGACGCTGTTGGATTCGTGTTCCATGCCAGGAGCCCCAGGGTTGTGAGCCCGAAGGCGGTGGCCGCGATCGTCTCGCACCTGCCGCCGTTTGTGACGGCGGTCGGCGTGTTCGTCAACGAAAAGCCCGACGTGGTCCGCCAGATTATGTCGGATTGCGGGCTTGCATACGCGCAACTCCATGGAGAAGAGTCGCCGCAATACTGTGCCGAGCTTCGATTCCCGGTGCTCAAAGGAATCCGGGTTCGCAGCCGCGAAGACCTGGCCATGCTTTCGCTTTACCGCGTGAAGGCGATCTTGCTGGACGCCTACGTGGAAGGCGTGGTCGGCGGCACGGGCACCACCTTTGATTGGGCTCTGGCGGTCGAGGCCAAGACCTGGGGCCCAATTATTCTCGCCGGCGGTCTCACCCCCGATAACGTGGTCGAGGCGATCAGCCGTGTGCAGCCGTACGGCGTGGACGTCAGCAGCGGGGTGGAAGCCGCGCCCGGCGTGAAGGATCATGCGAAGGTGAGGGCCTTCGTCGAGAGCGTGAAATGCTGGGGCGCGTGAGGTATACTTCGGAACCATGACGCTTTTCCCTGATTCACGTGGCCGTTTCGGAGCCTTTGGAGGGCGCTACGTCCCGGAGACCCTCATTCCCGCCCTCGACGAGCTTTCCAGGGCGTATGCGAAGGCGCGCCGCGATCCGAAGTTCAAAGCCGAGCTGGACTATTACCTGCGCGAGTACGTCGGCCGACCGACCACGCTGTTCCATGCCGAGCGGCTGACGAAGAAGCTCGGCGGCGCGAAGATCTATCTCAAGCGCGAAGACCTTTGTCATACCGGGGCCCACAAGATCAACAATGCCATCGGACAGATACTTCTCACCCGCCGCATGGGCAAGAAGCGGGTGATCGCCGAGACGGGCGCGGGCCAGCACGGCGTGGCGGTGGCGACGGCGGCAGCGCTCTTCGGCCTGCAGTGCGATGTGTATATGGGCACGGAGGACATGGAGCGCCAGGCGCTGAACGTCTTCCGGATGCGCCTGCTCGGCACCACCGTGAAGCCGGTCAACGCGGGGAGCCGCACGCTCAAGGACGCGATCAGCGAGGCCATGCGGGACTGGACGACCAACGTGCGCACGACGCATTACATCCTCGGCTCGGTCCTTGGGGCGCATCCCTATCCGATGATGATCCGTGACTTCCAGGCCGTCATCGGTAAAGAAGCGCGCACGCAGATCATGAAGGCCGAGGGCCGGCTGCCGGACTATCTGGTCGCCTGCGTCGGCGGAGGCTCCAACGCGATCGG
>JAVHQA010000026.1:2753-23592 GCA_036170875.1 Nitrospirales bacterium
CCTATACCTCTGCCACGGATGAAGAGGCCATGGCGGCGTTCGACCTGCTGTGCCAGACCGAAGGCCTCATGCCGGCGCTTGAGTCCGCCCACGCGATCGCGCATGTGACGAAGCTTGCCCCGAAGCTCAAGCGCAGCCAGATCATCGTGGTCAATCTGTCCGGCCGGGGAGACAAGGACGTGCATCAGGTGGCACGTATCAAAGGCGTCAGCCTGTGAGCCGTTTGCAGAAGACTTTTTCGGCGCTCCACGCGCGAAACGAGAAGGCACTGATCGCCTATATCATGGCGGGCGATCCGTCGCTTGATGAGACCGAAGCCTACGTCCGGAAATTGGCCGAGGCGGGGGCCGATATCATCGAGCTGGGTGTGCCGTTCTCGGACCCCATCGCCGATGGCCCGGTCATCCAGCAGGCGGCCGAGCGGGCGCTGCGGTCGGGGACCACGCTAAAGAAAATCCTGGCAACAGTCCGGTCGCTCCGGACAAAGACCCAGGTCCCTCTCGTACTGATGGCCTACTACAACTCGGTCTTTCGCTATGGCGAGGCGGCCTTCTGCCGCGATGCGGCGGCCGCCGGCGTGGACGGGCTCATTGTGCCCGACATGCCTACGGACGAGGCGGGGACGATTCATCCATTGGCGGAAGCGGCCGGTCTCGATGTGATCTTTCTCCTGGCTCCGACGAGTCCCTCCAAGCGCCAGGTGGCTGTGGCGCGGCTCTCCCGCGGCTTCATCTATTATGTCTCGCTGACGGGGATCACCGGCGCAAAACTCACCGACAAGGTTGATGTGGGAAAGAAAGTGCGCGAGATTCGCCGCTACACCAAGACGCCGGTCGCGGTGGGATTCGGCATCGCCACGCCCGACGACGCCCGGCAGGTGGCGCAGGTAGCCGACGGGGTCATCGTCGGCAGCGCGCTCGTCAAGCTCATCGCCGAAGGTGACCACGCCTCCGTCGCCGGCCGCCTCGCCTCTTTCACCCGCTCCCTCAAAGCCGCAACGCTGCCGGCCTGACATTCCACGCTTTAACTACGCGATCTTGCCGTCCACCATGCGGATGATGCGGTCGGCCTGATTGGAGAGGGCCTCGTTGTGGGTCACGATGACGAATGTGACGCCTTTGGCGCGGTTCAGGTCGCGCATGAGCGTGAAGACGTCTTCTCCGGTGTGCGTGTCCAGGTTGCCGGTCGGCTCGTCGGCGAGCACCAGGTCCGGCCGCAGGACCAGCGCGCGCGCCACGGCGACACGCTGCTGCTCGCCGCCCGACATTTCGCCCGTGCGGTGCTCCAGCCGGTGCTCCAGCCCCACTTCCTTGAGCACGGATTCCGCCGCCCCCCGCGCTTCCTCTTCTGCTTGACGCCGGATCAGGGCGGGCATCATGACATTTTCCAGCGCCGTGAATTCCGGCAGCAAGTGGTGAAACTGGAAGACGAACCCGATCTTGCGGTTGCGGAAGTCCGCCAGCGACAGCTCGTCCTTGGCGAAGACGTCCTCGCCGTCGAAGCGTACGGAGCCGCTCGTGGGCCGGTCGAGCGTGCCGAGGATGTGGAGCAGCGTCGTCTTGCCGACGCCGGACGCGCCGATGATCGCCACCATCTCGCCGCGCGCGATCTCCAGGCTCACGCCGTTCAGGACGTGGATTTCCGTCTGGTCCAGGTGAAAGGATTTTTTGAGATCCTGCGCGGTGATCATAGCGCCTGCGGCTTCCGTAGCCACGAAGTCTTGGCTGAGTGGCGTTTCAATTACTCGTACCGGAGCGCCTCGGCGGGATCGAGGCGGGCCGCCTGCCGGCAGGGATGGATCGTGGCGAGGAACGTGATGAGGATGGCGGAAAAGCCCACGATCACCACGTCAAAAGTCTTGATGTTCACGGGGATATGGCTGAGGTAATACACGTCGCCGGGCAGGGTGTAGAACTCCTGGATCGCCCAGCAGAAGCCGTATCCCAGCGGGATGCCGATCGCCGTGCCGACGACGCCGATCACGAGCCCGTTCAACATGAAGATGCGCATCACGGCCTTGCCGGTGGCGCCCATCGCCTTGAGGATGGCGATCTCCCGGTGCTTCTCCACGACGATCATGGTCAGCGTGCTGACGATGTTGAACGAGGCGACGATGATGACCAGCACCAGCAGCACGAACATCATGAACTTTTCCATCTTGAGCGCCGAGAACAGGTTCTTGTTGAGCTTCATCCAATCCCGAGCCCAGTAGGGAAAGCCGATGGCCTCCTCGATCGCCTTGGCGATGCGGTCCGCCGCAAAGACGTCCGTGACCTTCACCTCGATGCCGGTGACGGTCTCGCCCATGTTGAAGAACTCCTGCGCCTGCTTGATGGACACGTAGGCCAGCGACGAGTCGTACTCGAACATGCCGGCCTCGAAGACCCCCGCCACGCGGTAGCCGCGCACCTTGGGGATCATCCCGAGCGCGCTGATGGGGCCCACCGGCGAGACGACGTTCAGCCGGTCGCCCATGAAGGCGCCGAGCCGCAGCGACAGCTCCTTGCCGATGATGATGCCGGGCAACTGCGGCGGGGGCTCCGCGGCCTGACCGTCCGGCGTCGGCGGCGCCTTGCCGGCGGGCCCCAGCCGTTCAAGCTCTTCGAGCGACCCTGACTTGAGATTCCTGGCGATCTCTGTGACCGTCGCCTCCCGTTTCACGTCAATGCCGCGCAGCACGACGCCGTGCGACCCGCTGTCCGAGGTCAGCAGGACCTGCTTGAAGATGAACGGCGTGGCGGCGACCACGTCGGGCACGGCCGCGACCTTGTCCGTCAGCCCGGCATAGCTTTTGATGTTCTCGCCGGTCCGGGCCGTGACGATGATGTGGGAGTTCGTGCCGAGGATCTTGGCCTGCATGTCTTCCTTGAAGCCGGTCATGATGCCCAGCGTGGCGATCAGCGCCGCGACGCCGATGGTGACGCCCGCGATGGAGATGAGCGTATTGAAGGAGATGGTGCGGTTGCGGCGCTTGGCCTTCAAGTACCGCAGGCCGATGAAGACTTCATAGGGGAGCGGCACGGGTTATTTTTCCGGGCGGAGCTGCGGGAACAGGATCACGTCGCGGATGGACGTCTGATTGGTCAGGAGCATCACGAGACGGTCGACGCCGATGCCTTCGCCGGCCGTCGGCGGCATGCCGTGCTCGAGGGCACGCAGGAAATCCTCGTCCAGATGCTGGGCTTCCAGGTCGCCCTTCGCCCGCTCCGCCATTTGCGCCTCGAAGCGCCGGCGCTGGTCGAGCGGATCGTTCAGCTCCGAGAAGGCGTTGGCGATCTCGCGGCCGGCGATGTAGAGCTCGAAGCGGTCGGTGAGCTCCGGATCGCTCGCCTTGCGCTTGGCGAGCGGCGAGGTCTCCACCGGGAAATCGGTGATGAACGTGGGCTGGATGAGGGTCGGCTCGACCGCCTGCTCGAAAAGGAGCGTGACCAGCTTCCAGTAGGACTCGCCGCCCTTCAGCTCGCAGTGGTGCTTCCTGGCCTGGGCCAGCACGTAGGCGGGGTCGGTGATCTCCTGGGCGCGTGCGCCCAGCCGCTCGGCGACCGCGTCCCGGTACGTCAGGCGCTTCCACGGACGGGCAAACGAAATCGTGACGGTCTCGTCCTTGTTCGCGTGCGGCCGGAAGGGCACGGTCTGCGTGCCCTTGCCGTGGACGGTCTCGACGAGTTCGCCGATCAATTCCTCAGTCAGGTCAAGGAGGTCGGTGTAGTCGGCGTAGGCCATGTAGAACTCGAGCATCGTGAACTCGGGATTGTGAATGGTGGAGATGCCCTCGTTGCGGAAGTTGCGGTTGATCTCGAAGACACGGTTCATGCCGCCGACGATCAGGCGCTTAAGGTACAGCTCGGGGGCGACACGGAGGTAGAGGTCGGTGCTCAACGCATTGTGATGCGTCACGAACGGGCGGGCCGTGGCGCCGCCGGGGATCGGGTGCATCATCGGTGTTTCGACTTCGAGGAAGCCCTTGCCGACGAGGAAATTCCGGATCGCCTGGACGATCTTGCTGCGGGTGACGAAGAGGCGCTTCACGTCCGGGTTGGCGACGAGATCCACTGCCCGCTGGCGGTAGCGGGTCTCCACGTCGGTCAGGCCGTGCCATTTCTCGGGGAGGGGACGGAGCGCCTTGCAGAGGAAGGTGAGCTGCGTGACCTCGACCGTCAGCTCGTTCGTCCTGGTGCGAAAGAGCGGGCCGCTGACGCCGATCCAGTCGCCGATGTCGAGGAGCTCGGCCAGGGCAAAGCCCTGATCGCCCAGCACGTCCTTCTTCAGGTAGACCTGAATCGCATCCACGCCGTCCTGGACGGAGGCGAATGCCGCCTTGCCGAACCGGCGCATGATGGTGATCCGGCCCGCGAGGGTGACAGGCACCGGATGCTGTTCCAGCGCCTCTCTGGTGCGTGAGCCGTGGGCGGCGATCAGGTCTCCGGCCCTGTCACTGGCCTCGAACCTGCCGCCAAAGGGGTCGATGCCCATCCCGCGGAGCAGGTCGAGCTTCTTCAGCCGCTGCTGAATCTGATCGTTCAGGTCTTCCATAAGGTTGGCATTATATCAAAGGACTGACCGCGACGCTTCAATTTGCAGAATCAAAACGCTCAGATCTTCCCGGCGATCCGATACACAGCCAGGCCGACCAGTTCGTTCATCGCCCAAGTGCTTTTCTCCAGCACCTCCACGTCGGGCAGCAGCATCTTCAACTCGTGCCCAGGCCAGGTCCCGACCTCCACGGCCGTCTGGTAGCCGCATGGATACGGGGTGATACGCAACCCTTGATTCTGAAACAGGCTCACCGCGCGCGGGATATGCAGGGCGGAGGTCACCAGCAGGATCCTGGCCTGGGGCCCCAGGAGCCGCGCGATTTCTTTGGCGCTTTCGTAAGTGTTGCGGCCGCCGCCTTCCGGAACGATCGCCTGTTCAGGCACGGCAAGCCGCACGGCGAGCTTCGCCATTTCAACCGAGTCGCCGGGGCCCCCGGACAACACCAGCTTCTTGGACACGCCCTGCGCGTAGGCTTCTGCCCCGCACAGAGTACGCTGGAGGCTGGCGTGACTCAGTTCGGCGACCGGGCGCATCCCTCCCATGGGGAAGAAATCTCCGGAAAGCGCCACGATCGCGTCATACGATTGCCCTGCCTCGGCGTGATACGGCGGATAGACCTGCTCCAGCAGGCCCGCAAGATTGTCGCTGAGTCGCCCCGCGCTCAGTCCGTAGAGCAACGCCAAGGCTGAGCACGCGGTCACTCTCGCCATGATCAGCCGGGCGGAAGTCTGCCGGCAAAACAGGAGGGCGACCGTCACGATCAGCAAAACCCAGATCCATGTCAAGGGATACACGGCCACCTTCACCAGCTTATACAGCCCGAAGGCCCACTGCGACATGTCGTCAAGCACGGCCATCCCCTCCTTCCATCCTGTTACTCTCCGCCCGCCCGCGCCCGACGTTCCCTGGAACTGCAACCACGGCGAGCGTCGGGACGGCCCTAGGCTTCCGGCTTGGCTTGCTTCAGCGAGTGCAACAGGTAGGCCTCGATGAACGGGTCGAGTTCGCCGTCGAAGACCGCGCTGATGTTGCCGATCTCGCAGTTGGTCCGGTGGTCCTTCACGATCTGGTAGGGCTGGAAGACGTAGGACCGGATCTGGCTGCCGAACCCGATCTCCTTCTTCTCGCCGACGAAGGCGTTGAACTCCTCTTCCTTCTTTTTCTGCTCCAGTTCGAACAGCCGCGCGCGCATGACCTTCATCGCCCCCATCTTGTTCTTGAGCTGCGAGCGCTCGTTCTGGCACTGCACGACGATGCCGCTCGGAAGGTGCGTGATGCGGATGGCGGTCTCGACCTTGTTGACGTTCTGGCCGCCGGCCCCGCCCGAGCGGAACGTGTCGATCTTCAGGTCCTTCTCCTGGATACCGACCTCCACGTCGTCCTCGATCTCGGGATACACGAACACGGAGGCGAACGACGTATGCCGCCGCTTGTTGGCGTCGAACGGGGAGATGCGCACCAGGCGGTGGACGCCGGCCTCCGATTTGAGAAAGCCGTAGGCGTTCCCACCCGCGATGCCGAGGGTCACGCTCTTGATGCCCGCCTGCTCGCCGGGAAGATAATCCAGCGTCTCGATCTTGTAGCCCTTGGCTTCGGCCCACCGCACGTACATGCGCATGAGCATCTCCGCCCAGTCCTGGGACTCCGTGCCGCCGGCGCCCGGGTGGATGGACATGATCGCGTTGTTCGCGTCCATCTCGCCGTGCAGCAGCAGCTCGACCCGCAGTTTGGCCAGCGCCTGCTCGGTCTGCGCCAGCTCGGCGGTGATGTCGCCTTCGATCGAGGCGTCCTGCTCCGATTCGGCCAGTTCCACCATGGCCGCCAGGTCGTCGAGCCGGCGCTCCATGTCGCTCCAGTTCTTGACCTCCCGCTCCAGAATATTTTTCTGTCGGATCGTGCTTTGGGATGCGCGGCGGTCGTCCCAGAAGCCGGGGGCGGCCATGCGCTCTTCGAGCGTCTGAATCTGCGCGTTCAGCGATGGGAGGTCAAAGATGCCCCCGGAGCTCGTCAAAATTCTTCCGAAGGGCGGCCAGGCGGGACTTTAGATCGTCAAGCATCGTCTCTCCTCAACGCGTTCATGGTCTTCGGCCGGCGGCGCCACCACGTCAGGGCCGCACCGGCCAGCGAAAGTATAACACAGAACGACGCGAACAGATCGCCGTAGGCGGTGTAGAACGTGCGCGGGCCGCCGGTGCGGACCTCACCGCTGAGCGCGCCTTCGACGAACAGGTCCGTGGTGCGGAGGATGTGCCCCTCCGCGTCGATGAATCCGGAAATGCCGGTGTTGGCGGCGCGCGCGAAGGCGATCCGGTTCTCGACAGCGCGGAAAACCACCATGGCGAAGTGCTGGTACGGCGCGCCGGATTGGCCGAACCAGGCGTCGTTGGTGATCGTAACCATGTAGTCGGCGCCCTGGTCCACGAACTGCCGCACGAGGTCGGGGAAAATGACCTCAAAGCAGATCACGATGCCCAGGCGCCCGCCGGGTGCGCTCAGTACGCGCGGGCCCGGGCCCGGCACAAAATCGCCGATGCCGACCACCAGCTTGTCGAGAAACGACAGGAGATCCTTCAGGGGGATGTATTCGCCGAACGGCACCAGGTGGGCCTTGTCGTACTGGTCCAGCACCACGCCGTCGCCGCTGACCAGGTACGCGCTGTTCAGCAGGCGGAGCTGGCCGTCGGTCTGGCTCTCGATGGCCGGGCTGCCGAACAGCAGGGGGACGCCGCGCTCCCGCACAAAAGTCAGCAACTCTTCCTTATAGATGGTCTCCACATCGAACAGGAACGGCGTGGCCGCCTCCGGCCAGATCACCAGATCGGCCCCGTCCGAAATCTGCAGGCTCAGCCGCTCGAGCCGGTCGATCGTGGCCCGCCGGTACGCGGCGTCCCATTTCTGCGCCTGGTCCACGTTGGGCTGCACGAGGCCGATCCGGACGGTGTGGTCGCTGGCCGAGTCGTGCTGGGGGGACAGCCGCCATTGGCCGTACGCCACGACGCCGGCGATGAGCACCGCCGCGAGCGGCGCGGCGATCCAGGGCAGCGGGGCTCTGGGCGCCGCATCGGCGATTCGTGCGATGACCGCGCCGGCCACTCTCGCCGCGACGACGTTCGTGAGCATCAGCATGAAGGAGACGCCGTACACGCCCGTCACGTCCGCGATCTGGATCACCGTCAGGTTGTGGTACTGGCTGTAGCCGAGCAGCGCCCAGGGGAAGCCGGAGAGGAGATAGGTGCGCGCCCATTCGAGCGAGACCCACACGGCCGGCGTGGTCCATGCCCGGACCATGCCCCGCCGGTCGGGGATGAGCGTGATGACGGCGGTGAACAGGCCCACGAACAGGGCGCAATAGCCTGCCAGGAGCAGCATCACGAGGAAGCTCACGGCGAAGGGCATCTTCCCGTACTCGTGCATGGCGTTGATCACCCAGTACAGCGTCACGGCAAAAAAGACAAGGCCAGCCAGCCAGCCCTGGCCGAAGGCGGCCTTCCAGGACGACCCGCGGATCGCAAGCAGCAAAGGTACAAGGGCGACCCAGGCCAGCGATTCGATGTCGAAGACGGGAAAGCTCAGAGCCAGCAGGAGACCGGACGCGACGGGCGGGATGAGAAGACGGCCGAACCGGTGCAGCATTGCGCCCAACATAGCCGAATCGCGGCGAGCGAAACAACTGCCGACGATGAATTATCCGGTTGTGGTCCCTCGCAAAATGGTGCTAGAATCCCGCCTGTTGAAAACAGCTGTCAACGGTTTATTGGATTCATTGGAAAGCGACTGATCAAAGGGGGAGTTTGGAATGGCAGGAGCGCGCGTGTTGGTCACCCCGAGGGCGTTTCTCGATCTCGATGGTGAGCACAAGGACATTCTCAAGAAAGCCGGATACGAAATCGTGGCGAATCCGCGGCCGCGGGTGCTGACGGAAGATGAAATGGCGGCGTATATCGTCGGCATCCAGGCGGTGATCGTCGGCGACGAGCCGGTGAGCCATCGGGTGCTGGACCGGGCGGACAGCTTGAAAGTGATCTCGAAGTTCGGCACCCAGGTGGACAATATTGATGTGGACGTGGCCGCCGTGCGGAAGATTCCGGTCACCATCACCCCCGGCGTCTCCCATGCCGCCGTGGCCGAGCTGACCATCGGGCTCATGTTTGCGCTGCTGCGGGGCATCCCGCAAATGGACCGCGACATCCGGAACGGCAAGTGGACGTCCGTCGCCGGCATGGAGCTCATGGGCAAGACGCTCGGCATCGTCGGCATGGGCGGGATCGGAAAGGAAGTCGCCAAGCGGGCCCTGGCGCTCGGCATGAACGTCATGGGGTTCGACATGCACCCGGACGCGTCCTTCGCCGAGCATCACGGCATTGAGTACGTGGCCGCCGACGAGCTGCTCAAAAACTCCGATATCGTCACGCTGCATCTGGGACTCAACCCCGAGACCAGGGGCTGGCTTTCGAAGATGCGCGTGGCCCGAATCCGCCCGGGCTCGTTCCTGATCAACACCGGCCGGCCCGAACTCATTGACGAGGGCGCCGTGCTCGACGCCATGCGGGGGCAGCGCATTCGCGGGGCGGCGTTCGACCTGCCGGGCGAAGAGAACCAGTTCGCCGTGCCGTTGCTCGCGCAGGAGAACGTGCTGGTGTCCTGCCAGGCCGGCGCCCACACGGAGGAATCCGTCCGGCGCCAGGCGGTCATGGCGGCGGAAAACGTCGTCGCCGTGCTGAGCGGTCAACCCAAGCTCGCGGCCTTCGCCACAGCCGGGTAGCGCGGTATGCCGCGGGATATCCCTCTCGGCAACGGCAAGCTCCTCATCACCTTCGACCGCTACTACCGCATCCGCGACATCTATTACCCGCACGTCGGCAAGGAGAATCAGACGGTCGGCCATCCCTCCCGCTTCGGGGTCTGGGTGGACGGCCGGCTCTCATGGCTGGGCCCCGACTGGCAGATCTCGCTGAAATACGAAGACGGCACGATGGTCACGCGCGTCGAGGCCCACCACCCGGGGCTGCAGGTCACACTGCTCTGCGCCGACGCCGTGGACTTCCACGATCCGGTCTACGTCCGCAAGATCATCGTCCGGAACCTGGCCGGCCGGGAGCGTGACATCCGCCTGTTCATCCACCAGGACTTCCACCTGTACGAATCCGACGTCGGCGACACGGCCGCCTACGAGCCCAAGCACAAGACCGTCACCCATTACAAAATGCGCCGCTACTTCCTGACCAACTATATGGCGAACGGCGTGATCGGGGTGCAGCATTTCGCCACGGGCCGCAAGGAAGTGGAGGGGGCGGAGGGGACGTGGCGCGATGCGGAGGACGGCAAGCTGGAGGCCGGCCCGATCACCCAGGGCTCGGTGGACTCCACGCTCGGCATCTATCTGACGGTGCCGGCGCAGGGCGCGCAGGAAGCGTGGTACTGGATCGTCGCGGGGGAGGACTGGTTCAGCGTGAACAACCTGAACAAGCGGATCGAGGAGCGGCTGCCGGAATACTACCTGCTGCGGACGGAGAAGTACTGGCGGTACTGGTTGAACCAGGACTGCATCAACTTCGGCGAGCTGTCCAAGAAAGTCGTGGACCTCTATTACCGGAGCCTGCTGGTGATCCGCACCCAGGTGGATGACAGCGGCGCGATCATTGCGGCGAACGACTCGGACATCGCGACCCAGGCGCGCGACACCTATTCGTACATGTGGCCGCGGGACGGCGCGCTGGTGGCCCACGCGCTGGACGTGGCGGGCTACCCGCAGCTCACCCGCAAGTTCTTCCGGCTCTGCAGCCAGCTCATCACGCCGGAGGGCTACTTCCTGCACAAGTACAATCCGGACGGCTCGTTCGCCAGCTCCTGGCATCCGTGGGTGAAGGACGGGGAGCCGCAGCTGCCGATCCAGGAGGACGAGACGGCGCTGGTCCTCTGGGCGCTCTGGCAGCATTTCGAGCGGTACCGGGACGTCGAGTACATCACGCCGATCTACGCGCCGCTGATCAAGCGGGCGGCGAACTGGATGGTGTCGTACCGGGACCCGGTCACGGGCCTGCCGAAGGCGTCCTACGATCTTTGGGAGGAGCGCCACGGGGTACTGGCCTTCACCTGCTCGGCGGTGTACGCGGGCCTGATGGCGGCGTCGAACTTCACCGAGGGGTTCGGGCAGGCCGGCCTGACCGACACCTACCGCCGCGCCGCCGCCGAGGTCAAGGCAGGGATGGACCGCTACCTGTACCGGAAGGAGCTGGGCCGCTTCGCCCGGATGGTCACGTTCAAGAAGAACGGGACGATCGAGAACGTGGACCCCACGCTCGACGCCAGCCTGTATGCGGTCGGCTACTTCGGCGTGTACGAGCCGACGGATGAGCGGGTGGTGCAGACCATGACCGCGCTACGCGACCGGCTGTGGTGCAAGACGCCGGTGGGGGGCATCGCGCGCTACGAGAACGACTACTACCATCAAGTCAGCCAGGATGTCGCCAACGTGCCCGGCAATCCCTGGTTTATCTGCACGCTTTGGATCGCGCAGTGGCTGATCAAGAAAGCCACGACGATGGAGCAGCTCAAGGAAGCCATCCCGCTCATGGAGTGGGTGGCCGACCGGTGCCTGCCGTCCGGCGTGCTGGCGGAGCAGGTGCATCCCCATACCAACGAGCCGCTGTCGGTCTCGCCGCTCACCTGGTCGCACGCCACGTTCGTGCAGGTGGTGCTGGACTACCTCGAAAAACGCACGTCCCTGGACCGCTGCGACGCCTGCCACCACCCCGCGCACCCGTTCCGGACGAGAAAAACAAACAAGCCTCTCTGCCCTTGAAGGTGAGGGGAGCGGGTGTTAGAGTAAAAGCGTGGGTAGCGGTCAGCTTTCAGCTTTGTTGGTTGTCGGCTGAGTGCTGAAGGCTGATAGCTGGACGCTTTCTTACGGAGATCACTAATGGCGAATGTCACATTAGTCTATTCAACGTCCTGCGGGGCCTGTCCCGCCGCGAAGGAACTCTGGAAGGGGCTGCGCGTCAAGCACAGCTTCAGCTACCGCGAAGTGGACATCCTCAGCCCGGACGGCCAGGAGCTGGCGGAGCGGCACGCGATCCGCGCGACGCCGGCCTCGATCGTGGACGGCAAGCTGAAGTTCATCGGCGTGCCCACGCGCCAGAGCGCCGAAAAAGCTCTTGGCGTCAGACCGCTGGACTCATAAGGGCACGTCTTGTGGACGATGAATTCGACAACGAGCTGGACCTCGATATCCTGGGCGCCAAGCTCAAGGAAAAGCCGCCGAACTGTCCGGTCTGTGACGAGCCGATGATGTTCAACGATGGCGATTGGTTTTGCGGGCCTTGCAACGGCACGGACTGCGGCCCCGAAACCGGGTAGTGGAAACCTCCGAGCAGTTTTTGGATCGCGCGATGGTGATGTTGCAGCGGTCCGATCCCATCCCCAAGCTTCTCCCCCAGGTTCGCATCGGGCGGATGCCCAAGGACTCTCCCGCGCTGAGCGCCATTCTGGAGTCCTGGCTGGAGGCCTTTGTCCAGGTGCTCAAGGACGGCCAGGCCGTGCTGAACGTCGAAGGTGTCTTGCGATTGGACCCTAATCCGCGAATCGCAGTCCTGATCGAAGCCGGTGTGCTGGCCGAGGATCAGCCACATGTGCAGGCCGTCCGCGACGCCTGGTCGGCGACCATGCAGGCGGCACGTCAGAGAAAATAACCGATGACAGGAGCGGGTCCTGTTGCCGAGTCACCCTGACGTACTCAGGCCGTTTCGGCGTTGCAGCCACGCAGACTCGCCTGTACGTCCTTCCGTTCCGCCAGGGTCCCACTCGGCACCACCCGCAAGAGGCCGGAGCGGGGCCTGACTCTAACGCGGCCGTGGAGGAGCGGTTTCTGAACCGCGGGGGTACTCGTTGCTCTTCGGGTGCAACGGGTTCCCGGGAGCGGGAGGCAGCCCCGCGACAGGCCGACGCTGGGTCTTTGTAACCGGCTACTCTTTGTAGTAGAGTAAAACCGTCATGGCTGCCGTGCATATTCAGAGCATCAATCCCTTGCAAGGCCATTGCCTGCGCGTGACGCTGACCGACGGGTCCGTGCTTGAGCGGGACATTGCGGGCTTGATGGACGGGCCGCTCTTTACGCCGATCCTCCTCGATCCGTCGCTCTTTCGCGCGGCCAGCGTGGAGGGCGATGCCGTGGTGTGGCCCAACGGCGCACAACTGGGTCTCGATGAGTTGATTCCCCCTCCCTGACATCTCCGCAGACGTGGGACAGAATGCGGGTCGGACTCCATTTCTGAAGGCCCGAGGCTGACACCATGGCCATTCAGGCAACCGTCTATCATTGGCAGGTGACGCTCTCCGACGTCGATCGCGGAGTGTACGAGGTGCTCGACCTGCGCCTCGCCCGCCAGCCGTCGGAGACCATGCGCTATCTGCTCACGCGGGCGATCGCCTATTGCCTGTGCCACGAAGAGGGGATCGGGTTCAGCAAGGGTGGCATTGCCTCGCCCGACGAGCCGCCCGTGGCCATTCGCGACGGCTCAGGCGCGCTCCGCACCTGGATCGAGATCGGCGCCCCTTCGGCCGAGCGCCTGCACAAGGCCAGCAAAGCCGCGGCACGCGTGGCGCTGTTCACCCACGTTGAACTCCCGATCTTGCTGCGCGAGGCCAGCACCCGGGCCATCCACAAAATCGACGAGATCGAAGTGTGGCGGCTCGATCCGGGCTTTCTCGATGCGCTCGACGCCAAGGTCGATCGCAATACCAGGCTTGAGCTCGTCCACAACGGCGGTGAGCTCTACGTCACCGTCGGAGGCGCGATGCTGCACAGCGCGATAGCCTGCCACTCACTGGTTCCGCCCTCGGCGTGAGAGACAGCGTCATGCTTTCGATCGTCACCGGTTCCTTCTATCCTGAACTTGAATCCGCACTCGTTTCGCAAGTCCGGTCGCTCAAGCAGGACGATCCGCTCGCGCCTCTGGCGATCATCGTCCCCTCGCAGCAGCTTGCCCGGCGCGTGAAGTGGCTGCTGGCCGTCGAGCAGGGGCTTGCGCTCCTCGATGTCCATGTTCTGACATTCCATCAGCTCGCCGTGACACTGATCGAGGAAGGACAGGCGGACCGGCCGGCGATCGCGGACGGCATGCTCCGGGAGGAATTACTGCGTTGTCTCGTCGCGCGGGGCGTGCCGGGTTCGGAGGCCTTCCGTGGCTGGGCGAAGATGCGGGGCCTGTGGGGCGGGCTGTGGGCGACGATCCAGGATTTGAAGGAGGCGAGGGTGGACCCCTCGTCCGTCCTGTCGGCGGTCGGGGAGAAGATGCTCGGCGCCGAGGACCCGGAGCGCCTGGCCGCGCTCATCCGCCTCTACGCCTCCGTCCTGGCGGCCGACCGAGAACTTTGCCTCGCCGACCCGGACGACCTTGCCACCCAGGCGGTGGAGCGGATTACGGCATCGGCATTTCTCGCGCGGATGCGCCGGGTCTGCTACTACGGGTTTTACGATCTCACGCAGGGCCAGCTCGATCTGTTCAAGGCCGTCGCATCGGCCTGTCCTACGTCCGTCTTCTTTCCGCTGCGGCGGGAGATTCCCGCCTACCGGTTCGCCCAGCGATTCTTTGAGGCCTACGTCCAGGGCATGGCCGCAGGAAAGCCGGCGCTCCCTGCGAAACCTGTCCCGTCTGCCACGCTTGGTTCCCTGGCTGACGAGATCATTCCGGGGGTGCGGGGGACCTGCCGCATCATCAGCGCGGTCGGCCCGGAGGATGAAGTGTCGGCGGCCGCCAAGGAGATTCTCAGGCTGATCGAAGACCAGGGCTGCGACCCGCTGGAGATCGGCGTGGTCGTGCGGACCCTCGATCCCTACTTGCCGACCATCCGTCGCGTGTTCGATGAGAACAGTGTGCCGTTCGCCTGCCCGGTGGGAGAGCCGCTCATCCATCAACCGCTGGCGAAGACGATCATCCGGTTTTTCCGGCTTCGCGTGGAGTCGTTCCCTCGGGCCTCCGTCCTGAACGTCCTGACATCCCCGGCCTTCCGCATTTCCGCGTTGTGCGAATCCGGCGGGACCCCGCGTCCCGATCAGTGGGAATGGATCACGCGAGGGCTGGGGATCACCAGGAGCGATCCGGCGGACGGGAGCCTCGGTGAATGGCGGCGGCTGGAGCGCGCGATCCAGCCGAGTCTTGAACGATCCGACAATGGCGATGAGAAGGCCGATCCTGGACAGGCCATGGTGACGGAACAGATGGGCCTGCTCTGGATGCTCGTGCAGAAGCTCCATGTCGATCTGTCGGCGCTTCCCGCCCGCGCGAGCTGGGGCGAGTACGCGGAAGAGTTCGTTCGCCTGCTGCCGCTGTATTTCGATCTGCCGGCTTGGAGCGACACTCAGCCGGCCGTCCATGATGCGCATGTGCAGGCGGCGATCCGTGGATGCCTGGATTCCGTCAAAAAATTGGAAGTGCTGGGCGAGGAGGTCTCCCTCAAAGAGTGGACCGACCTGATGGTCCGGGCGCTGGAGCGCGCGCGGCTGCCGTCGGAGACGCGCAATCAGACGGGCGTCCAGGTCCTCGACGCCATGGACGCGCGGGGCGTGCCCTTCCGCGCGCTGTTCGTCCTTGGCCTCAACGAGAAAGTCTTTCCCCGTTCGATCCGCGAGGACGCGCTGCTGCGCGACGCCGACCGGGAGGTGCTGGCCGGCGACCTCGGCTTCAAGATCGCGCTCAAGCTGGACGGGTTCGAGGAGGAGCGGCTGCTGTTCGCCCTGCTGCTCCGCTCCGCACAGGAGCGGCTCTATCTCAGCTATCAGCGCGCCGGCCGCGCGGGCCGGACGCTGGTGCCCTCCGGGTATCTCATCGAGCTGCAGCGCGAGATGGGGCATGCCGGTCCGGAGCGGGAATGGAAGATCAAGAGGCGGCCGAGCGAGCGGTGGGCCGAGTGGCCGTACGAGCCGCTGCTCCTGACGGCCCGCGAGATGGGCCTGCGCCTGATCCTGCAGGGAGGGTCGCTTCGTGCCGCCTGGCGCGCGCTGTACGCCGAGCCGGACTTGCTGGAGCAGGGCGTGAGCGCGTTGAAGGAATTGGAATCGGCGAAAGTCGGACTGACGCCGTTCGACGGCCTGGTCGGGCCGGTGGCGTCGCACTGGGCCGCGCTGGAGCGGCGCGGCGCGGCGCCGACGTCGCTGGAGCGCTACGCGCGATGTCCATTCCAGTACTTCGCCGCGAATGTCCTGCGGCTTCAGCCGATGGACGTGCCGGAGTCCGTGGTGGAGCTTGACGCCCGTTCGCGCGGCGAGCTGTGTCATGTCCTGCTCCGTGCCTTTTACGAGCGGCTGAAGCGGGACGGCGGATCCGTTTCCGGGGTGACCACCGACGGTGCGGTTCGCCTGCTGGCCGAGGTCGCACTCCCTGTGTTCGCAGAGTACGAGGAGAATAACTGGGTGGGCTATCCACTCCTGTGGGTGCTGGCGCAGGAAGAGGTTCTGCGGCTTGTCGAGCAGCTCCTTCGGGAGGACCTCCGGGAGCTGCGGCTGAGCGGGTTCGTGCCCACGTTATTTGAAGTCGAGGCCCGGGGCCGGTTCGGCTCGAATCTGCCCGCTCCTCTGCAGGCGATCCCGGTCCGGGGGGTTCTGGATCGCGTGGATGTGCGAAGGGAAAACGGGCAAGCCGTCGTCCGCATTGTGGATTACAAGTACACGCAGTCGGGCGAGCCAAGAGATCGGGACCTGGCCACGGCCGCGGTGCGGGGCGTCCGCCTCCAGCCGCCGATGTATCTCCTGGCGGCAAAAGACGTCATGGGAGAGCCGGCCGTTCCGGAATCCGCCGCGTTCTATTTCCTCGCGCCCAACCGCAAGGGCGGGCCGGTGGACCGGAGCCTGCTGGACGCGTCCTGCTGGACAGGCGAGACGGGCGCGCTGATCGGTCGCACCCTGACCTTTATCCTCGAGGGCATCCGGGCCGGACGGTTCTTCATCCTGCCGGGCGCGCACTGCGATCACTGCGACTACTCCGAGGTCTGCCGTCGCCATCACACTCCGAGCTGGTGGCGCGCGCGCGGGGACGAGTCCCGCAAGGAACTCGAAGCACTGCACCTGCTCAAGGCGCCCAAGGCCGAAACGAAGTCGGATAAGACGAAGACAGACACGGCCGGGGCGGGACCCGGCAAGAAGGAAAGGAAGAAACGCGGTGGCTGAGATCCGGGACGCACAGGCGCGGATGCTGGCCGCGACGACGTTCGACCGGAACGTGGTCGTGACGGCTGGCGCCGGCACCGGCAAGACGACGCTCCTGGTCGAGCGGCTGGTCCATCTGATCGTGAAGTCTCCCGATCCGGTGCCGGTTTCTGAAATTGTGGCGCTGACCTTCATGATCAAGGCCGCGAACGAGATCAAGATCCGCCTGCAGGAGCGCTTGCTCGAACTGGTCGCCAGGCCCGAGGCCGCGACGGCCCTGCTGGAGCGCTACCGGCTCTCCGCTTCGGAGCTCGCGGCTCGGGCGGAGGCGGCCGTCCTGGACGTGGAGCGCAGCCAGATCGGGACCATCCACAGCTTTGCCGCGCATGTGCTCAGGCTCTATCCGGTCGAGGCCGGCGTGGACCCGGGATTCGAGCCGGACGAGGGCGTCGGTTTCGAAGAACACTTCGCGCGCGAGTGGGAGTGCTGGCTGGACGACGAACTCGGCGCCGGCGGGAGCCGGCATGACGTGTGGAGGCGGGTGCTCCGGCGGATCGGCGTCGCGGAACTTCGCGAGCTCGCCCGCGCGCTTGTCCGAGACCTGGTCCCGCTCGATGATCTGGCCGAGCAGGTGCGGGACCCGGCGCTTTCTCCACCTCTGCGGACGTGGTTGCAGGAGAAGCGGGAACACGCGCACGAGTTGTCGTCCGCT
Source organism: Nitrospirales bacterium (assembly GCA_036170875.1). GTDB lineage: Bacteria > Nitrospirota > Nitrospiria > Nitrospirales > NS-4 > SCTG01. The sequence continues at coordinate 20,141 of JAVHQA010000026.1, forward strand.
CATTTGGAAGAAGGGAAGGAGCCGCGCCAGGTTGAAAAACTTCTGGCCGCCGCGCGGTCCATCTTCGATCTGGTGCTTGCGCGCGGTACGCCTGGCATCACGGCTCTTGACGGCGAAACAGCCGCGCTGCTGGACGAGAAGGACCCCGGCTCGAAGCCGCCGGTCGGGTGGGACAAGCGGGACTTTGACGAGGCAAAGCGGATCATCCAGACGGCCAAGGCCGTGCTCAAAACCGACCACGAGTATTTCCGCGACGCGCTGGCGATCCTGGGGCCGTTCGCCGACAGCTGCCGGCGGCGATTCCTGGAAGCGGGCGCCATCACCTTCGACGGCCTGCTGGCGCGCGCCCGCGACCTGCTGCGCGACCATCCGGGCATCCGCGAACGGCTCAAACGCCATTTCAAGGCAATCCTGGTGGACGAGTTCCAGGACACCGATCCGGTTCAGTACGAAATCATTCTGTTCCTGTGCGAACGGGCCGGCCGGCCTCTGGCCGACTGGCAGGCCGTGCAGCTCGAGCCGGGGAAGCTGTTCATTGTCGGCGATCCCAAGCAATCCATCTTTGCGTTCCGCCGGGCCGATATCGAAGCGTTTCAGGACGTGACCGGGCGGGTGCTGGCCCAGGGAGGGATCCCGCTCACGCTGACCACGAACTTTCGCAGCCACGCGTCGATTCTCTCCACGGTCAACGGGCTGTTCGGGCGCCTACTGGCCGAAGGCCGCGGCCCGCAGCCGCCCTACCATGCACTCGATCCCCAGCCTGATCGTCGGACCGGGGCCGGCACGCAGGGCGTCACGCTCCGGCTCGTCGCGCCCGACGGCGATGAGGAGGCGGGCGAGGATCTGAATGCCCCGCAGGCCGTGCGCGCCGAAGCGGAAGCGCTGGCCCGCTGGCTGAAGACCGAGGTGATCGGCAAGGAGGTCCTGACGAGTCGTGATGGGCCCCCGCGCACGGTCGAGCCCGGCGACGTTGCGCTGCTGTTCCGGACCTTCACCCAGAGCCGTGACTATCTCGAGGCGCTGCGGCGGCACGGGCTGTCCTACGTTGCGGAAGGGGAGAAGCATTTCTACCGGCGGCAGGAGGTGATCGATCTCGTCAATGTCCTGCGCTGCGTCCGGCATCCCGACGATACGATGGCGCTGGCGGGCGTGCTGCGCTCGGCGCTCGGCGCGCTCACGGATCGCGAGCTTGTCGAACTGGCTGCGCTCGGCGCGCTGGACTATCGCGGCGGCGGGCCTCCCGGTCTGAGCGGGCATCCCAAGTCCGCGCACCTCCGGCGGCTCTATGCGGCGCTGGAGTCGCTGCACCGTGACTGTCCCATGAAGCCGCTGCCTGACGCGGTGGCATTACTTTTCGCGCGGCTCCCGATTCTGGAGCTGGCGGCCGCGTCACTGCACGGCGAACAGGCTGCGGCGAATCTCTGGAAGATCCGCGACCTGGCGGATGACCTGGCTGCCGACCCCGACATGACGCTGTCCGGCTTTGTGGAAGTGCTGGCCGGGCGGATCGCCGATCCTCCCGAAGAGTCCGAGAGCGGGCTGGCGGAGGAGTCGCTTGAAGCCGTGCGGGTCATGAGCATTCACAAGGCCAAGGGGCTGGAGTTTCCCATCGTCGTGCTGGTCGGGATGCACGCCGGCACGCTCGCGCAGCGCGACCCGATCCAGGTGCAGCACGATTGGTCCACGGGCGTCGCGGGCATCCGCCTCGGCGCGACCGGCACGTTGGGCGGCCTGTTCGCCTCGGAGAAACTCGAAGCCCGGACGGCGGCCGAGCAACGGCGCCTGCTATACGTCGGCATGACGCGGGCCAAGGAGCGGCTCATTCTCTCCGGGGCGCTGACCGGCCGGTCTTCGAGCGGCAATTTTCTTTCGCTGCTCCGGGACGTCATCGGGGAGGCGGTCGGGAGCCGGGACGCGACCGAGTTGTCGGTGGGGGAGGGCGGCCTCACGCAGGCGATTCTTCCCGCGGACGAAGGCCGGCCCCGCGAGCGGGCGGCGAAGGAGCGAGCGCCCCGGTCTGCCGACGATGTGTCGGGATTCGAAGCGCGCCGTCAGGCGCGCGCGGAGCGTTGGGCGCAATGCCGGGAGCGGCCGGTTGTCCTGACGCCGTCAATGCTTTCCAAACAGAACGTAGGGGCGGGGTTGATCCCCGCCCGTTTACCGAGGGAGGGCGTAAAGCCCTCCCCTACTACAGATTGGGCCTCAGCTGTCGGAAGCCTTGTCCATAAAACCCTTGAGGGATGGAATTATCGTGATAATATTGAAGCTATACTTGAACAATTAGGGCATGGTGAAAGCCGTTGGGTTCCGGAAGAATTCCAGGGGAATCCCACGGAAATAATGAAGGAGGCCCGCGATGTACTGAAGACCTTTGCGCGCTCGGAAGCCTATGCCGAATTGCGGGACGCCACGATCCTGGGGCGCGAGGTGCCGTTCATGATGCCGTGGGCGGGGCCCCCTCCCACTATAATGGAAGGGCGGATTGATCTCCTGTACGAAAAGGACGGGGGATTATGGGTGGCGGATTACAAGACGGACCGCGTCGCCGAGGCTGACATCCCGGATCGGATGGCATTATACCGGCCGCAGGCCGAGGCCTATACCAACGCCGTCCGGCAAGCGTTCGGTCGAACCCCCGCCGGATTCAAGCTCATCTTCCTCCGGTTGGGGAAAAGCGTTCAGGTCACCGTATAGGCTCTGCATGCCCGGTACCTTCACCATTGATTTCCAGGATCGGACGCGAGCCTCGATCACCTATGAGGCCGTCGCGCCACGGTCCGGCGATGCCTGGACCGAGATGCTCTACCACGTGGCCTTCTGCGTCGGCCGGGCGCTGGTCAATCTGGAACTCGAGGAGCGGGTCGAGTACGCGCGGAAATTCGACGCATGGGTGGGAAACGGCTTCGCCGATTTTCCGATTCACGTCGCGCCACCCGCGGGCCTGACTCCCTGCGCGCGGTTCGTGTCTTCGTTCGACGGGGACGTGCCGAGCTACACCAGGGGCGCGTACGGATTCGGCTTGAACGCGCGGGGCCTGGACTATTACGGGCCGATGGCGGCGGCGGTGCTGCTGCACCACGTTCACGATGCCTGGGATCGGGCGGAGGATCTGCTGCAGCCGGTGCGGGCCCTGTGCCGGCGCGTGGTAGCCGAAGGCGCGGATGAGGCCGGCCATGTCACGTTCGTCACGGACTGCGTGACCGAGGCGCTCAAGAATTTCGAGCGCCGCGGCATCCGCCCCGCGGCCGTGCAGCGGCCTTCCGCAGACCTTGCCCCAGCGCCCCTGCGAGCGGCGGCGCGAGGGAAGTCGTGGCGAAACGCGCTGGCCGTTGCCGGCGTCGCCCTTATGCTGGTTTTCGGGCTGTCGCTCTACCTCCAGCCCTCTCCGCCCGCGACGGTGTCGGCGCCGCCCGGGCCGGTTGCCGCCAAGACGCCGGCGCCACAGGAGCGGG
>JAVHQA010000027.1:0-1957 GCA_036170875.1 Nitrospirales bacterium
TGAACGCCAGCACAAACACCAGGTTGTTGACCTGCGCCCAGTTGAAGTAGTTCGGCGCGGAGACGCCCTCGGCCGCTTCCGACCAGACGTCCTGCGCACCTTCGCGAGTCAGCAATTTGACGGCATAAGGTTTCCCGTCTTCGATCGGAAAGGCCGGGGAGGACGGCAGCTTGAAGTAGTGGTCGCCCTTGCCGGCCGGCTGGGCCCACCAAGGGAAATCCCCGGTCTTGACGTAGCGGGTGTTGGACGGAAACTCGGCCACCTTTTGGAAGGCGGTCGGCGGAGACTCGGCTGCCCAGACCTGGACGGTTCGATCCTTGCTGTCGGAGGGAGAGGCGTTCCAGACCAGGCTCAGGCTTTTGCCCGCGTCATTCGGGGTATCGAGAACCCGAAACCCCTCCGGGGGAACTGAGGGACCGGCGAATGCCGGTCCCCCGATAAGCAGCAGGAAAAAAAACAGCGGGGCGAGGATCACTTCAACATCAGCTTGACGCTGATGGCGCCACCAGAATCGCCTTCCTTCGCCCCTTCCTTCATGTACCCCGAGATGTCCTTTTCGCCCTTGGGCTCGCCATGGCACGGCAGACACCCCTTGCCGTAAAAGAGCGGCAGCATGATCCGGATCGCCTTCCCGCCGTCCACGGTCTCGCTGATGATCTTCTCTCCCTGTCGGGGATAGGACGCTTGGGCGAACTTCGCGAGGGCCTTCAACTCGAAGTCATCCGGCTGGTTTTTGGGATTCCGGGAAGGGTTCTGCGTCTGCTTGAGGTACACGCCCGACTTGGCCCGGAACTTGGCGGCCGCCTGGGTCCCGAATGTGGCGGGAATGAATCCCTTGAACCCGACCCCGGGCCGGTTGATCACCGGCTGATAGTCCGCCACGGTCGCCTTCATCGCGTCGATCAGCTGGGGCAGTAATTTCTTGGCCAGCTCAGGGACCTTCTCGCTCTTGAGATTATCGAGGTCAACCTTCGCCCGATCTTTGAACTTTGCGGTCACCTGTTTCACAAACGCATCGGGCGTAAACCCCTTGTCCCCCTTGTCGGGATCGTTGATAAGCGGCTGGTTCGCCCCGATCGTCACCCGGCCCGAGTCATGCAGAACAGCGAGCAGCCGCCCGGTCTCAACCGCGTCATTGTCGGCGAAGACCGCCGCCGGAGACACTCCGATACCGAGGAAGATGGTGACTAAGCCCGTGATGAGCGTTCCCTTTTTCTTCATGATCGGCCCCCTTATATGGCTAGAGATTCATGCCCTTTCGCCTCACTTCTGCGTGAGCTTGACGCTGATCGCCCCGGCAAGCTCGCCCAGTTTAGCGCCTTCCCGCAAATAGCCTGAGATGTCCCTCTCTCCCTTCGGCTCCCCATGGCAGGGGAGGCATCCCTTCACGTGAAACAGCGGCAGCATGACGCGGGTCGCCTTGCCGCCATCCGCCCCCTCGCTCACGATCTTCTCGCCCTGGCGGGGATAGGCGGGGTCGGCGAATTTCTTCATGATCGCCGCTTCGAAGGCATCCGCCTTATTCTTGGGATTCCTCAATACCTCATCCATGGTGGTCTGCTTTAAATATGTCCCGGTCCGGGCGGTAAAGATCGCCGCCGCCTGAGTCCCCCAGGTCGCCGGAATGAAATTCTTGTACGCCAGCCCTTGCTTGTTGAGGATGGGCTGATACGTGGCGACGACCTTCTTGCCCGCCTCGACGAGCATCGGGAGCAACTGTTTGGCCTGGGCCGGGGCTTTCTCGGTCTTGAGCTTGGACAGATCGATCCCGGACCGCTCCTTGAATTTTGCGCCCACTCGTTCTTCAAACACCGCTGGCGTGAAGCCCTTGTCCCCCTTTTCGGGATCATTGATCAACGCCTGAACACCCGCGATCGTCACGCGGCCCGAGTCCAGCAGGATTGCGAGCAGCCGCCCGGTCTCGGTCCGCGACGCCTGAACGTAGCCCCTCATCAAT
>JAVHQA010000027.1:1967-5708 GCA_036170875.1 Nitrospirales bacterium
GCCGACTCCGCGTCGGCCCACGCCGTGGAAGGCGCAAATCCCATGGCAAGAAAAACAGCGAATACGCTTCCGGTGATGACGCTCGTCATTTTCATGCAAGCTCCTTAGGCTGTCCGTTAGTGATGGGCACACACTTTAGTGGGAATCCACAACTTATGCAAGACCGCTTATGTAAGACCGCAGAATACAGCACATAAAAACAGACAACGTTCACTTCCGCGACAGCTTGACGCTGATGGCCCCGCCGTTGTCGCACACCACTCACCCCTCGATGACCTCGATGTTCGCGCGCGGAACCACGGCCCTGGTCCCGTCCGGGAACATGACCTCCATCACCCGGACATGGCTTTCAGTGGGAATCATCGTCAAGTCCGGGGGCAGCTGCACCACCTGCCCGATATGGCCGAAAAACGGCTCCCGGATGACGCGTACCGGATCGCCGACCTTCACTCCGCCGCGCGCCTCCCCTACCTGGCCGGCGTCGATTCCTTCCACGCGCTCTCCCGGCGCCAGCGGCACGATGATTTCCGGACGCATGACTCCCGCCCTGATCTGCGTGGCGCCGGAGACGCAGGCTTTCCGCCCCCCGAGTTTCTTCAGCAGCGCAAAGGTTTTCCCGGCCATGGGAATGCGCCCGAACCCTTCCGTCAGGATCAGGGTGAATCCGACGTTTTCTGTTCCCGTGATGGCCACGCCGAGATCGTAGCCCAGGAGGGCCCGCAGATCCTTGTCGTGCATCCCGCCGACCACAATGGCCTTGACGCCGATGGCCCTGGCCCGCGCCAGCACCTCGGCTCCGGCAAAGGCCCCGCCGACCACGACCTTGCCCGCATGATGGGGCGTCAACATGGATTCGGTCAAATCCTCATCAGGGGACGAGGCCACCAGAACCACCTCGCCCCATGTTTCTCCGCCGATGCCGAAAATCCCCTGGATAAATGCGCAGGGGGTCTCCACCCGTACACCCTGCCCGGGGAACGTCTCTACCACTGTTCCGTCCAGATAGGCGAAGAGCTCCACAGGACGGGGAGGCTCCCGAAGGATGACCTGCCCCGTGGCCGTGGAGACCGTCTCCACCGTTCCGGTGATGGGTGAGCGCACGTCCGTTTTAAACCACTTGATCAGCGGCCTGGTCTCCGCCAGGATGTCGCCTCTCTCGATCTTCTCGCCCTCCCGTTTGAGCATGTAGTCCGGGAGGTCTTCCGGCAGGATGCCGAGCTGGTTCACCAGGTTCACCACATGAACCTTGCCGGGCAGCTCCGCGCGGGCCACCACCGTGGACGAGGTCACGCGGTCGTTCGCCTTGACGAGCACCGTCCCAGAAAGCGGCAGTATCCGCTTTTTCGAGATGATGGTTCGCGGCGTGACGGTCAGGCCCGGTGTGTAGGTGTGTCCCATAGGGTTAACGAGAAATTCCACCCTCTCCCTTCCCTCCCCCCTCGAGGGGGAGGGTGGGGGTGAGGGGGTATAAATCCAGCGCCCTGTGCCATTCCTTCAGGGCGCGCACGCGTTCGTCCTGTTTCCCGGGAAGCTGCAGCGGCCGTCCGCGCCCATCGAGCACCAGGCCCACGACGCCTCCCCGCGCGCGCCGCTCGACCGGGACGCCCCCGCCCGCCCCCACGTCCACGGCACGGGCGGGCGTGATGGACACAACGGCCTCCTCTCCCACCGCAAGCGGACAGAGCCGGAGCTCGCCGAATTTCAACGTCCCCTTGACGGGCTCCCGCCCGCCCTGAAACGTGACGGTGTAATCCGCGCACCGCTCGCCCCATGCGCCCTGCCCGATGGGCGCCACGCACGTGCCCAGATAGATCAGGCAGTCGCGCACAAACACGTCCGTGGCGGCCTTCTCGTCCACGGTGGACAGGACGCCCAGATGCGGCATCATGAAGATGCTGTCCACGGCCAGCTCGGTGAACCCCAGCGGCTCATAGGCGTCCACCATCATGAGGAGCGACTGCACCCGTCGCGGCGCATGGGAGAGGATGCCTCCGCTGCCGACGATCAGGTTGAGCTGCAGCATGTCCACCCGCGATTCCCCAGAACCCTTCTGCTCGAAGACGTCCGAGATTGACCGTTCCTGTTGCACGCCTTTGAGGCCGGTCGCCAGCGACTTGTGATGGATCAGGGCCAGCCGAAGGGCCTCCCGGGCGATGGCCTGCTCGATCTGGAGTTCGTCAAGGGTCTGCGGCACGGTGGTGGGGCGGATCATCTTGTTCTTGATCCGGTTGCGCAGGTCCTGCTCGTCGATCGAGAACGGCACCCAGCGCATGATGTTGTCGAGGCCGGCTTCGGCCAGCACGTTCGAAATGCTGTAGCTCATCCCCAGGTTGGCGGACACGGTCCGGTTGAAGACGCCCTGGAAGATGGAAAACACATCGGTCGTCGCGCCGCCGATGTCCACGCCGATCAGGTTGATCCCCTGCTTCTTTGCGATGGTCTCCATGATAAGGCCCACCGCGGCCGGCGTCGGCATGATCGGCGCGCCGGCCCACGCAATCAGCTTCTTGTAGCCCGGCGCCTGGGCCATGACGTGCTCGAGAAACAGATCGTGGATCTTGTTGCGGGCGGGCGTGAGGTTCTCCTTTTCCAGCGTCGGCCGCAGGTTCTCCGTGATGGTCAGGGCCGTCTTCTTCGCAAGAATCTCCGTGACACGCTCGCGCGCCTCCTTGTTGCCGGCGTAGATCAGCGGCAGGTTATAGCTCATGCCCAGGCGCGGGCGGGGCTCGGCGGCGGCAATGTATTCCGCCATCTCCACCACGTGCATCACCGTGCCGCCGTCCGTGCCGCCCGACAGCAGAATCATGTCCGGCCGCAGGGAGCGGATACGCTCGATCTTCTCGTGCGGCAGGCGGCCGTCGTTCGAGGACAGGACATCCATGACGATCGCCCCCGCCCCGAGGGCGCAGCGCTGCGCGCTCTCGGCCGTCATGCTCTGCACCACGCCGGCGACCATCATCTGGAGGCCGCCGCCGGCGCTGCTCGTGGAGATGTAGATGTCCACCCCGGCTTTCGGGTTGCCACCCGCGCCGCTCGGCGTCATGATTTTTTCCCCGTCGAGAATCTTCCGTCCGGACAGCTCCTCGATCTCCGCGATCGCGTTGAGCACCCCGCGCGTGACATCCTCAAACGGGGCTTCGACGGTGGTCGGCGCCTCTCCGCGATAGGTCTGCCGGTACTCCCCGTCGATTTTTTCGATCAGGATGGCCTTGGTCGTCGTGCTGCCACAGTCGGTCGCGACGATCGTCTGGAGCGGCCGGCTTGAATGCGCGGTCATGGGCCTGTCGCCGAGCGCCGGCTTTCGGCCCGGCGCTCAATCAGGGCCGTGAGCCGTGACAGCGTATCCCGCCGTTCAAGCAGGAGCGCCACGCGTTCGATGTCGCGCTGGGGAAAGACGACTTCAAGGATGGGAGTGAAAAAATGCAGGGCCTGGCTGCCGAGAAAATTCATGGGGCCGACGGACTCCAGGAATACCACCGCCGGAACCGCCATCCGGCGCTCGACCACGGCGACGGCAACCCGCTCAAGTAACGCGACATCCTCCGCCGACAGGGGCTCTCCGGCCGGTTCCACCGCAAAGGCATGCTTGAAAAATCCCTTAGGGAATGCCATAGCCACCCACAGGTGAAACGGCACAGTCAAAAGGGCATTATAGGGAGGGGTCGGGAGAGAGTCAATTCAGACGGAGTCAAGCCACTTTAGAAATGTCCTCTTCCTCCCACAGTAGAAATGTCCGGTTTA
>JAVHQA010000028.1:0-1152 GCA_036170875.1 Nitrospirales bacterium
CGGTGCTTTCCGACCGGCGCAACATCGTCGTCATCGCCGACGAAGCGCACCGCAGCCAGTACGACTTCATCGACGGCTTCGCCCGGCACATGCGCGATGCGCTGCCGAACGCGTCGTTCATCGGATTCACCGGGACGCCCATCGAGAAGACCGACGCCAACACACGCGCCGTCTTTGGCGACTACATCAGCGTCTACGACATCCAGCGGGCGGTCGTCGATGGTGCCACGGTCCCCATCTACTACGAGAGTCGGCTCGCCAAGCTGGAGCTTAAAGACTCCGAACGCCCGAAGATCGACCCCAAGTTTGAAGAGGCCACCGAAGGGGAGGAGGTCGAGCGCAAGGAGAAGCTCAAGACGAAGTGGGCGCAGCTCGAAGCCGTGGTGGGATCGGAGAACCGGATCAAATTGATCGCGCGTGACCTGGTTGATCACTTCGAGAACCGGCTTGCGACAATGGACGGGAAGGCGATGGTGGTCTGCATGAGCCGCCGAATCTGCGTCGAGCTGTACCGCGAGATTGCTGTGTTGCGCCCCACGTGGCATGGCGATACGGACGACTTAGGCTCGATGAAGGTGATCATGACTGGATCGGCATCCGATCCGATGGAATGGCAGGGCCACATCCGCAACAAGAAACGGCGCGAGGACATGGCGCTACGGTTTCGCGACCCGAAGGACCATTTTCAAATTGTGATCGTACGGGATATGTGGCTGACGGGCTTCGACGCGCCAAGCCTCCATACGATGTACGTGGACAAGCCGATGCGCGGGCACGGGCTGATGCAGGCCATCGCGCGGGTCAACCGCGTGTTCAAGGATAAGCCCGGCGGGTTGGTGGTGGATTACCTCGGCCTTGCCGACGAACTCAAAAAGGCGCTGGCGACGTACACCGAAAGCGGCGGCACGGGGAAGACGGCTATCGATCAGGCCGAGGCCGTGGCTGTGATGCTAGAGAAGTACGAGATCTGCCAAGGCCTTTTCCACGGTTTTGACTGGTCGCGCTGGATGACCGGGAAACCGCAAGAGCGTCTCTCGGTGTTGCCTGCCGCGCAGGAGCATATTCTTGCCCAGCAAGACGGCAAGCCGCGTCTGCTACGCGCAGTCACCGACCTCTCGCAAGCCTTCGCGCTTGCTGTGCCGCACGAGGAGA
>JAVHQA010000029.1:0-5630 GCA_036170875.1 Nitrospirales bacterium
CGTCGTGGAGGAGGTGGACGAGTCCGCCTTCGCGCTCCCTGAGACGCCGACCGTGTTGCCGGCTGCGGGGAAGGACACGGCGCTCGCTCCGTCCGATCCGCTGCATCGGTATCTGGCCGAGGTTCGCCGATACCCCTTCCTGACCAAGGAAGAAGAGCTGCACCTGTTCAACGATTTCCAGGTCACCGGCAACCGCGAGTCGGCCGTCAAGCTGATCGTGTCCAACCTGCGCGTCGCCGTCACCATCGCGGCCGAGTATCTGCATTCCGGCGCCGACTATCTGGACTTGATCCAGGAAGGCAATGTCGGGCTCATGCAGGCGATCAAGAAATTCGATCCTACCAAAGGCTCGCGCTTTCACTCATACGCCGCCTGGTGGGTGCGGGCCTATATTCTTCGGTACCTGCTCAACACGTACCGGATGGTCAAGATCGGAACCACCCAGAACCAGCGCAAGCTCTTCTATAACCTGAACAAGGAAAAACGCAAACTGGAGCGCGAGGGGTTCGCCCCCGATACGAAGCTGCTCGCGGACCGCCTGAACGTTCGCGAGCGGGACGTGATCGAAATGGGCCAGCGTCTCGGCAGCTGGGACCTCTCCCTTGACGCGCCACTGAGTCCCGATCAGGAAGGGACGCTGTTGGATATCCTCCCCTCGCAGGGCATGCCGGCGGACGAGAGCCTGGCGCAGACGGAATTGCGGGATCTGTTTCGGAAGAAGCTGGCGGAGTTCGCCGCCACTCTTGACGATCGGTATGCCGACATCCTCCGCAACCGCATTCTCTCGGAGACGCCCCTCACGTTGGACGACCTTGGAAAAAAATACAGCATCTCGCGCGAGCGGGCGCGACAACTGGAGGAAAAGATTATCAAGCGGCTGCGGGACTTCATGAAGAAGGAGATCAAGGATTTCGAGTTCCTGAAGCCGTAGAAATCGAATGCATCTAGCCGCTACGGTTGCAACGGATCATGGTGCAGGGGCGCCGGGGCGGTCGCACCGATCAGGACTCCGGCGGTAACAAGCCCGCTCCCCGCCCACCCGGCGGCATCCAGTTGCTCGCCCAGCACCAGCCAGGACAGCCACGCCGCCAGCGCCGGTTCGAGCGCAAAAATGAGCGCCACGCGCTGGGCCGGCACAGAACGTTGCGCCCATACCTGTACGAAAAAGGCGAGCGCTGTCGCCCCCACCCCGGTAATCACCAGCGCCCACGCGAGGACAGGAGTGAACGCAATGGCGCCGGGACGGTAGCCTTCCGCGACCGCCGGCGCCACCAGCACGCCCGTGACCATCACGAGTTGCCAGGCGGACACCGAGGCAAAGTCGTTGCGCCGCGCGTAGGTCTCCACCACAATGATGTGCAGGGCAAAGGCCACCGCGCACACCAGCGTGTAGAGGTCCCCGACTTTTATGTCGGCCGAAGGGCGGATCAGCAGCCACAGGCCGGCGACCGCCAGGGCCAGCGCGGTCCAGAGCCGGGCATCGAATCGTTTGAGGAACAGCGGGACCAGCACGACATAGAGGGCCGTGATGAAGGCCGAGTTGGATGCGGTCGTATACCGCAGGCCGACCGTTTGCGTGACATACCCGACGAACAGAAACGCCGATGCGATCGCCGCCATGCGCAGCGTGGGGGCATCACAGCGGAGGGGGTGCCATACACAGGCGAAGACAATCCCGACGGCGAGTGTTCCGAGCAAAAAGCGCAGGAGCAGAAAGGAAAACGGCAGCACCTGCTCGAGCGCCAGTTTTGTCGCCGGGAACGTGGCCGCCCAGATGACGGTGGTGAGGAGGAGCGCGAGTTGCGGCACGCCGCGCCCCTACTGCGCGCCGGCGAGCACGCGGGTGAAGACGTCGTGAACCAGGGCGGTGTGGCGCGCGTAGTCGCCCAGGAACAATTCCCGGGCCTCGGCCTCGTCGCTGTCGCGATAGCCCATCCGCAACGCACACCGGCGGATTTCCTGGGGGTCGGCGGGAAGGGTGTGCGTCTGCTGCTCCTCCACCATTTGAAGCTTATGCTCGACGTCCCGCAGGAACCAGTACGCGGCGACGAGACGCCGATGTTCCTCCGATGACAGCAGCCTGGCGCGAAGGAGCTTTCCCAGGGCTTTGACGGTGTTGCGCTCCCGAATGGCCGGCCTCTTCCGGCCGAACACCGCCTGCAGGGCCTGGGTCAGGAACTCGATCTCCCGGATTCCCCCCGTCCCGAGTTTGACGTTGCGTACGGTCTGCCCCCGCTGCGCCATTTTATCGTCAATCATCCCCTTGATCCGCCTGACATCGGCGAAGACCTCGGTCGGGCTCGACTGCTGGTAGATGAACGGCTGCACCATCGCCAGGAACCGCCTGCCCAGAGTCTTGTCGCCGGCGACGGGGGCGGTCTTGATCAGCGCCAACCGTTCCCACCCCTGGCCCCGCGCCCCTCGATAGTACCGGCGGCACTGTTGAAACGACTCGACGATTTTCCCCGCATGGCCTTCCGGGCGCAGCCGGAGGTCGACTCGGAACAGGTATCCTTCGTTGGTCACATCCGAGAGTGCGGCGGTCAATTGCTGGGCCAGCCGCAGGAAATATTGCTCGGCGGGAATCCGCGACGCCCTGCCGCCCGTCCTGGTTCCCGCCGTCATGCCCGAATCGGCGCCGCAGAGATAGATCAGATCCACATCGGAGCTGAAGTTCAATTCTCCCCCGCCGAGTTTTCCCATTGCCAGCACGGTAAAGCCGCTACGCGGTTCGCCATGCCGGCGCCGGAGGGAATCCCGGCATACGGCATGCGCGTGCCCGATCAAGACGGCGGCGAGCACGGACAGCGCGGCAGCGGTTTCCTCCACCGTGGCCTTCCGCAGGAGATCGCGCACCCCGATGGCCAGCAGTTCCCTCCGCTTGAGCCGGCGCAGGATGTCCAGCCGCCGCTCCGGAGACCGCACCGGGCGCAGCATGTGTGCCGATTCCGTCTCCAGGTCGCGCCGGTCCCGCACACGTTCCAGAATCTCAGGGCTCGACGCCCAGTACAGGTATTCGGGATTCCGGATGAGGATCTGGGACAGGAACGGGCTGGAGCCGAACACGGTGGCCAGCAGGTGCATTGTGACGGGAGAGGCCTCCAGATACAACAGGAGCGTGTTCGGGCTTCCCCCGGCTTTGGCGAATCGCTCGAAATAGTCCAGGGCCTGGTCCGGGTCCGCCGAATCGGCAAGATGCCCCAGCAGGACGTCCAGAAGACCGGCCAGGCGCCGGCGCGTCACCGGGTCCTCCGCCATGGTCTGCAGGTTGGCGTCCGCCCGCCGGCAGTCCTGAAAGCCGTATGGCGTGAGAATGGCGGCCACCTCGGCGTCGGTCAGGCGAGGCGCAAGCAGCAGGTCCTTGGGATGAGTCGCAGCCATGAAGATTCGCATTATACCGGAACTTGTGGCACGCGGGTGTGGATAGGTTATAGTGAGCGGGCATGACACCTCGCGCGCTCCAGCCGATTCTCCTGTCCCGATTCCCCGATCTTCGTCCTGAAACCGTTCAGGCGTACTGCGGGGCCATGTCGGCTGAGTACGCCGCGGGCTATTCGCCGGAGGACATTGCCGGCCATATCCGGCTGACCGGGGACATCAACGGCGCCGCCGTCAAAGTCCGCATCGCCGACCAGGGGAACGAGCACTATGAAGTGGTGATCGCGGCCCGGGATTATTTCTCCGAGTTTGCCATCATCACCGGCCTACTGGCTGCCTTCGGACTCGACATCCAGGAGGGCACCGTCACGACGTTCGTTCCGAAACGGCCCGCTGAAGCGGCCCGCCCGGTCTTTTCCGGAGGCCGGCGGCGATTGGCGCTGAGTGCGGCCACGGGCGGTCCCCGTATCCTGGACGTCTTCCGTGTGCGCGCCCTCCCCGCTCACCGGTTTGCGCCGTCACGCCAGGACCAATTCCGCGCCGAGATCGAGCTGCTGGTCGGGCTTCTGGCCCAGGACCAGTACCAGGAAGCCCGCGCGCGCGTGAATCGCCGCCTGACGGAATTTCTATCCTTTTCGCCCGCGTCGCCTGCGCGGCTGCAGGCGATCGACATCAGCTTCGAAAACCGGCCGTCGCTGAACTGGACGGCGATGGACATCCAGGCGCCCGACACGCCGGGCTTCCTGTACGCGTTTTCCAATGCCCTGGCCATGCGCGGCATCACGATTCACTCGGCCCTGATCCGCACGGTGGGGCACACCGTGCATGATCGTTTTGGGGTCACCGACCGGCGCGGACGCAAGATCGTCGGCGCGCGCGCGCAGGCCGGCCTCAGGATCACCGCCGTCCTCATCAAGCAGTTCACGCACTGCCTGGCCGCGGCGCCCGATCCGGCCAAGGCGCTGGCTCATTTCGATCGCATGCTGGACCAGATCCTTGACCAGACTCCAGGGACCCGCCTTCCGGCCTTTCTTCAGGAACAAGCGACGCTGGACCTTCTCGCGCGCCTGTTCGGCACCAGCGATTTTCTCTGGGAGGATTTTCTGCGCAGCCACCTCGACAGCCTGCTTCCCGTCCTGCAGGACTTTAAAAAGCAGTCTCCTCCCCTGGAGAAGGCGGCGCTCGCGCGTCTCCTGCGCCGGAAGCCGGCCGGGGCCGATACGCACGAAGGCCGAAAGCAGCGCGTCAATAACCTGAAGGACCAGGAGCTGTTCCGCATCGACATGCGGCATCTGATGGACCCGCAGGCACGCCTGGAACCCTTCTCCCTGGCACTGACCGACCTGGCCGAAGTTGTTCTGGCGGAGTCGCTTCGCGCCTGCCGGCTCCATCTCACGGACCGGTTCGGATTGCCGCGGCTGTCCGGCGGCGAGCCTTGCGGGTTTGCCATATTCGGCCTGGGCAAGTTCGGCGGCAGGGAAATGGGCTATGCCTCGGACATTGAAGTCCTCTTCGCCTATGACGGCGATGGGCGAACGGACGGCCCGGAGTCACTGAGCAACGGCGAGTACTTCGAGCATCTGTGCCAGGAGATCATGCGGTTTATCGAGGCCAAGGAGGAAGGCATCTTCCATCTCGACGTGCGGCTCCGGCCCCACGGACGGAAGGGGCTGCTGGCCTGTGCCCAGGATGAACTGGAAAGCTATTACAGCCCCAGCGGGCTGGCCGCACCCCTGGAACGCCAGGCGTTGATCAAGCTGAGATGGGTGGCAGGGAGCCGGGCGCTGGGCGTCAACGTGGAGCACCTGCGGGACCGGTTCGTTTACAGCGGCGCTCCGTGGGACGTGAACGCGGCATTGGATCTCCGCCGCCGGCAGATTCACGAGCTGGTCACGCCGGGGACCGTCAACGTGAAGCAGAGCCCCGGCGGGCTGATCGACATCGAATACGCGGCGCAATATCTTCAGATCATGCACGGAGCGGAACATCCGGCGCTTCGCACGCCCTCCACACTGGCCGCGCTAGTCGCTCTGCGCCGGCTCCGGTTTCTGTCTCCATCGGAGGCGACAGGGCTGAGCCACGCGTACCGGTTTCTCCGGCGGCTGATTGACGCCCTCCGGATCGTGCGCGGCAATGCGCGGGATCTCGTCCTGCCGGTCGTGGGCTCCGAGGAGTTCACCTTCCTCGCCCGGCGCATGGGCTATCACGCGCCTCAATGGAAGACGGCGGCGGCCCAGTTGCGCCGCGACATC
>JAVHQA010000030.1:0-5610 GCA_036170875.1 Nitrospirales bacterium
CGCGTTTGACAATGTCAGGGTCCCTCGGTAGACTCCCTCCATGGCGAAAGGCACCGCGACTGAGCTCGAACACCTGCCGGACAGCGAACTCGAGTCCCTCCTCATTCCCGATCTGCTCCCCCGACACATCGCCATTATTATGGACGGGAACGGCCGGTGGGCCGCCCAGCGGGGGCTGCCCCGGATGGCGGGCCACACCGAAGGCATCAAATCCGTCCGGGACATGATCAACCTCTGCCGTGAGCTCGGCATCAAGGCGCTGACGATCTACGCCTTCTCCCAGGAAAACTGGAAGCGGCCGGCGGCCGAAATCAACGCGCTCATGATGCTGCTGGAGAGCTACCTGCAGATGGAGCTGGAGGCCCTCATCGAAAAGGAAACCCGCTTCCGCGCCATCGGGCGGGTCAACACCCTGCCGGAATCGGCCCTGGCCTGGGTCCGGAAGGTGGAGCGGGAGACCTCGCATTTTGACAGGCTCAACCTGACGGTCGCGCTGAGCTACGGCGGGCGTTCGGAGATCGTGGACGCCGTGCGCCGGCTCGCCGAGGACGCCAGGAACGGCACGATCACGCCCGATCAGATCGACGAAGACATGCTGGAGGGCTACCTGTCCACCCACGGGCTCCCCGACCCGGACCTCCTCATCCGGACGAGCGGCGAGACCCGCATCAGCAACTTCCTGCTCTGGCAGCTCGCCTATACGGAGATGTACTTCACGCCCACGCTGTGGCCGGACTTCCGCCGCCACGACGCCCTGCTGGCCCTGCACGACTATCAGCGGCGGGAGCGGCGGTTCGGCCAGACCTGCGATCAGCTCAGCGACCATCCGGACGAGAAAGCCGGCAAAAGGTCCGCCTAGTGGATCCACGGCGGGTCTACTCGGCCCTCGTCTTCTTTCCGCTTTTCTACGTCCTGGTCCGCTACCTGCCGGCGGCGGCGTTTTCCATCTTCATCGCGATCGGCGTCCTGCTCGCCCAATACGAGTACTATCGCTTTCACTTCCCGGGCCCCTCTTCGCCCTCCCTGGGCCTTGGGCTCGCGCTGGGGCTCCTGGTTTCGGCGGGTTTCGCCGTGCCCGGCCTTCTGGCCGAGCCCGCGACCATCACCTTCATCGTCATGGCGGTGCTGTTGAGCCACGTCCTGGCGGGACGGGAGCTCACGTCCGGGCTGCTGGACACGGCCGTCCTCGCATTCGGCGTCTTCTACGTGGCCTGGCTGCTCGGCCACCTGATCCTCATCCGGCAGATGACCGACGGCGCCTTCCTGATTTTCTTCCTGTTCCTGGTGACCTGGGCCAACGACACCGCGGCGTACTACGTCGGCACCTTCATGGGGCGGCATCAGATGGCCCCGCGCATCAGCCCCAAGAAGACCTGGGAAGGCGCGGTCGGCGGGCTGGTCGGATCGGTCGCCGCCGCGTTCGCCTGCCGGGCCTGGTTCCTGGCATCACTCGACGCGCGCGACGCCGCCATCCTTGGCCTGCTGGCGGGCATCGCGGCCCCGCTCGGCGATCTCTGCGAGTCCGTCCTGAAGCGCAGCGCCGGCGTGAAGGACTCCGGCGGGATCATCCCCGGCCACGGCGGCGTGCTCGACCGCGTGGACAGCTTGATCTTCACGGCGCCGGTGCTCTACTATTACCTCCTCACTATGCAGACCCACTGATCGTATGAAAAAGATCGTCATCCTGGGCTCCACCGGCTCCATCGGCACGAACGCGCTGGACATCATCGCCAAGTTCCCCGACATGTTCCAGGCGGTCGGGCTCACGGCAGGCACCAGCGTCGAGAAGCTCGAAGAGCAGATCCGGGCCTTCTCGCCGGTCGCAGTCGCCATGGCCGATGACGCTGCCGCGGAGCGTCTGCGCGCGCGTTGCAAAGGACTGAAGACCACCATCCTGAGCGGCGCGGACGGGCTCCGGCAGATCGCGACGATGCCGGAGGCCGACCTCGTCATCTCGGCCATCGTCGGCGGCGCCGGCCTCGTGCCCACGCTCGCCGCGATCAAGGCCGGCAAATTCATCGCCCTGGCCAACAAGGAGCCGATGGTGATGGCCGGGCGGCTCATGCAGGACGAGGCCCGCAAACACGGCGTCCGGATCTTCCCGGTGGACAGTGAGCACAGCGCGCTGTTCCAGTCCATGGAGGGACACCGGGCCGCGGACATCCTGCGGCTGATCCTGACCGCATCCGGCGGCCCGCTCTGGAACATGACGAAGGAACAACTGCAGCACGTCACGGTCGAGCAGGCCCTCAATCACCCGAACTGGAAGATGGGCAACAAGATCACGATTGACTCGGCCACGCTGATGAACAAGGGCCTGGAGGTCG
Organism: Nitrospirales bacterium; assembly: GCA_036170875.1. Taxonomy (GTDB): domain Bacteria; phylum Nitrospirota; class Nitrospiria; order Nitrospirales; family NS-4; genus SCTG01. The sequence goes on from JAVHQA010000030.1 coordinate 2,328, forward strand.
TGGAGGCCCGGTGGCTCTTCGACATCCCCGCCTCGAAGATCGAGGTGGTGGTGCATCGCGAAAGCATCATCCATTCGCTCGTCGAGTACCAGGACCGCTCGGTGATCGCCCAGCTCGGCCTCCCCGACATGCGAACGCCGATCGCCTACGCCATGAACTACCCGGCGCGCATCCCGCTGGATCTGCCCTCGCTCAACCTGGCCCGGATCGGCACGCTGACATTCTTCGATCCCGACCACGACAAGTTCCCCTGCCTCAGGCTCGGGTACGAAGCCCTGCGCACGGGAGGCACGATGCCCGCCGTGCTGAACGCCGCCAACGAAGTGGCCGTGCGGGCCTTTCTGGACCGCCGAATCGGCTTCCTCGGCATCGCCGGGACGATCCGCCGGACGATGGACGCGCACACACCGGCGGAGGTGGCAACGATCGAGGACGCGCTGGGGGCGGACGCATGGGCCCGCGCGAAGGCCGGTGAGATCGTGAGCTCTCTTTCAACTTCTCCATCTGTGGTACACTAGGAGGGTTATGCAAGCCATCCAACATTACGGATTCTATTTCGTCTCCTTCGTGGTCGCGCTGGGGGCGCTCGTGGCCTTCCACGAGTTCGGCCATTTCTGGGTCGCCCGCCGCTCCGGCGTCAAGATTCTGAAGTTCTCCATCGGCTTCGGGCCGAAGCTCATGGGACGGCAGGTCGGCGAGACCGAGTACGTCCTGTCGGCAATCCCCCTCGGCGGCTACGTCAAGATGCTCGGCGAGGATCTCAGCGATCCCGAAGTGAGCGAGGCAGACAAAACGCGCTCGTTCGCCCATGCGCCGGTCCTCAAGCGCATCGCGATCGTGGCGGCCGGCCCCGTCTTCAACCTGCTGCTGGCCTACATTATCTTCACCGCCTGGCTCGCCACCGGCGCGCCGCTCTTCGTCCCCACGTTCGCCGACCTGACGTCGAACGTGGAAACGGTCGTTCCCGGCTCTGCAGCTGAAGCCGGGGGCGTGCGCAGCGGCGACCGGATCGTCCAGATCGGCGACACGCGCATTGCCACCTGGCAGGAGATGACGGACATCATCAAGCACAGCCCCGGCGCGCCGCTGAAGATCGTCGTCGAGCGCACCGGGCGGACCGAAACCCTGACGGTCACGCCGACCCCGCGCAAGGAGAAGCTGGCCGACGGGACCGAGGTCGAAATCGGACAGATGGGCATCACCAAGGCGAACAAGGCCGTCGTCCGAAGCGACAACGCTCTCATGGCGCCGATTGACGGGCTGGACGCCACGTGGGGTTGGATCAAGCTGACCGTGGTGGGCATCGCAAAGATGATCACCCGCGAGATCTCGGCCGACAACATCGGCGGCCCGCTGACGATCGCCAAGATTTCCGGCGACGCCGCGTCGCAGGGCTTCTCGAACTACCTCTTCCTCATCGCCATCCTCAGCATCAACCTCGGCGTGCTGAACCTGCTGCCGATCCCGATCCTCGACGGCGGCCATCTGCTGTTCTTCGCGATCGAGGCGGTCAAGCGCCAGCCCCTGAGCATCCGCAGCCGCGAACTGGCCCAGCAGGTCGGGCTCGTCCTGCTGATCGGCCTCATGCTCTTCGCCTTCCGCAACGACATCGTCAACCTCTGGCTTAAGTAATGCGTCAATCGGGGCTCCTGATTCCCACCCTTCGGGACGATCCGGGGGAAGCGGAGATCGTCAGCCACAAGCTGATGCTGCGCGCCGGCCTGATCCGCAAGGTCGCCGCGGGCATCTATACGTACCTGCCGCTGGGCCTACGCGTGATCCGCAAGGTCGAGCGCATCATCCGCGAGGAGCTGAACCGGGCGGGGGCGCAGGAAGTCCTCATGCCGATCGCCTCGCCGGCGGAGCTCTGGCAGGAGACCGGGCGCTGGGACTTCTACGGCAAGGAGCTCTTCCGCCTGAAGGACCGCCACGAGCGGGACTTCTGTCTCGGGCCAACGCACGAGGAAATCATCACCGACCTCGTCCGGCGCGAGATCCGCTCGTACCGGCAGCTGCCGGTGAACTTCTATCAGATCCAGACCAAGTTCCGGGACGAGATCCGGCCGCGCTTCGGGCTGATGCGCGGGCGCGAGTTCATCATGAAGGACGCCTACTCGTTCGACGCGGACGAGGCGGGCGCGAAGGAGAGCTACCGGAAGATGTACGAGGCCTACCAGGCCATCTTCACGCGCTGTGGGCTCACCTTCCGGCCGGTGGAGGCCGACACGGGCCTGATCGGCGGCACGTCCTCGCACGAGTTCATGGTGCTGGCCGACACCGGCGAGGAAGGCATCGCCGTGTGCGACGCCTGCGAGTATGCCGCCAACGTGGAGCGCGCCGAGCTGCAGGAGCACGCGCACAAGGCTCCGCCGGACACCCTGCGTGAAAAGCGCAGCGTCCCAACGCCGGGGAAAAAGACCGTGGAAGACGTCACGGCCTTTCTCAAGGTGCCGGCCACGCAACTGGTGAAGACGCTCCTCTACCGGGCCGACGGCAAGACGGTCGCCGTCCTGGTGCGGGGCGACCACGACGTCAACGAGGTCAAGCTGAAGAAGGCGCTGGGCGTAACAGAGCTCACGATGGCCGATCCGGCCACGGTGGAGAAGGTCACGGGCGCGCCGGTGGGCTTCGCGGGGCCCGTCGGATTATCCGGCGTGACGCTGATCGCGGACCTGGCCGTGAAGCCGCTGACCAACGTCGTCGTGGGCGGCAACGCCGCCGACCAGCACTGGGTGGACGTCTCGCCGGGCCGCGACTTCACGCCGGAGCGCTATGCGGATCTGCGCAACGCGATGGTCGGCGACGCCTGCCCGCGCTGCGCGAAGCCGATGCGGATCGTGCGCGGCATCGAGGTCGGGCATGTCTTCATGCTGGGGACGAAGTACAGCGAGAAGATGAAGGCCACGTACCTCGACAAGCAGGGCCAGGACCAAGTCATCGTGATGGGGTGCTACGGCATCGGCGTGGGGCGCACCGCCGCCTCCTCCATCGAGCAGAACCACGATGCGAAGGGGATCATCTGGCCGGCGCCGATCGCGCCATTCCACGTCCACGTCCTGCCGCTGACCGGCAAACCGGGCGCCGTCCTGGACGCCGCCTGCGCGCTGGAAGCGGAACTGGAGAAGGCCGGGATTGAGGTGCTGCTGGACGACCGGGACGAGCGCCCCGGCGTGAAGTTCAACGACGCCGACTTGATCGGCTGCCCCTACCACGTGGTGATCGGCGAAAAGGGTTTGAAAGAAGGTCAGATCGAACTGAAAGAGCGCCGCACCGGCACCGTCAC
>JAVHQA010000031.1:0-5586 GCA_036170875.1 Nitrospirales bacterium
TTCAGTTTCGCCCTGAGTTTTTCCGCTTCCTCACAGAGATTGGCCCACTGCCCAGTCAGCACGGACTGGTCTTTCGCCCAGTGCTCCCGCTCCTTCATCAAGGCCGTCCAGCGCGCATGTTCCTGGTAGAGCGCGGGGTCGGCGAGCTCGATGTCACGGGCCTGGATGCGTTTTTCGCCGTCGGCAACCGCTTCTTCCAGCTTGGTGACCTGGCGTTCGGCGCGGGCCAGGGCCTTGGTCGCTTCTTTCCGTCCGATCGTCCGGCTCTTGTCGCCGTTCTCGGATGCCCGTGCCCGGGGGGCGCTGGTGGGAGCCGTGGGGCGGGCGTTCACGGTCGGAGTCGCGGGCGTCTCCATCTCGGGCGTGCCCTTGATGGATTCGACTTCCTGCATTTTCTTCCAGAGGTAGTATTCGTAGTCGCCGTGATAGTCCCTGGCCACGCCGTCCTCGACCTCCACGACGCGCGTCGCGATGCGGCTCAGAAAGATCGGGTCGTGCGAGATGAAGACGAGGGTTCCCGGGAACGTCACGAGGGCATCGGTCAGCACGTCCACCGAGGCGGGGTCGAGGTGGTTGGTCGGCTCGTCGAGCAACAGGGTGTTGGCCGGCTTCACGAGCATGCGGGCCAGAGCTACACGGTTCCGCTCGCCGCCGCTCAGCACCTTGACCAGCTTCTTCTGGTTGGCGCCTTCAAAGAGGAAGGCGCCGGCCAGGCCACGGATGAAGCTCAGGTCGGTGCCCGTATCCACCTCCGCGATCGAATCCAGGACGGTATGTTCGGAGTTCAAAATATCAGCCTGGTGCTGGGCGAAGTAGTGCAGCGTCACGCCGTGGCCGACCGTCCGGGTGCCCTTGTCGAGCGGGAGCACGCCCGCCAGCATCTTGAGCAGGGTGCTCTTGCCCGCGCCGTTCTCGCCGACCAGCGCGATCCGCTGGCCGCGCTCGGCGGAGAAATTGAGCGAGCGATAGACAGCGAGGTCTCCATAGGACTTGTCCACGCCCGCAAGTTCCATCACCTGGCGGCCTGACGCAGGCGGCTGGGGGAAGCGGAACCGCACACGCCGGGGGTCGCGCGTCCGCTCGACCAGCTGGACCTTCTCGAGCTGCTTGAGCCGGGACTGGACCTGGCGGGCCTTGGTGGCCTGGTAGCGGAACCGGTCCACGAACTTCTGCACGCGCCCGATCTCCTTGTCCTGGCGGTTGGCGGCGGCTTCCTGCGCGGCTTCATAGGCTTCGCGCCAGGCAAGGTACTTCGTGTAGTTGCCCTTGGACTCCATGATCCGATGGTGGCGGATCTCCCAGATGTGCGTGGCGATGCGGTCGAGGAACGTCGTGTCGTGACTGATGACCAGCATGGTGAAGTTCGACTGCAGGAGGAAGTCCTCGAACCAGCGTTGCGTGGCCTTGTCGAGATGGTTGGTCGGCTCGTCCAGCAGGATGACGTCGGGCGCCGACAGCAGCAGGTGCGCCAGTGCCACCCGCATCCGGAACCCGCCGGAGAGGGCCGAAATCGGACGGCTGAAGTCGGCCTCGGAAAAGCCGAGGCCGGACAGAATGCGCTTGGCCTCGTGCTCCGGATACTGGTTGCGGTGCGTGGCGTCCAACGTGGTGTCGCCGGGGATGTCCTCGAGGTCCTGCGGCAGGTAGCCGATCCGCAGGCGCGGGCGTTTGCGTATGCGGCCGCCGTCGAGATCCTGCTCGTCAAGGATCAGCCGCAGGAGCGTCGTCTTGCCGACGCCGTTGGGGCCGACCAGTCCGACGCGGCTTCCCGGGCGCAGATGGGCCGAGGCGTCCTTGAGCAGCGCCTTGGTCGCGAAGTGTTTGCTGACGGATTCGAGTTGGAGCATGGACCCCTTTTTGAGTGCGATTGAGATGAAGTAAGGATTAAGGATTACTGGAGGTATTGAATTTCCGACCCTTTTGATCGAAGGGTCGGCCCAGCAAGCTCTGTTTGGTGGAGCTGGCCGGGATTGAACCGGCGACCTCCTGACTGCCAGTCAGGCGCGCTCCCAACTGCGCCACAGCCCCAAACCGAGCGTATCTTAACACTCGGTTTTCATTGGAGTCAACCGGTGCTCCTGTCATTGCGGGGAGCAGGTTTGCGACGAAGCAATCTCCAAGTCGTTATTTTTGGCCTTGCCGTTGTGTGTTGACAATGGCAGGGGAGGTGCCTAGACTGAACGGCGTTGAGCTCTGTGCCATGCGGGACAGGGCTCTTTTCGTGTCAGGAGGATGCATCAGCGATGGGCGTGTTGGTGGTGGTCGGCACCCAGTGGGGCGACGAAGGCAAGGGCAAGATCGTGGACCTGTTGGCCCGGGATGCCGACATGGTCGTCCGCTACCAGGGCGGCTCGAATGCCGGCCACACGGTGGTGAAGGGCCGGCACAAGTACGTCTTCAAGCTGATCCCGTCGGGGGTACTGTATCGCGGCACGGCCTGCGTCATCGGCAACGGCGTGGTCATCGATCCGGCGGACCTGATCGCGGAAATAGACGGCTTGAAGGCCAAGGGCGTGCGGGCCGACAAGCATCTCTACATCAGCCAGGCCGCGCACGTGATCATGCCGTACCACAAGGCGATCGAGAAGGCGAGCGAGACCCAGAAGGGCGGGCGGCGCATCGGCACGACCGGCCGCGGCATCGGGCCGGCGTACGTCGACAAGATGGCCCGGATCGGGATTCGCATGGGGGATCTGCTGGACCCGCCGTACTTTCGCCAGCAATTGGAAGACAATGTGGCGGAGACGAACGCGCTGCTGAAGACGCTCTACCATGCGCCGGGGTTTGAGGCGGAGAAGATCTTCCTGGAATATCAGCGCTACGCCGACCGGCTGAAGGGCATGATCGTGGATACGGGGCTGTTTGTCCACCAGGCCGTCGCGAAGGGCAAGATGGTCCTGCTGGAGGGCGCGCAGGGCACGCATCTGGATGTGGACCACGGCACCTACCCCTATGTGACCTCGTCGAGCGCGGCGGCCGGCGGCGCCTGCACCGGCACGGGCGTGGGCCCGACCGCCGTGGATGCGGTGCTCGGGATCGCCAAGGCCTATACGACCCGCGTGGGGAGCGGGCCCTTTCCCACCGAGCTCACCGACGATTTCGGTGCGGCGTTGCAGAAGCGCGGCAATGAATTCGGCGCCGTCACCGGCCGGGAGCGCCGCTGCGGATGGTACGACGCCATGCTGGTCCGCTACGCGGTCCGGGTGAACGGGCTGACCTCGCTGTGCATCACCAAGCTGGACGTTCTCGACGGCCTCGACGAGATCCGGCTCTGCACGGGGTACAAGTTCAAGGGCAGCAGGAAGCTGACGGACATTCCCCAGGAGAGTGTGATGCTGGGCGTCTGCGAGCCGGTGTATGAAACGTGGCCGGGCTGGACCAAGTCCACGACGGCTGTGAAGGTCTATCGCGACCTGCCCCGCGAGGCCCGCCGCTACCTGGCGCGGCTGGAAGAGCTGGCCAAGTGCCCGATTGATATCATCTCGACCGGAGCCAAGCGGGAAGAGACGGTCGTGATCCGCAATCCGCTGCTCCGCGCGCGCTCCCGCAAGCGTTGAACGTCTTTTCCCTCTGTGTTAGAGTTTGAGCCGACCATATTAAGGTGATGAGCCGGTAGCTCAGTTGGTAGAGCATCGCCCTTTTAAGGCGAGGGTCCTGGGTTCAAGTCCCAGCCGGCTCACCACATTTCCCGCCCGCGCGGTCCTGTCGCGGGGCTGCCTCCCGCTCCCATGACCCATTGCATCAAGAAGGCAACGGGTTCCCCCGCGCCCTCGGATCATGGACAACAGGTGGAAGGGGCGCTCCTCCACGGCCGCGTTAGAGGCAGACCCCGCTCCGGCCCTGGTGAGATTCCAGCGACATCGGCGCCATTCGCTGAATAAATCCGAGTAACTTTTGCAGTCGAGCCAGTGTCAAATCACACGATATGCCGTGCCCCTTTTGGGTCATCCTGAGGCCCCCTTTCCTCGGCTGACGCCCACAGTCATTATTGACAAAGGTATGAGTAACGGGTACTCTAAACGTACGTTTAATTGATAGGAGGTCACGTAATGGCTCGTGTCCGTCTTTCTGAAGATCTTACCCCAATCAGCGACTTCCGGGTTCGCACCGCCGAGATTGTCGCCAAAGTCAAAATGACCAAGCGCCCCGTGATTCTGACTCAAAGGGGACGTTCTGCGGCCGTCCTGGAGGATATTCACGAATACGAGCGTCGAGCTGAGCGGCTCGAGTTGTTGGAAGCGGTCCTTGAGGGTCTACGAGCCGCGGAGAAGGGAGCCGTCGTTTCCCACTCGAAGGCGATGGCGGAGCTGGACAAGGTTTTGAAAGGTTAGTCCGGCGTGGCCCGGATTGGACGTGCGTCGCTCGTTTGGACCCGCCCTGCGTTGGACAGTCTGCTCGACATTACCCGCTACATTCAAGCCGACAAGCCGTCATCTGCGCGTCGGTTTGCTACACGCATCAACGGCAAGGTCGGCCGCCTCCAGGCTTTTCCCCAATCGGGCCGTGTGGTGCCGGAATTTCCCTCAGCCGGCTTGCGAGAGGTCCTTGTGGCAGATTATCGCATCATCTATCGCTTCATGAAGTCCCGGAATACGGTGCAGATCCTGGCTGTCCACCATGGTGCCCGTCTCCTCGATGCAACTCCGACAGCAGATTGATTGAACTAACTCCGAGAGAGGATTGCCATGAATAGTACGCAAGAAAATGCCATACGCTTCAATTTAGAATCAGCTCGTGACAGATCCCGGCAAGAAGCAGATCAATTGCGACTGATGCTCCGGGAACTGGTTTTGTTATGGGAGCAAGGCAGCATTGCCGCGCGTGTTAAAAAGGCGGCGGCCGTCGAGACAAAATTCGAGTCTGCAAGACGACTCATTAATGAATTGCAATAAGTTAGCCCCAAGCCCCGCCGCATCGGCTTCCGCGCTTGACGAGGGCTGGCTCCATTTCCGAATGGCCGGGGTCTGTCACCCTAAAACCAGGCGGTGCGGCTAAAGCAAGAAAATTGACAAGTGACGCGCTACCGAATTACCTTTCGGCTTGAGGAGGGGGATGCGCTGGAGGTGAATTTTGAGGACTACCATTGAAAAGGAGCGCGCGATGAAGGCGTTGAGCATGAAGAATCCACCCCATCCGGGATTTTCGGTGCGCGTGGACTGCCTGGAGCCGCATGGGTTGAGCGTGACCGAAGGGGCCAAGGTCCTTGGTGTATCGCGGTCGGCGTTGAGCAATCTGGTGAACGAGAGTGCAGACCTGTCGTGGGATATGGCGATTCGCCTGGCCAAGGCGTTTGGCGGGACGCCGGAGGGATGGATGCGGTTACAGTTTCAGTATGATGCAACCCAGGTGGAAGAACGGTCTAAAAAAATCAAAGTGAAGACTTTTGCAGCGGGTGCGGTTCATGTGTGAGGAGCGCTACTGGTTTTTCGTCTAGAGCCCCCACCCAAACCCCACCGCATCGGCTTCCGCACTTAACGGCACGGGGACTGGCTCCGCTTCCGAGCGGTGCCTGTCACCCTTCCCGTACCGGCGTTGTATCCTTTTCGATTCACCCGCCACCCGCTGAATAAATCCGAGTAACTTTTC
>JAVHQA010000032.1:0-1137 GCA_036170875.1 Nitrospirales bacterium
CCCAGTTCATGGACTGCCGCCCACAAGGCCGCGGTCGCTCCGACATTCCCCGCCCCAATGATCGTGATCTTCTTGTGCATCTATGTTCTCCCCGCGTCCTTGCTTCCCGACCCCTTCTCTATGGGATACCCCGCCTCACGCCAGACGCGGATGCCGCCGTCCATCGAGGCGACGTTGGCATATCCCATCTTCATCAAATTCTCGGCTGCCAGCGCGGACCGGTAGCCTCCGCCGCAGTACAGCACGATCTCAGCGTGCTTGTCGGGGATCACCGTTTCAATGTCCCGCTCCAGGATGCCGCGCCCGAGATGCAGGGCGCCTTTGGCATGGTCCACCGCGAACTCATTGTCTTCGCGAACGTCCACAAGGTGAAATCGTTCCTTCCGATCCAGCTTCGCTTTTACACTGGCAGCGGTGCATTCTCTGATCGTCCGCCTTGCCTCCTCAACAATCTTCAAAAACCCTGGATTGTGCTTCATGTCCAACCCCCCGAAAACGCCCTTATTTTTTGAGAATACCCTATCGCCGACCGGAAGGCAAAACAGGCTTGTCAACAATCGCGCTGATCGGGTAGACTGAGCCCGCTTTCAAGGAGGACGCTGATGGCTGAATCACATACACACAAGATTGCCCTGACCCGCTACGGCATTGCCGAAGTGATGAAATGGTGCGTCAAGCTCAATCACAAGAACATTCCGGGCACCGACGCGCCGGCATTCAAGCGCATGCAGGCCGAGTTGGACACCATCCCGAAGGCGGCCGATTACTTTACGCTGGATCTTTTCTGGAAAAAGCCGGTCACCATCGAGTTCACGGATGAGGAAATTCATACCGTGGACCGCTGCCTCTACGACAACCCCAATGCAGAGAGCAACCAGAACCCGGCCATCCGCTACCGGTTCTGGGTCGATTGCAACGCGAAAGACAAAAAATGAGACTCCTCGGCCTGCTCGCCGTCGGGTTACTGCTTGCCCCGCCCGTGCTGGCCACCGATCTCCCTGTTCCCAAACCGCCGGAAGCCCTCGCAAAGGGGGAATCTCTCTATAACACCAACTGTTCCGCCTGCCATGGCGTCGGCGCGCGCGGCACCGCCAAGGGGCCGCCGTTCCTCGACAAGGTCTACGAACCGAACCACCA
>JAVHQA010000033.1:0-5504 GCA_036170875.1 Nitrospirales bacterium
TCTTCTGATGGTGGTCCACGGCGCGGTTGTGCTCGGGGAGAGTCGCCGAGAATTGATGCGTCCCGTCGTTTTGGGAGACGAAAAAGAGATAGTTGACCGGTGCGGGATTCAGCGCTGCCATGATGGACCTGGCCCCCGGATTGGCGATGGGGCCGGGCGGAAGCCCCGCGTTCGTGTAGGTATTGAAGCGCGTGGGCCTGGCCAGGTCCTTGCGGGTCAGGTTGCCGTTAAAGTTGGGGATGCCGTAGATGACCGTCGGGTCGCTCTGCAGGAGCATGCCTTTGCGCAGGCGATTGTGAAAGACCGCCGAGATCAGGGGCCGCTCGGCATCCTGGCCGGTTTCCTTCTCGATGATGGATGCCAGGGTCAAGACCTGGATTTCCGTCAACTGGAGCGCCGCGGACTGCGCACGCAGTTCCGGCGTGAACGCCTGCCGAAGCCGGCTCACCATGGCCCGCACGACGTCCTCGGCCTTGGTCCGTTTCGGAAAAGAATAGGTGTCCGGAAACAAGTACCCCTCCAAGGTCGGCGCATCGATGCCAAGCGCCTTGATGAACGCGGGATCGGCCACCAGACGGGCCACGTCGGCTTCCTTCACGATGCCGGTTGCCCCCAGCACTTTGGCGATCTGCCGGACGGTGAAGCCTTCCTGGATCGTCACGCTGTATTGAATGACCCGGCCGGAGACGAGCGCGCCGAGAATCTCAGCCGGGCGCATGGCGGTATGCAGATCGTACTCGCCCGGCTTGATCTTCCGCTCGGCGTCCTGGAACTTCCCCAGCAGACGGAACCAGAAGGGGCTGATGATGAGGCCCTTCCGGGCGAGCAGGCTGGCTGTTTCCTTGAACGAGGCGCCCTCGGGCACCTCCACGACGTGATGGATTTCGGTCTGCTGCATCGGCAGGTCCAGCACGCGATGGCCATACGCCGCCACCGCGCCGACGAGCGCGAGCACGATCACAAATACAAATACTTGCTTCACGCCCCTGCTATTCGCTTGACCCCGTCGATCACACGCTCGATCGCCGCCTGCAGTCCCTCGGCTTTCTTTCCTCCAGCCTGGGCCATCTCAGGACGCCCCCCGCCTGACCCGCCGATCTCGACCGCCGCCGGCTTGATGAGCTCATTGGCCGGAAAGGCCGCAGCCGTGGACGCCACCAGGAGCGAGACTTTGTCATCTTTGACAGACCCCAGCGCGAAGATGCCCTCTTTATGTTTTTCGCGCAGGGTGTCCGCGAGGGACCGTAAGTCCTTCATCTCCATCCCATCTATTTGTTGCCAGTACACGTTCGGTGCGCCCGCCACTTCGACGACAGTGTAAGGGGCGCCGCCGCCCGCGCCGCTCTGTCCCGTGGCCAGGCGGGACTTGAGCTGGGCGATCTCCTCGTCCTTCTCCTTGAGCGTCGTCACGAGCTTGCGGGCCTTGGCCAGCACATCGGTCGGGTTGGTCTTCAGCACATCCGCCAGCGCGCGGAACTCGCCGTCCCGCTCCTTCAGTAATTCGTACGCGCCTTCGCCGGTCTGCGCCTCGATCCGGCGCACGCCCGCGGCGACGCCGGTCTCGGTGACGAGCGTGAACAGGCCGATCTCGCCGGTATGGCGGCAGTGGGTGCCGCCGCACAGTTCCTTGCTGAACTGATTGATCTCCACCACGCGCACCTGCTCGCCGTACTTGTCGCCGAAGAAGGCCAGCGCCCCCGCCTGGACCGCGTCGGCAATCCCCATGACCTGCGTCTGCACCGGCGCGTTGGCCCGGATCCGCTCGTTGACGAGGGCTTCGATTTCCTCGAGCTGGCCGGGCCGGACCGGCGTGAAGTGGGCGAAGTCGAACCGGAGCCGGTCCGGCGCCACCAGGGAGCCGAGCTGCTTGACGTGCGGGCCGAGGACTTCGCGGAGCACGGCGTGCAGGAGATGCGTCGCGGTATGGTTGCGCGCCGAGCCGGACCGGAGGCGCGGGTCCACGTGTGCGCGCAGCCGGTCGCCCTCGCGGATCCGCCCGCGCGTCACCACGCCCTGGTGCAGGAAGAGGTCCGGCGCCGGCTTGAGCGTCTGCCTCACCTCGATGACGCCGTCCGGGCCGGTCAACAGACCCTGATCGCCCACCTGCCCTCCGCCCTCCGCATAGAACGGGGTGCGGTCCAGGACGATCTCGATGTCGTCCCCCTCCGCCGCTTCCGTGACGCGCGCGTCCTGCTTCACGATCGCCTGGACGAACCCGTCGGTGTCGAGCTCGGCATAGCCCAAGAACTGCGTGGGCGCGACGATGCCGCCGAGCTCGGAGTAGACCTCCTTGGTCTTGGCCGCCGCGAAGCCGGCGGTCTTGCGCGCCCGCTCCCGCTGCTCCTCGAGCGCGGCCGTGAAGCCGGCCTCGTCCAGCGTCAGGCCCTGGTCCCGGGCCGAATCGGCCGCCAGGTCGATCGGAAACCCGTAGGTGTCGTACAGCTTGAAGAGAGCGGCGCCCGGGATGACCGTGCGGTTCGACTTCTTCACGTCGGCGACGATCTCATCGAGCAGGTGGAGCCCCTTGTCCAGGGTGTCCAGGAACCGCTCTTCCTCGGCCTTGGTGACGTGGCCTATCGTGGTCCGGGCCCGCTCCAGCTCCGGATAGGCGCCCTTCATCTCATCAATGACGGAGTCGGTCAGCCGGTAGAGGACGGGCCCGTCGAGGCCGATCCCGAGCAGCCGCCCGTAGCGTCCAGCGCGGCGGAGGATGCGGCGCAGGATGTAGCCGCGCCCCTCGTTGGACGGCAGGATGCCGTCCGTGATCAGGAAGGCGATAGCCCGCAGGTGGTCCGCGATGACGCGCATCGCGCGGTCGCCGTCCGCCGACGCGCCGTAGCGTTTGCCCGATGCGCCCGCAATGGCGCGGATGATCGGCTGGAAGAGGTCCGAGTCGTAGTTGGTCGTCTTCCCCTGGACCACCGCCGCCAGGCGCTCCAGCCCCATGCCGGTGTCGATGCTGGGCTTGGGCAACGGATGGAGCGCGCCCTTCTCATCCCGGTGATACTGCATGAACACCAGGTTCCAGAGCTCCATGACCCGGTCGCCCGCGCCGTTCGGCGCCGAGTCCCCCGGCACGCCGGGCCCCTGGTCGTAATGAATTTCGGAGCAGGGCCCGCAGGGGCCGGTGTCCGCCATCTGCCAGAAATTGTCCTTCTCGCCGCAGCGGACGATGCGGGCGGACGGCACGCCGACCTTGTGCTCCCAGATCGCGTGCGCCTCGTCGTCGTCCTTGAACACCGTCACCCAGAGCCGCTCCGGCGACAGGTTCACGACCTGCGTGAGGTACTCCCACCCGAAGCGGATCGCGTCCTCCTTGAAATAGTCGCCGAAGGAGAAGTTGCCCAGCATTTCGAAGAAGGTGTGGTGCCGGCCGGTGTGGCCGACGTTCTCGAGGTCGTTGTGTTTCCCGCCGGCCCGGATGCACTTCTGCGACGACACCGCGCGGCTGTATGACCGGCGCTCGTCCCCGAGGAACACGCCCTTGAACTGGACCATGCCGGCGTTCGTGAAAAGGAGGGTCGGATCGGCCTGGGGAATCAGCGAGGAACTGGGAACGATGGCATGGCCATGCCCCTTGAAGTAGTCCAGAAAGCCCTGTCGTAGTTCGTTTGCCGTCGGCATTCGTCACCCAATCCCCAGCACCGCCTCACTGACATCGGACGAAAACCCGCGCCCGCGAAGCAGGCCGGCCCGCCGCCTGCGCTCGCGATCCGGCTCTTTGAATCGAGCCGGCAGGGACGCGAGGAACCGTTCCGCGACGGCCTCGTCCGACAGACCCGCGTACGCGCCGCTCACCGCCCGCGCGACGGCCTCGGCGGCAAACCCCCGCCCCTCCAGTTCGGCCGCCAGCACCTCGCGGGCCATCAGGCGACGCGCCAGCCGCGCCTGCGCCATGCGAAGCGCGACCGCCTCATCGTTGACGTAGCCCAACCGATGCAGCGTACGAAGGGCCGTACGAACCGCCGCCTTTGCAAATCCCCGACCCTCCAGGTGGCGTTCGACCTGGACCACGCTCCGGTCCCCCTGCGCCAGATACCTGGCCGCCACCGCGATGGGGTCGGGCTTAGGAGACGGCCTTGCTGGTCGGCGAGCGTTTGTCATCCGGACGTTTGTCGGCGGCGGGCCTGGCAGGCGCCTCCGCTTTGGAGACCGCGCGAACGGACTCACGGATCTTCGTCTCAATCTCGCGGGCCATCTCCGGGTGGGCCTTCAGATATTCCTTGGACGCCTCCCGTCCCTGGCCAATCCGCTCCCCACCGTAGGAAAACCATGCCCCGCTCTTGTCGACGATCTTCCGGTCCACGCCGATATCGATGAGCTCGCCGGTCTTGGAGATGCCTGCGGCGAACATGATGTCGAACTCGGCCTGCTTGAACGGCGGCGCCATCTTGTTCTTGACCACCTTCACGCGCACCCGGTTGCCCAGGACGTCCTGCCCTTCCTTGATGGACTCGATCCGCCGGATGTCGAGCCGGACCGACGCATAGAACTTGAGCGCGTTTCCGCCGGTGGTCGTTTCCGGATTGCCGAACATGACGCCGATCTTCATCCGGATCTGATTGATGAACGCCACCGTGGTCTGCGAGCGGGAGATCGAGGAGGTCAGCTTCCGGAGGGCCTGCGACATCAGCCGGGCCTGCAACCCCATGTGGGCGTCGCCCATGTCTCCTTCCAGCTCGGCGCGGGGCACGAGCGCCGCAACCGAATCCACCACGATGATGTCGATGGCGCCGCTGCGGACAAGGGTTTCGGTGATCTCCAGGGCCTGCTCCCCGGTGTCCGGCTGGGACACCAGCAGTTCGGCGGTGTTCACCCCCAGCTTCTCCGCGTACCCGAGGTCGAGGGCATGCTCGGCGTCGATGAACGCGGCCGTCCCGCCGGTTTTTTGGGCTTCCGCGATCGTGTGCAGCATGAGCGTGGTCTTGCCGGATGATTCCGGGCCGTAAATCTCGACGACCCGGCCGCGCGGCAGCCCGCCGACGCCCAGCGCCAGGTCCAAACCGAGTGATCCCGTCGAAATGACGGGCACGTCGGTCGGAATCTCCGCCGTCCCCAGCTTCATGATCGAGCCCTTGCCGAACTGCTTTTCGATCTGGGCGATCGCCAGTTCCATGGCTCGCTTCTTTTCGTCCCGCTCGGCCATCGCGTTCTCCTTTACCTGTCAGGTCGGTTCACAAGCAACCGGATTATACTCCAGCCCCGAAGGGCACTTCCACCAAGGTTGTATAGACCGCCCCGGCCGGACGAAGCTCGCTCTTGATGAGCCCGACCGATGCGGCCGTGAATAATCCCACCGCGCGATCCTGGTTCGCCTCAAGCACCTTGGCCAGCGCCGCCCCCGATCGACGATCGCGCACCCTCGCCAGGGTCAGGTGCGCCGTGAACGCGCGGGGCTCCCGTGGAAACCCCAGGCCCACCACGCCGTCTTCGACCCTCGCGTGCATCCGATGGAGCGAGGCCATGGACTCGGGCGTCCCATGCAGGCCCAGCCAGATCACGCG
>JAVHQA010000034.1:0-1400 GCA_036170875.1 Nitrospirales bacterium
TAACGGAAGACTCTTCCGCAATGGCACGCTCCTGGACGGCTCCGTCCAGGCTTTCATTGACCTGCATCCAGGTCGGCTCAAGCCAATACAAGGCTCCGAGGACCCCGGCGCCGACCAGCGCAACCAGTGCAATCCACGACAGCGGAACCCGGACCTTGGGACGCTCCTGGTCTGTTGCGGTCGCCATAATGAAGGATGCGAAAATCGCACATTTGCTTACCACTGTCAATGAACGTGCCGTCCGCTGTTCCGGCATTCCCACCGGCTGGAATTACTGGTAAGATCGCGCCATGCACCGGATCGCTGCCCATTCCCTAGCGCTGAGCGTATGGCTCCTGCTCCTTCCGGGCGTGCCCGTCTCGGCAGCGGATGACGACTTCAGACTGTCCCTGGAGGTGCTGACTCACCTGCTGACGCACGACCAGGAACTTGTCCGGGGAGCGGCGGCGGCCGCGCTGGCGGAACTCGGCCCTTCCGGCACGCTCGCCGCGCTGACGACAGCTCTCCGTGATCCCTCTCCACGGGTACGCATGTTCGCCATCCAGTCCGCGAGCCGCATGGGACGCGCCGCGGCGATCCCCGCAGTGCGCGCGGCGGCAGGCGATCCCGACAGCAACGTCCGCATCGCAGCCCTCTCCGCGCTGGGGCTCTCCAGGGACCCGTCGGCCCTCGGCGAGGTCCGGAAGGCCCTGCACGATAAGGACACCATCGTCCAGTTGGTGGCGCACGAGGCCCTGGTGCGCCTCAAGCAACCGCAGTCGGCGCAGCCCTTCCTGGCGGCCGCCAGGGACTTCAGCCCCGCCGTGCGCGGTGCGGCCATGGGCATCCTCGGCCGGCTGAAGGACCCGTCGGCCCTTGCAGTGCTGACCCTCGGCCTGCACGACCCGGACCCCTCGGTCCGCTCCTTCGCCGCCGGCGCCTTGGGCGATCTCGGGGCGGCGTCCGCCGTTACCGCGCTGGTGGACGCGCTGAGCGATCAGGACCCTTACGTCCGGAACTTCGCCGCCGGAAGCCTGGGCCGGCTCAACGCCAAGGTGGCCATCCCCGCGTTGTGGGAAGCCGTCAAGGATTCCGACTCCCTCGTCCGCCTGGCCGCGGCGGAATCACTCGTCCGGTTGGGAGAAGGCGAAGCGGCGCTGGCCATCAGAGAGCTGGCCCGAGACCCCGAATACGGCGTCCGGAGCGCGGCCGTTGGAGCGATGGCCCGGAGCGATCCGAGCCGCGCCATGGCCCTCGCGCTGGCGGCGTTTGACGATCCCGCCCCGCGGGTGCGCGTGGCGTCGGTCCAGGCACTCGGGCGGATCGGGGGCAGGGCAGCCATTCCCTATTTGAGACGCGCGCTGCTGGACAAGGACCTGACCGTCCGCGCATTCGCCGCCGGGCACCTCGGCGCCGTCGCG
>JAVHQA010000034.1:1500-5477 GCA_036170875.1 Nitrospirales bacterium
AGATGCTCAAATTCCTGGGGTTCCTGATGGTGGTGGGACTGGCGTTCGGGCTGGGCGTGTACGTCGGCCAGAAAGGGCCGGAGAACGTGCTGCACAAGGCGAAGCAACTCGGCGCCGATGTCGTCGCCAGGACAAACTCAGTGGAGCGCAGTCTCGCCACCCGCACGGGGATCGTGAACGCGAAGGAGCGGCTGGTGCAGGCGAAGTCGGAGCTGCTCGACAAGAACTACGGCAAGGCCGTCTCGGGCCTGGACGAAGCCTCGCAGGCCCTGGTCAAGGCCAGGGACGCCGCCGCCGCCGACCTTCGGGGAAACCTGGAGAAGATGCGTGAAAAAGTGGCGGCGGCAAAGACCGACGCCCAGGCGCTCAAGCCGGGCTTGCAGACGAAAGTGGATGAACTGGTGAGGGAACTGGATCAGCTGCTGGAACGGTAGGGGCGCAATTCATTGCGCCCATCTTTCGGATACATGCGGGCGTGATGAATCACGCCCCTACGGGTTAGGCGGTCCCGGACTTCTCTTCGATTTCCTCTTTCACCGCCGTCGCCTTCTTCTTCCAGCCCCAGATGATGCGTTCCGCGCGCATCTGGACCGCGAAATCGGGGTCTTTCATCAGCGCCTTGATGGCAGGCTTGCCCCGCTCGTCGCCGACCTGATCGAGGCCCGCGATCGCCGCCATGCGCACTTCCCAGTCCTCGTCCTGGGTGGCTTCGATCAGCAGATCCACCGCTTCAGAAAGACCGATTGCGCCCAGCGCCAGGACGGCATGCTTGCGTACGTTCCGGTCCTTGTCGTTCAGGACCGCCGTGAGCCGCTCCACGGCCGGAAGGCCCACCTCCACCAGCGCCGCCGTCGCGTCATCCTTGAACTCTTCGTTGCGAAGCTGGACGAACAGCGGATCCAGCACCCGCTCATCCTTGATCCTGCCGAGAACCTTGATGACGTAGCGCCGGGTCTGGTACTCGCGCAGGGCCTTGATCAGCGGCTCGACGGCGGGGGAGCCGATCATCGCCAGCGCGTCCTCGGCCGCCTCGCGAACATTCCATTCGTCATCCCGCAGCGCCGTGATGAGGGGCACGACCGCCCGCTCGTCGCCCATCTCGCCCAGCGTGGTGGCGGCTTCCTTGCGGCGGAACCAGTCCTTCTCCTTCAGCAGGTCGATCTGAATCTCGACCTCGTCCTTGACCTTCGGCTCCGCCGGAGCCTTCTCCTCAACAGGCGGGGCTGCCGCCTCGGCCGGCGTCTCCGCCGCAGCCACAGCCTGCTCGGGACCCGTCGGCACGTAGGCGGACTTGTCCGACCCGTCGGGCATGGCCGACACCGCTTCCGCGGGCTTCGGCGCAGCCTTTGCCGTGTCGAGATCTTCTTTTTTCTTCCTGCTTTTTTCAGCCATGATGGCCCCTACAATCAGCCGCCGGCCGCAGCCGGCGCTGGCGCCGGTGCCGCGGCGGGTTTGACTTCCTTCTTCTTCCCTTGCGCGCGCGCCAGCCGTGACGCCAGCGCCCGCTTCTTCCGCTGGACCCGCTTCAGACGCTTGTGGAGGGCGCGGAGCGAGGCGTCCCCCTCGGCGTTCTCGGTTTTGGCCTTCCGCGCGCCTACTTTTTCTTTCAGCCGTGTGATGTCCGTCTCGAGAGGATTCTTCTTTTTCGCCATGTCTTCCCCTTGTAATATGCAGGATCAGGTTCTGAAAAATGAGTGTATCGGGTCGCCTGCGGGAGTGTCAATGGAGGGTCAAGCGAAAGCGGCAGCCATGCCTTCGACCAATTCCGCATGGTCGGGGTGCTCATCTGGAAACTCTTCAGCTTCAGATAACCGGCGTGCGCGCCGCGGGTCGCGAAGGACGTCCATCGGCCCGCGAGACGCCGAACCCGCCGCTCGGCTGCCGACCGCATAGATCGCGGCCTGCACGCCTTCACCACGCACGAGCGTCGCGCTTAACCCGACACCCACGCTCTCGTCCGGCTCCTGGCCGGCCGCGCGCCCCGACGAAAGGCTCGTACCGCGAGTTCCCATCTGAATCACTTCAACCACGACAGGGAGCGTTCCGGAGTCCACGCCGCCGAGATGCTCGGCCGCGGCGTAGGACAGGTCGATGATGCGGCCCTTGATGAACGGGCCACGGTCGTTGATCACCACCTCCACAGCCCGCCCGTTTTCGGCATTGGTGACACGGACCACGGACCCTAAGGGCAGGAGCCTGTGTGCCGCGGTCAGTTTGAATTGATCGTATACCGCCCCACTGGCCGTCTGGCGCCCGTGAAAATCGCCCCCGTACCACGACGCAATACCCTGCTCCACGTACCCGGCATCATAGTCTCCCACACCTTTGGGAACGGTCATGCAAGCCGGCATGGACAATATCGAGACGAACAAAATACTCTTTATTATTCTATCGGTTATACTCATTTGCTCCTTTGCCTCAGGTCCATCCAAAGCAGGCAGCGTACTGAACATGCTGCTTTCGTATGCCCAGCAGCCCCGCTGGGTTTAGCTCTACTTCAGCCCGTTGATTGGGTGTCGCGAAGATCGCCTGAGAGTACAGGCGTCGGATGATATGTATAAAGTATGGCCAGACTATACACAAATCCGTCACCAGAGTCAAGACAGAATTGACAGGGCTTTCTCCCGTCACCTACACTGACCGGCCATGACGCCACAATCTTCCCAGAAGTTGCGCGCCGCGACCCGCACCACCACCATCGGCTTCGTCAACCTCGGCTGTTCCAAAAACCAGGTGGACAGCGAGGTGATGCTGGGGGCGCTGGCGAAGAACGGCTTCGAGCTGACCGCCGACCCCGCGCGCGCCGAGGTGGTCATCATCAATACGTGCGGGTTCATCGAGGAAGCCAAGCAGGAATCCATCAACGCCATCATTGAACATGGGGCACTCAAAAAGAACGGCGTTTGCAAGGTCCTGATCGCCGCCGGCTGTCTCTCCCAGCGCTACCAGGGCGAACTGCTGAAGGAGCTGCCGGAATTGGACGGCGTCGTCGGAACCGGGGATACCGGCCGCATTGCCGAGATCTGCCGGACCCTCCTCGGGCCTGGCCGCAAGACCCCGCGGGTGTGGGCCAGCCCTCCCCCGTACCTGTACGACGAGCTGACGCCGCGGCTGCGGCTCGGCAAAATGCACTCCGCCTACGTCAAGATCGCCGAGGGCTGCAACCGGAACTGCGCGTTCTGCGCCATCCCGATCATGCGGGGCAAGCAGCGCAGCCGGCCCATCGAGTCCATCGTCACGGAAGCCCGCAAGCTGGCGGCTGAGGGGGTCAAGGAAATCAACCTCATCTCGCAAGACACCATCAACTACGGGGTTGACCTCGGCGTCCGGAACGGCCTCGTCGCCCTGCTGCGCGAACTGGTCACGGTGAACGGGCTCCGCTGGATCCGGCCTTTCTATCTTTACCCGCAACAGGTCACGGACGAGTTGATCGATCTCTACGCCGGCGAGGAGAAAATCACAAAATATATCGACATGCCGTTCCAGCACATCAATGACGCCATGCTGAAACGCATGCACCGGCTCGGCAACAACGCGCACATCACAACACTCGTGGATCGTCTGCGCACCCGCATCCCCGGCCTCAGCTTCCGGACCGCCTTCATCGTCGGGTTCCCCGGCGAGACCAAGGCCGCGTTCACCGAGCTCAAACGCTGGCTCACGGACATGGAATTCGACCGGGTCGGCGTGTTCCTCTATTCCGATGAGGAGGGAACGTCCGCCGTCGAGCTGGACCGGAAGATCGACCGCACGGTAATGGAAGAGCGACGGGACGAACTGCTGGCGCTCCAGGAGACGATCTCGCTCAAGAAAAGCCGGCAGAAGATCGGCAGCACAATCGAAGTCCTGGTGGAGGGAGTCTCGGAGGAAACGGACCTGCTGCTCGCCGCCCGCCATGAGGGGCAGGCCCCGGAAATCGACGGCGTTGTCTACTTAAACGACGGTACGGCAAATTCAGGGGACTTCGTCAAGGCCGA
>JAVHQA010000035.1:0-5395 GCA_036170875.1 Nitrospirales bacterium
ACCACGAACCCCACATAGCCGTACCGTTCTACCACTGGACCAAGCAGGCGCCGCAGATCAGTCAAGGCTGCGCTTCGACGCAACGCTTCGGGCACACGAGGGACACGCAGTTGCGCGGCAACGGCCCGGCGGACCTCGGCCGATTCAGCCCAGACGGCCGCATCGACCCTGCGCTCCTTCCCCCAAATCCGAAGCTCGCTCTGGGTGGTTTCCAGAATGGTCCGGATCTCGCTGCCGATGTCCCGCTGGGTCTGAGCCTCGATTACTCGGAACGCCCACCAGGTCACACCCGCGATCGGCAGTAAAACCAGGAGCAGCAGAAGAATAACCCGCCGTGGTCTCATCGGAGTATCCCTAATGCCTGATTGTTGATCTTATTGTAGACCTAACGGGGACATCAGGCAACCATGGCGACGACTTAAACTACGCGGGTCTTTACGCCACACGCCCCTTCATAAGTGTCTCCAACACCTCGCGCACTTTGCGGAGCAGCGCGTCCGGCGTGAAGGGCTTCTGGAGAAAGGCCGTTCTCTCAACCAACACCCCGTGGCGGACGACGGCGTCGTCGGTGTAGCCGGAGATGTACAGCACCTTCATCGTCGGGCGCGACGAGGCCAGGCGTTCGGCCAGCTCGCGGCCGCTCATGCCGGGCATGACCACATCCGTCACCAGCAAGTGGATCGGGCCCTCGTGCTGCCCACTGAGCCGGAACCCTTCGTCGCTGTGACTCGCGACCAACACCCTGTAGCCGTTCCCCGTCAGAACGTCATCAACCAATCCACGGACCACCTCTTCGTCTTCGACCAACAGGATGGTCTCCGTGCCGCGTAGAAGCGGGGGGCGCTCCGCTTCCGCTGCGCCTCTGTCCGGCTCGTGCGTGACCCGCGGCAGATAGACTTTGAACGTCGTGCCCAGTCCCGGCTCGCTGTAGACCCAGACGTAGCCGCCGCTCTGCTTGACGATCCCGTAGACCGTAGAGAGGCCCAGCCCCGTCCCCTTGCCCGGCTCTTTGGTGGTGAAGAACGGCTCAAAGACGCGGGCTTGGGTCGGCGCATCCATCCCGCAGCCGGTATCGCTCACGGCCACCAGCACGTACGGACCAGGCCGGAACGTCCCCTGCTGACCGGCGCAGGCCTCATCCAACTCGACGTTCGCGGTTTCGATCGTCAGCGTGCCGCCTCTCGGCATCGCGTCCCGCGCGTTGACCACCAGATTGAGAATGATCTGCTCGATCTGGCTGGGGTCCGCCTGCACATGGCCCAGGGCCGGACCCGGCACGATCTTCAACTCGATGTCCTCGCCGATCAGCCGCCGCAGCATCGGCTCGAGGTCCATCACGACGGCATTGAGATTCAGCACCTTTGAGGTCAGCATCTGCCGGCGGCTGAAGGCCAGCAATTGATGGGTCAGCCCGGCGGCCCTGAATGCCGCCTTCCGGATCTCCTCGGCGTTCTTCCGCTCCCGGCTGTCCGGCTGCATCTGGCCCAACAGCAGTTCGCTGTAGCCCATAATCGCGGTCAGCAGGTTATTGAAATCGTGGGCAATACCGCCCGCCAGCTTGCCGATGGCCTCCATTTTCTGCGACTGGCGCAGTTGCTCCTCGCTCTGCCGCAGCGCCTCCTCGGCCCGCTTGCGCTCGGTGATGTCCCGCATGAACCCGACGAACCAGCGCTTCCCCTCCATTTCCATGTCGCTGAACGCGATCTCGATGGGGACCTCCGTGCCGTCTTTGCGAAGACCGACCAATTCCGTCGCGCGCCAGTTCAATTTTTTCACGCCGGTTTTCATGTACCGCGCGACGCCGTCGCGATGTCCTTCCCGCAGGCGTTCGGGCTGCAGCATCGCGATATCCCGTCCGATCACTTCCTCAGGGGCGTAGCCGAAGACATCCCTGACGGCGGGATTGGCGAATTGGATACGTCTCTCCCTGTCCATGAAAATTACCGCATCCGTGGAGGTTTCCCATAACTGGCGATATTTTTCCTCGCTCTGGTGCAAGGCGTCTTTCAGCCGGCGTACCATCTTGAGGAACACATACAGCGCAACGGCCAGCAGGCAGACCGTCGCCAGCAATTGCTTCCAGAGCGTGCGATAGGCCTCCCGTCCCGCTCGCTCAAGAGACAGGTCCACCCGAATCCAACTCAGCAGCTTGCCGCCGGCACGAAGCGGCTCGAACACCGCCAGCATGTCCCGGCCCTGCGCATCCTTTTGCTCCAGGACAAACTCCTTGTTGCCGGCCATGGCCCGCTGGATGGCGGCGTCGGCCAGAACCTCCCCGATCTGCATGGGATTGTCCGAGGCGATCACCATCCGATCGCGGTCCACGATCAGCACCGACAGGATGTCCGGGTCGCGCCCGGCCCGACTCGTCAAGGCCTCCTGCATGACAAAGAGATTATCCAGCACCGCCGTCGCCCCGATGAGCGACAGCCCGCGCGCGAGTTCCAGGGCGCGCAGTTCGGCGTCTTCACGCAGCGCTCTCTGCTGCTCCATGATGAGCACCGTGCCGTAGCTCCCCATCAGCAGCACGATCAGCACGCACAGCCCGAGCGTCAATTGCCCTTCCGGGGTCCGGAAGGAGCCGCGAAGCCGTTGCAGAAACGTCACGCCGGGCATCCTCCTAGTTCGGGGCTTCCAGTTCCATGTTGGCGATGGCCTGCCCTTGAGCGTGGACCGTCACGGTCCTTTCGCGCATGCCCAGGGTTTCGTGCCAGACTCGGAGCCGATACGTGCCGGGCGGAACCTCCGTCAATTCGAACTTCCCGGTCTGGTCGGTGACCGTGAAATACGGGTGCGCGAAGACGTGAATCGTGGCCTGCATGAACCGGTGCGCATCGCAGCGCACATCCAGGCGGCCAGGCTCGGCCAGCGGCTTGCGAATGGTCTTGCCGCCTGGCGGCAGCGCCACATTCAGGAACGTGGCGTCGGATTTGCGGATATGCGTGTTGTGCAGGACCGGATCGGCATTGCTGATTTCCAACTGGCTGCCGGCCTGGACCGCCTTGACGTGAGGGAAAAAGCGGCACGCGCGATTCTCCAGCGCCAGTCGCCGGTCCTCGGGGAGGGGCTTCCCGACCATCACCCCCTCCAGGCTCACCACGACGCCTGCGATGCCGTTGGAGCGGCGATCCACCAACAACGACTCGTTCGTCACCGCCTCGCCGCAAAACGCGCTGTCCCGTTGGACCACCATCCGCTCGGCCGCAGGCGTCTGCCCGCGCAAAGTGATCTGCCCGCGCACCGTCGCCTTGCCGGCCGACGGGTCCACCTCATACGCGCGCGCGGGCTCAGCCAGAGCGATCCCCAGGATCATCGCGAGCGCAATCCATTGCCTGAATTCGCATCTCATCGGTTTTCCTCCCGAGCCGATAGTGAGAGGATGTAGAGCGCAAGATCCCATGCCTCGTCCGGCACAAGCGAATCCCCATACGAAGGCATGGGCGTGTCGTCCAGGCCGGTCATCACCGAGCGATAGACGGATTCCGGCGCCTTTCCTCCCTTGAGCCGTGGCTTGGTCAGGTCCGCCGGCCGGATCGGCAGGCCGTCATTGTCGCTCAAGTCAGCGGCGAGGGGACCGTCGCCGCGCGCGCCGTCTCCGTGGCAGGCCGCGCACTGCATCCGTTCGTACACTGCCCGGCCGCGCGCCGCCGATTCCGGAGTGAGGGGGCGGGGCGGCGGAAAGGGAATCGGCTGGCCGGCTTCCTCCCGGGTGAACCGGGGCGACAGGCTCTTGAGGTAGACGACCAGCGCCCGCCGGTCCCGTTCCGGCAGATCGGCATAGCGGTCCATCGAAGTCCCGGCGATGCCGTTCGTGATGGTACGGAACAGGTCGTCGTCGGTCGGGAGCTGCCCGCTCATGGTGCTGCGGAATTTATAGACGCCGGTTGTGAAGTTCCTGGGGGGCGGACTCACGTATGCCGCGGCCTCCCCTCGGCCGTCTCCCTGGACGCCGTGACAGGACACGCACTGCTCCCTATACACGGCTCGCCCGCGCACGACGACATTCGCAACGCCGTCCTCGGTCCCGTCGGCAATCAGCGGCGTCGTCAGGGCGATCGCCACGCACGCCACCATGAGCACGCGCCTCACCTTCGTATCCCTCTGAGACGGCTAAGGCGCGACGTCGAGCACCCGGCCCACGACCTCGACGAGTTCACGGGCGGAATAGGGTTTCGGCAGATACGCCTTGGCGCCGAGTTTGGGAAGGTCCACCATAGTCCCTTCGGCCAGGGAGCCGCTGCAAAGGATCACCCGTATATTCGGGTCGCACTTGCGCAGATCTGCGAGCAAATCAAAGCCCGATCGTCCGGGCATTCTCACGTCCGTCACGACGGCCGCGATGCGCTCCCGTTCCCGCTGATAGACCGCCATGGCGCTGAAGGCGTCGTCGGCCTCGATCACCTTGTAGCCGGCCTGCTCCAGGGCCGCCCGTGCCACGACCCGGAGGATTTCCTCATCGTCCACGACCAGAATGACCTCACCGTTGCCCTTCTGAACCGCGGGCGTCGTGGGGGCGGGCTCAGGCACAGCCTCCGCTTCGACGCGCCGGGGAATCTCGATCACGAACCGGGTTCCCCGTCCGGGCTCGCTCTCCACCGCAAGGGTTCCCCCGAGACGTGTGACGGTCGCCTGAACGACCGTCAGCCCCAATCCGAGGCCCTTCCCTTCCGGCTTCGTCGTAAAAAACGGCTCGAAGATGCGCGGGGTGATCGCCGCGTCCATGCCCACGCCGGTATCACTGACGACAAGGCGCACGAACGCGCCGCCGTCCTTCTCGATGTTGCTCAGGTCAATCTGCAGACGCCCCCCCTGCGGCATCGCATCGCGGGCGTTCTCACAAAGATGCAGCAGAGCCTGCCGCAGTTCTCCGGGGTGGGCGTTCACCGGCCAAGTCGCAGGGTCCGCATGGACGACCACCTCGATCCCGTGATCGAGCGTCACACGCATGCGCCTGACCACCTCCTCGATGAGGGGCGGGAGCGCCACCAGACGGGCTTCGCCCATCGATCGCCGACCGAGGGTCATGAGCCGGCGGACGAGATCGGCGGCCCGCCGTCCCGCCTGGCCGGCCGCGGCCACCATGGGAGCGGCCGGATGGTCGGGCCCCAGCTTGGTGGCCACCATCCAGAGGCCACCCATGATCCCGTTCAACATATTGCTGAAGTCGTGCGCGAACCCTCCCGCCAGATGACCCACCGCCGCCATCTTCCGGGACTCGCGGAGAGTTGCCTCGATTTCCCTCAGGTGGGTGACGTCGCGGGTGACCAGCAGCAGGCCGTCGCGTCCATCCGATTCAATGCGCACGGGCGCCGCGTGGATCGCTAGAAGCCGCGCGGCTCCTTTGAGACCCACCATTTCCACATCAAGAGAGTCCTTCTTGCCCTCGCACACACGC
>JAVHQA010000036.1:0-5343 GCA_036170875.1 Nitrospirales bacterium
GGCGCCGCCATGCCGACCGTCAGCGGCTCGTACTTGGCGCTCTGCAACCAGACCACGCCGAACGCCAGGGCGAGAATGGCCACAGCGGCCAGGGTGATCACCAGCCGGCGAGCCCCGGACGGCTTTCCCTGCGGAGCGGAATGCGTGATGGACTCTTCAGCCATAGGATGAATATCCTGACTCATACAGGATGCTCAAAATAGTCATCCAACGAGGCCGCAGGAAGCGAGGACCCCGAGGCGTACTGGAAAGTACGTTGAGGGGATGAGCGACCGAGAACAAAGTTGGGGGCCATTTTCAGCATCCTGCTAGGCATAGGCGTGGAGCCCGGAGAGCAGAAAGTTCACGCCCCAGAAACAGAACACCACCATCAGCAAGCCGAAAATCTGGTAGATCGCCGCGCGATGGCCCTCCCAGCCGCGATTCATTCTGGCATGAATATAGGCCCCGTAGATGAGCCACACAATCAGCGCCCAGGTCTCCTTCGGGTCCCAGGACCAGTATCCGCCCCAGGCGTAGTTCGCCCACATCGCGCCCAGGATGGTGCCGAAGGCCAGGAGCGGAAACCCGACCATGACCGCCTTGTAGCCCAACTCGTCGATCTTCTCGAGGCTCGGGAACGTGGCATAGACCGACGTGGCCGCCATGCCGCGCCGCTCCGCCCGCTCTTTCAGCAGATACATCACCCCCAGCCCGCCGGCCATCGCAAAGGCCGCATAGCTGGTGAGCGTGATCGAGACATGGATGTAGATCCAGTAACTGTTCAACGCGGGCACGAGCGGCTCGGCGGTCTGATAGCGGTAGGGCAACAAGGACGCCGCGCCCATCGCGATGAACCCGATGGACACGACAAAGGCGCCGATGGCCTTGATCCCGTACTTCAGTTCGAGCAGCAGGTACCCGGCGATCGTCGCAAACGAGACGTAGGCCATCGCCTCGAACTGATTGGACCAGGGCGCGAACGTGCCGGAGATCTGCATCCGCTCGTAGGCGCGGGCGCCGAGCGCCATGCCGTTGACGATCAGACCGAAGAACGTGACCCACGTCGCGAGGAGTCCCAGCATCTCCGCCCAGCTTCCCTCCTTCACCGTCGTCTCGGCCGGATGCCCGGCCATCGCCGGCTGCAACACCGTCCGTGACGTTGCGAGATAGCTGAAGTACAGCACGACGGCCGCCAGATAGAGCCAGAAGGTCACATCGAAGAGAAACAGCGCTCGAAACATAATGCGTCCTCTCAGCTATTATACAGCCTGGCTCCCCCGCGCGTTGAGGCGCTCGGTGAACCGGTTGAACTCACGATCAAAATCGATCTGCCCCTTGTAGGCCGTGCCGCCGACGTAGACCGTCACCCCTTGCCCCTGCGGCCCGGGCACCACTTTGGCCCACACCCGGCGGTGATAGATGGCCGCCGAAAGCGTCACACCGACGACCAGCAGCGTGGACCCGATCCAGACGAGGAGCACGCCCGGATCCTTGGTGATCTGCAGGCCGGTGAACTTCTTCGCGAGGTAGCCGGTCAGCTCGAACTTGTACTTGGAGCCCTGAATGTCAAACAGGTCCGGGTAATTGTAGAACACCCAGGGCGACGTGAGCGTCTGCTCCCGCTCCGTGATGGCCAGCTTGATGGCGGGATTTTCGTGCTCGACCGTCTTGGAGTAGACACGACGGTCCTTGGCGTCGAACCCGAAGTCGGCCACGAAATCGGTCAGTTGCAGTTTCAATCCGAGGTCCTTGAACACCGCTTCCTTCTTCCATTCCAGGATGGCCTCGCCGACCACCTTGTCCGTGGCCTTCTCCCGCACCACCACCCGCGCCTTTTCGACGCGGTCCCACGAATCACCGTAGCTGGACTGGTAGAACCAGATACCCTTGTACACCAGCGGGTCGTTCACGGTGATCGTCTTGGTCAGCTTGCTCTCGCCGTTCTCGATCACCGTCAGCGTGCTGTTATAGGACTTGACCGCGCCGTTGTCGTAGTAGTCGATCCAGAACTTGTCCACGTGGAGATCGAAGTTACCCTGCGGGATGTGGTACGTCTCGCCCTCGATGCAGACGCCGAAATCGCGAAACCCGACGACATTGCCGAGAATGCCTCCGATCACGATGAGCGTCACGCTGAGGTGCGCCACGTGCGCCGCGACCCGCCCCATGATCCCCTTTGTCGCGTAAATCGTCGTCTCGGCGTCGCCCTTGTTCACCAGCACGCGGTAGCCGCGCGCGGCGAAGGCGAGCGCCATGTCCTCGGTGACGTGGCCCCGCTCAGCCGCAAGACCGACCGTGGCCGATCGCTTGAGGCTCTGGATGAACGGGACCGTCACGTTGACCTTGTCCTGCCTGATCGAACGCCAGATCGCCGGGAAGCGTTGCTGGAAGCAGGTCAGGGAATTGATGCAGAGAAGCACCAGGATCGACGAGAAGTACCAGGTGTGATAGATGTCGATGAAGCCCAGCTTGACAAACCACCAGTAGGCGGTCTCGCCGTACTCCTTGATGTAGACTTCCGGCCGCTCGCCCTGCTGGATGATCGTCCCGACCGTGGCCAGGATGGCCATCGTGATCATCAGGAAAATGGCCAGCTTCAGCGAGCTGAAGAATTCAAGGAGCGCGTCGCCGAACTCCTTGAAAGTGAACGGCTTGGACTCCTCGGTTTCTTTCGTAGTGGCATCCATTTTCGTGTGTTGTCTGAAGTTGGGAAAATCGTTTTATCGTACAGGTGCGGTGCGCGCACTGTCAAGCAATCCATGGCCGGAAAGTCCTCTCACAAAAGCCGACTTTCTCCTTGACAAACGAGGACTTCCCTCGCTAACCTGAGGCCCTTATCCTTTCATGAATTCGATTGTCAGACGCTCCTGATCCATTAACAGAGGGACCCCGAACGATGAGCCGACATAACTTCCTGTTCACGTCCGAATCAGTCACCGAAGGCCATCCGGACAAAATCGCCGATCAGATCTCCGACAGCATCCTGGATGCGATCATGGCCAAGGATAAGCGCTGTCGGGTCGCCTGCGAGACGATCCTGACCACCGGCCTCGCGTTCGTCGCCGGCGAGATCTCCACCAAGGCCTACGTCGAAATTCCCGACATCATCCGCGAGACGATCAAAGAGATCGGCTACACAGACGCCACCTGGGGCTTCGATTACCATACCTGCTCGGTGCTCACCGCGATCCACCAACAGTCCGGCGACATCGCCATGGGCGTGGACACGGGAGGCGCGGGCGACCAGGGCCTGATGTTCGGCTACGCCACGAACGAGACGCCCGAGCTGATGCCCATGCCCATCGTCCTGGCACACCGCCTCGCCCGGCGATTGGCGGAAGTCCGGAAAAAGAGCCTCCTGCCCTGGGTCCGTCCCGACGGCAAATCCCAGGTGACGGTCGAGTACCGGGACGGCAAGCCGGTGCGGATCGACACGATCGTCGTGTCCACCCAGCACAGCCCTGATGTCACGAGCAGGAAGATCGAGCGCGACATCATCGAGCACGTGATCAAGCCCGTCATGCCGAAGGGCATTTTTGATCCGACAAGCGTCAAGTACCACATCAACCCGACCGGCCGGTTCGTGACGGGAGGGCCGATGGGCGACACCGGGCTCACCGGGCGCAAGATCATCGTGGACACCTACGGCGGGGTCGGCAGCCACGGCGGAGGCGCCTTCTCCGGCAAGGACCCGAGCAAGGTGGATCGCTCGGCCTCTTACATGGCCCGCTACATCGCCAAGAACATCGTCGCCGCGGGCTTGGCCGAGAAGTGCGAGGTCCAGATGGCCTACGCGATCGGCATCCCCGAGCCGGTCTCGATTTTGATCGACACCAAGAATACCGAAAAGGTCTCCGTGGATCTTCTGGACAAGCTGGTGCGCAGGCACTTCCCCATGACCCCGCGCGGGATCATCGATCACCTCAAACTCCTGCGGCCGATCTACAAGAAAACGGCGGCCTACGGGCACTTCGGGCGGAGCGAGCCGGAGTTCACCTGGGAGAAAACCGACCTGGCGAAGGTCCTCAGACGGGAAGCAGGCAAATAACTTATTGCTGGGGACAGATTTGAAATCTGTCCCCGCCAGAAACACGGGGGACGGATTCTCGAATCTGTCCCCTTTTTACTGAAGACGGGAGGCATCGTGGACTACGACGTGAAAGATTTGAGACTGGCCCCCCAGGGGCGCATGCGGATCGAGTGGGCCGAGGAATCCATGCCGGTGCTGCGCCTGGTGCGGAAACGGTTCGCGAAGGAGCGGCCCCTGCGGGGCGTTCGCGTCGCCGCCTGCCTCCACGTGACGACGGAGACAGCGAACCTGATGCAGACCCTGCAGGCCGGCGGCGCCGACATCCGGCTATGCGCGTCAAACCCGCTCAGCACGCAGGACGACACGGCCGCGTCCCTGGTCGCCCACGACCACATCCCGGTGTTCGCCATCAAAGGCGAGGACAAGAAGACCTACTACCGGCACCTCCATGACGCGTTGGGCCACCATCCCACGGTCACCATGGACGACGGGTGCGACCTCGTCTCCACGCTGCACAGCGAGAAGAAGACGGCCCGCATTCTCGGCGGCACCGAAGAGACGACGACCGGCGTCATCCGGCTGCGGAGCATGGCCGCGAAGGGCGTGTTGAAGTTTCCGGTCATCTCCGTTAACGACGCCGACACCAAGCACATGTTCGACAACCGCTACGGCACGGGACAGAGCACCCTGGACGGTATGATTCGCGCAACCAACCGCCTCATCGCGGGCTCGGTCGTGGTCGTCGCCGGCTACGGCTGGTGCGGGCGCGGGATCGCCTCCCGGGCCAAAGGCATGGGCGCGGATGTCATCGTCACCGAAGTGGACCCGCTGAAGGGCCTTGAGGCCGTCATGGACGGCTTCCGCGCCATGCCGATGGAAGAGGCCGCCAAGATCGGCGACTTCTTCGTCACCGTCACCGGCAACCTCAAGGTGATCCGCAAGGAGCACTTCGCCGCCATGAAGGACGGCGCCATCGTGTGCAACTCGGGCCACTTCAACGTGGAACTCGACATCCCGGCGCTGGCAAAGCTTGCCCGCCGCCGCAAGATGGTCCGCGACGGGGTCGAGCAATTCATCCTTGCGAACGGCCGGCGGATCAATCTGCTGGGCGAGGGCCGGCTCGTCAACCTGGCGATGGCCGAGGGCCATCCCTCCAGCGTCATGGACATGAGCTTCGCCAACCAGGCGCTCGCCGCCGAGTACCTGGTCAAGCATGGCCGTTCGCTCAAGAATCAGGTCTACCCGGTGCCGGCGGCAATCGACAAGGAAATCGCCCGGCTCAAGCTCGCCGGCATGGGCGTGGACATCGACCGCCTCACGAAGGAGCAGGA
>JAVHQA010000037.1:0-1098 GCA_036170875.1 Nitrospirales bacterium
GCGCCCGGCTGGATCTCGTTGGAATAGACATAGGTGATCGGCGCGCCGATCGCCTGCTCGATCGCCTTCAGGTCGAAGACCTCCTGCCGGCGGCCCGGTTTCCTGGGGTCCACGTCGATCTTGAACTCCAACCACTTCGCGCAGCTCATCCGATTCTCCTCCTTACGCTTTTTCCGGAGCGAAGACTTTGCGGCTGTCTCCAATAATACCGGAGAGCAGCGACGTCAGTTCCATCGGCAGCACGAACTTGGTGGCCGGTCCCGCGCCGAGGGCTTTGAGCGTTTCCAGGTACTGCAGACTCATCGTCTTGGCATCCACGCCTTTGGCGATCTCAAAGATCTTGGAGAGCGACAGGGCGAAACCTTCCGCTCTGAGGATCGCCGCCTGGCGATCGCCCTCCGCCTTCAGGATGGCGGACTGCTTTTCGCCGTCGGCGACCGTAATGGCGGCGGCCTTCGTGCCCTCCGCTTCGATCACCAGGGCCCGGCGGGTTCGCTCGGCCGACATCTGGCGGCTCATCGCGTCGAGGATGTCCTTGGGCGGCTTGATCTCCTGGATCTCCACGGTGGTGATCTTCACGCCCCATCGGCTCGTGACCTGATCCATCTTGGATTGCAGGGTGTGGTTGATCTGTTCGCGCTTGGCCAGCACGTCGTCCAGGGGGATGTCCCCGATGACCGCACGGAGGGTCGTGACGGCGATCCCCCCGGCTGCGGCGCTGAAGTCCTGCACCTGGACGACGCTGGCGGTCGGGTCCACGACTTTCCGGTAGATCAAAAGGTCCACCGAGATGGAGGCGTTGTCCTTGGTGATGCAGGCTTGATGCGGAATCGGTGTGACGATCTCGCGGAGATCCACCCAGATGGGCTTGTCAATGACCGGAATCAGGATGACGATTCCAGGCCCTTTGGGTTCATCGAGCACCTTGCCCAGGCGCAGGACCACCAGTCGCTCGTACTCCGGGACGATCTTGAGCATCATGAACAGCATGATGACTCCGACGATCACTGCGATGATCAATCCTGTGGGCATACACGCCTCCTTATTTGATCTTCGACCCCGGCGGAATGTCTTCGAGCGTGGTGAGGAGCGCCGAGA
>JAVHQA010000038.1:0-2270 GCA_036170875.1 Nitrospirales bacterium
TTGCCCGCGTTACGCGGAGTCCTGCACCAGATAGCGAAGGAACCACGCCCGCGTCTGGGACGCCACCTGCTCGATCGTTCCCGCCTCTTCGAACAGGTGCGTCGCCTCCGGCACAATGACCAGCTCTTTGGGACAGGTGAGTTGCTCGTAGGCCTTCCGATTCTGTTCAATTCCCGTGGCGTCCTTCCCTCCCACGAGCAACAGCGTGGGCGCCTTCACTTTCGAAAGAAACGTCCGAGCCAGATCGGGACGCCCGCCGCGAGCGACCACCGCCACCACCGCATCGGGAGAGCGGGCCGCTGCCTGCAGTGCGGCGGCCGCGCCGGTGCTGAAGCCGTAGTAGCCGATCGGCAGCCCCTTGAACTCGGGTTGCCGGGCGATCCACCGGGTCACTTCCAGCAATCGGTCAGCCAGCAGCTTAATGTCGAAGATGTTGTGGAGGACCTTTGCTTCCGGTTCGCCCAGTAGATCGACCCGGCAAGTGACCAACCCCCCTTCCTGGAGCGCACGCGCGGTAATTTGATTGCGCGGGTTCAGCCGTCCCTTGCCGCTGCGGTGCGCGAACACGATGACCCCCTTCGGAGTCGGCGTGCCCAGAATGGCCTGGAGGGTTGCCGTGCCGGCCTTGATCTCGAGAGCGCGCTCCATGTTCGGCCTCGACCCTTCCTTCTTCTCCGTCATGCGAATCACCTTCTCTCCGGTTGCGCCTTCTACCCCGTCAGCCATTCCGGCTGAACGATCAATACCATACCCAGCCCCGGCATCACCACCCCGGGAGGCAGACCGTCGCTCCTCTAAAAGTGTGCAGGATTCTATCGAACGTGATCCTGGTCGGGCGGGAGGCTCTTGAACACGCCGTGCTGCGCGGTGATGTCCCGGAAGACATTCCGCTTCTTGATCCGGCTCCGCTCCTGAGAGCTCAGCAGACCGGCCAACGTCTCCACCGCTTCGAGAATATACTCGCCCTTGTTGAGCATCACGCACTCGGCGCGCTGGCCCATGGCCGCGTCGGTAATCTCGGCGCGGGCCGGCAAGCCGCTTTTCGCCAGGGTCTCCAGCACCTGGGTTGCCCAGATGACGGGTACGTGCGCGGCTTCGCACAGGCACAGGATGTCCTCCTGGATCAGCGCCAGGTTCTCGAACCCGACCTCGACCGCGAGATCGCCGCGGGCGATCATCACGCCGAACTTGGGCAGGTCGAGCCCCGCGAGCAGCAACTGCGCCAGCCGATGGATCGCTTCCCTGGTCTCGATTTTGACCACGATGCCCATGTCGGCGTGGCCCAGCTCGCGCAGCGCATCGCGAAGATCGTAGAGGTCCCGGGGACGGTGCACGAAGGACAGGCCGACCGCGCTCGCGTGCGTGACCACGAACGCCAGATCCTGCCGGTCCTGGGCCGTGAGCGCCGGCACGTCGATCGTCGAATCGGGAAAGTTCAGGCCCTTCTCCGACTTGATGCGCGCCGGAATGCCACGGGGCGCGGTGATCTCCAGCTCAAGGCAGTCCTTGCCACACGTCCGAACCACCGCCGCGATCTTGCCGTCGTCGATGAACACCCGATGGCCGGTCTTCACGCAGGACAGGATCTCAGGCAAGGTGCAGCTGATCCCCGCAGGGCTCTTCCCTTCAGCGGGATGGCCCGGTTGCTTGGGATCGCGGTACAAGAGCAGCGTGTCCCCGGCCTGAACCCGCAGATCCACCGGCTGCGCCATCACCGGGCCGACCATGAACACGGCGCCGTGCTCGGTACGCAGCGCGGTCCCCTCCTGCACGTAGGCCGTCCGTTCCAGCCCCACCTGGACCCGCGTCGGGCTCATTCGCTCAAGCACGTACAGCGTCCTGGTGCGCTCGCGGGTATCCTCGAAGCGCAGCGTCTCGCCCGGTTGCAGGCTCGCCAGGTCGAATTGCGGGGATACCGCGATCACAAAGTGCGGCACCCCTCCGGGGATGCGCACCCGTTCTGTCTCGCGGGCCTCGCTGTCCAGATACCCTTCGAGCAGCCTGCAGGGGCGCCCTTGGGGATCCTTGGGTACCGAGAGCTTCAACGGCCGGGCCTCGAGCGCCAGCGGGCCCGTGCGGACTTTGGGACCGGCCAGGTCCATCAGGATCCGACAGCGACGCCCGACGCCCCGCCCCTTCCTGGTCAGCCGCTCCTCGGCATGGCGGATCGCGTCGATAATCAGGGCCCATTCGGGCGAGGAGTCGTGCGCGCAGTTGATGCGGGCGATATCCATGCCCTTGAGCAGCAACTGCTCCAGCAGGTCCGCCTG
>JAVHQA010000038.1:2370-5233 GCA_036170875.1 Nitrospirales bacterium
GCCTGCAGCATCGCCAGCGTCCGCCGCAGGATCTCTTCCGCATCGGCGAGCGGCAGGTCTTCCTCCTGCAGGGTCTCCAGGATTTTCAAGGCCAGTTGCAGCTTCTTCGCATTATCGAGCATGGCGTCCTCCCTCGGACCGTACTCAGAATTTCACTCGCGCGTAAAACGCCTTTTTCGCCGCTTCGGCCGCCAGCACATAGAGCGCCACAATCCCCCCCAAGACCAGAAGGAAGGCCCCCGGGAGTGGCGTAAACCCGAAGACCCTCCCCAGCGGAATGACCGGAAAGATCAGCGTCATGCCAACGGTCAGGAACGTCGCCGCCAGGAGGTAGCGCCCCGGCTTGCTCCTGAAAAACGGCTTGCGACTTCTGATGACCAGGACGATCACCGACGCCGAAATCACGGACTCGAGAAACCAGCCGGTCCTGAATTCCTCCGTCCCCGCCTTGAGAATAAACAGCAGCGCGCCGAAGGTGAGATAGTCGAACACGGAGCTCACGATGCCGAAGGTGAGCATGAATTTGCGGATGAATCCGATGTCCCAGCGTCGAGGCTGATCCACCATCTCGCGGTCCACGCTGTCGGTGGCGATGGTCATCTCCGGGATGTCGGTCAGGAGATTGGTCAACAGTATCTGCTTCGGCAGGAGGGGGAGAAAGGGCAGGAAAAGAGACGCCCCGGCCATGCTGAACATGTTCCCGAAATTGGCGCTCGTCGCCATGAAAACGTACTTGAGGGTGTTGGCGAACGTAGTCCGCCCCTCGCGGACGCCATCGACGAGCACGCCGAGGTCTTTCTCCAGCAACACGATATCCGCGGCTTCTTTGGCCACGTCCACGGCACTGTCCACGGAAATTCCGACGTCGGCGGCATGCAGGGCGGAGGCGTCGTTGATGCCGTCCCCGCCGTACCCCACGACATTGCCGGCCTTCTTCAGCGCAAGAATGATGCGCTCCTTCTGATTGGGCTCGACCTCCGCGAAGACGTGCACCGCGTTCACCTGGTGGAGCAGCGCCTCGTCGCTCATCAGGCGGAGATCCGAACCGGTCAGGACGCGTGGAGACTCCAACCCCACCTGCCCGCTCACATGGGCCGCGACCAGGCGGTTGTCGCCGGTGATGATTTTGAGCGTCACGCCCAGGCGCTTGAGGTCGCCGATGGTCTCCGCGATGCCCGGCTTGGGCGGATCGGCGAACACCAGGAAGCCCAGAAACGTCATGCCCGTCTCATCATGCTTGGTGATGCGCACGGCCGCGCCGATGTCCCGATACGCGACGCCCAGCGTGCGAAATCCCTGCGCGCTGTACTCCTCCAGATGCGTCTGAATCCGCTCCTTCACGGAGGCGATCTCCACGCGCGCCCCTCCGGCAGCCTCGGCCGACGTGCAGACGTCGAGCACATTCGGCAGCGCCCCTTTCGTCACCATCACGTGCGTCTCGTTCGTGGAAACGAGGATGGACAGGCGTTTACGGACGAAATCATAGGGCTCCTCGTCCAATTTCCGGTAACCGGAGAGATCAAACGGGCGATAGGTGCGGATCGCTTCGTCGATCGGATTCAAAAACCCCGTTTCGAAGCGCGCGTTGAGATAAGCGTACAACAAGACCTGGTCGCTGGCGGCGCCTTCCACATCCAGCGCGGCATGCAGGTGCACGACCCCCTCGGTCAGCGTCCCCGTCTTGTCCGAACAGAACACATTCATGCTGCCGAAGTTTTCGATGGACGCCAGACGCTTGACGATCACCCCGCGGGCCGCCATGCGTTTGGCGCCATGAGCCAGGTTGATGCTGATGATCGCCGGGAGCAGTTGCGGCGTGAGGCCGACCGCAAGCGCGAGCGAGAAGAGGAAGGCCTCCAGCACCGGGCGCGCCAGCGCGACGTTGATCACGAAGATGGCGATGACCAGGACCAGCGTGACCTCCATGAGGAGATACCCGAAACGACGGACCCCTCGCTCGAACTCGGTTTCCGGAGGTCTGAATTTCAACCGTTCGGCGACTTTCCCGAATTCAGTCTCCCTGCCCGTGCGGACGACCAGGGCCGTGGCGGTCCCGCTGATCACATGTGTGCCCAGGAACAGACTGTTCGCCCGCCGCCCCAGTGGAGTATCCGCTCCCAGCACTCCGACGATCTTCTCGACGGGATAGGTCTCGCCGGTCATGGCCGCTTCATCCACGAAGAGATCTTTGGATTCCAGCATGAGGCAGTCGCCGGGAACCTTGTCGCTGGCCTTGAGGAAGACCACGTCGCCGGGAACAATGTTTTCGACGGGAACCTCCGTCAGACTGCCGTCACGCCACACGTCCGCCTTGATCTTGACGATCGCGAGCAATTTCGCGACCGCATCGGCGGCCCCCCGTTCCTGCCAGAATCCGAGCAGGGCGCTGGCGACAATGATCGTCAGAATGATGAGGGCGTCGGCGGGATCGGCCAGAAAGAACGACAGCCCTGCGGCGGTGAGAAGGACGAGGATGATCGGACTTTTGAATTGCGCCAGCAGGAGGGTCAGGGCGCGCGCGCCCTTTTCAGGCTTCAGCAGGTTGAGGCCATATTCCACAAGCCGCTGCCGGGCCTCCTCGGCGGTCAAGCCTTTTGGCGTGGTGTTCAGCCGCCGAAGCAACTCATCGGGGGAGACGCTCCAGAATGCCGTCACAGAGGCGGTCATGGCCGTACGACAGTCCACTCCCGCCGCGACTTGATGATCGTGTCCCAGGACATCAACGCTCCTTGCTCCTCACGGGTTGATGTGCAAAGGCAAGGCCAAAATGGGGGAGTGACTGGAAAAGGAGGAAAATGGTCTGAGCGGGGCAGGCTGTAGCAGAATTCGCCACTCTTTCGTCATGGCAACGGGGCAGAACGCC
>JAVHQA010000039.1:0-1077 GCA_036170875.1 Nitrospirales bacterium
CGGCAAACCAGAACCGTGCCCGGAGCGACCGATAGGCGGCGTGCTTCCGCTCCGCCCGCTCTTCCCCTCGCCCCTGGAGGGAGAGGGTTGGGGTGAGGGGGGCTTCCACCGGCATGACGGGGGTATACCCGAGGCCGCGAATGGCCGCCTGAATCGTGTCAGGAGTCGCGACGCCGGACTGATAGTCGACCGTGGCCTTCTCCGTCGCCAGGTTCACCGACGCCCGGACAACGCCGGGCACGTCGCTCAGGCCCCGCTCGATCTTGGCGACGCACGACGCGCAGGACATGCCTTCGATCGGAATCGTGAGCGACGCGGGCTTGGCTGCATTACTTGTCCCTCTCCCTTTGGAATGGGGTACACCAAAATCTTTCCCTCTCCCCTGGAGGGAGAGGGTTGGGGTGAGGGGGGCCTTCGACTCCGCAGGCTTCGTCCGCATGGGCATCATCGTGACCATCTGCACAGACGGCGCCATGCCCTTCGCACCGCCCTTGAGGACCGCAACCGGATCCTTCTCGAACGTCCGCTTGCAACCCGGCGCGCAGAAATAGTACGTGGTGCCGTTGTGCACCGCCGTCGCCGGAGCCGTTTTTTCGTCCACGGCCATCCCGCAGACCGGATCAATCGCCATACTGAAAGACTATAGGGCGGAAGAGGGGAGGGTCAAGGGTTGGCGCCAAAGCTGCTCCATAATCTCTTGCTCTTGACAAGGCTTTGCTGAATCAGAGTATCCTCCAGCGCTGGATTGCTGCAGTGGGTGCCGAGAGATTGTTGTGAACGCGGTCATTTCGCCGGTGGTGTAAATGGAAATCAAGGTTGTCCGGGATGCCATTTTACGAGACGAGTTGACGAAGATGGCCAAGGAACAGTTCGGTGATCTGGTAAAGGCCGTGGTGGATGTGGAACGCGGGATCATGGCGATCGGCGGGGAACTCCATTCGGATGAAGAGGCGGTGCTCTTGGACCAAGACTCCGGGCAACGACACCTATGGGGGATTAACCTGTATCCCCACAAACCGCTCGAAGAATGGATCGAATTCGACTCCATGATCAACGTACGGCCGTCTCATGGCAACC
>JAVHQA010000040.1:0-3235 GCA_036170875.1 Nitrospirales bacterium
AACGAGCCTTCCTTCGGCACGAACATCCCGCAGACCGGATCCTGCATCATGTCGGATGGACTCCCTGGCGCCCCCACGGACCGCGCGACGTCCTTATCCTTCCCAAAGAGTCCCCGCAGAGCGCTCCTGGCCATAAAATACACGATGACCAGCAGGACACCGAGGATGAAAATCCGCCACATGGATGGAGCCTAACAGACCGCGGGAGAGGGGGTCAAACGCATCAGCGTCGGTCGCCGTCCCCGCCGCCCTCGAACCGCCGTTTCCTGTCCATCGGCCCACCCTCCTGTCCGCCCTGTTCTCGCTGGAGCCGCTCGCGCATCTCCTTCCTGAATTTCATCGTGATGAACAAATATTTCACTTGCTGCTCGGGCGTCAGGATTTCGCGCACGGCCTGCGTGCGCTCGCGCCGCAACCCCGCCATGGCGTCTTCCACCGCATAGACCCGGTCCAGCGCCTGCTTCAGCGCGCCGCTGTCCACGGCAGGCCCTGCCGCGGGCGGCGCGTCCTCTGCTTTCTGTCCACCGCCCTCGCGAGACCCCCGCTTCCCCCCCTGGCCCTTGCGCAGGCCAGGCGCCTGCTCCCGCAACGCCTCGAAGGCTTCCTTCCGCTGGCGCCGCAGGTCCTCCCCCTTCTGATCCAACTGCTCCAGGCGCTGGCTGAGACGGCTCCGCGTGGCCTCGTCGAGGTGGAGTGCCTGCAGCAGCCGCTCCCGCTTCTTGGCCTCGAAATGGCGGCCGCCTTCCTCTCCGCCGCCCGGCCCGCCCCCTGATCCGGCACTCGGTCCACGTTCTGGGCCGGTCATGCGGTCCAGCTCCTCCATCACAGGCGGCGTCGGTTTCGATCCGCCCGGCCGCTCCATCTCCTGCGCCAGCGCCGGACATGCGAGAGCCAGAATAAGCGCAAGTGCCACGCTGCTATGTTTCCAACGGTTTCGGCGCATAGTATTCTCCTTCTTTAAATGTCCCGGAACAGACGATCCACCGTCTGCCGATCCAGGCCGGACGCCATTTCGGCCAGAGCCATATCGGGGTCTTCCTCCCAGAATGCTTGCCAGTCCGCTTCGGCAAGTTGCGACAGCTCGGGCTCAGCCGCTTGGGACGCCTGCGCGACCACGCGCGGCTGTGCCGGTGCCGGCCCTTGATCGAACAGACCCTTGAGCGACCAGGCGCCGACGAGCAGGAGGACCGACGCCGCAAGGGCCATCGGCCATCCGGTCAGTCCCTTCCTCAACGCCGAGGGGATGGGGGGCCGTTCACGCGCCAGCTCCCGTCGGACCTTGTCGGGAAAGTCGTTCCAAAACCGGTCACCCGGGTCCGGCACCGCCACGCCCTTCACCCGGACCAGAACCTGGCGGACCGCTTCCATCTCCGCCCGGCACCCCGCACACCCGTCCAGATGGACCGTGACGTCGCG
This sequence comes from Nitrospirales bacterium, assembly GCA_036170875.1. Classification (GTDB taxonomy): domain Bacteria; phylum Nitrospirota; class Nitrospiria; order Nitrospirales; family NS-4; genus SCTG01. The sequence continues at coordinate 1,417 of JAVHQA010000040.1, forward strand.
AATGCGCGACGGCTCCAGATCCAACTCGAGATACGGCACGGTCAATTCCTTGATCTCATGGCACGTCATGGTCATCCCTCTCCCGACACCAGAGCGCGGCGGAGCCGGTCCACCGCGTGGTGATAATTGGCCTTCGCGGCCCCCTCTGAGCAGCTCATGATCGTCCCGATTTCCGCAAAGGCATGATCGTGATAGACCCGCAGCACCAGGGCTTCCTTCTGCCGCGTCGGCAGGGTCCGGATCGCGTGACCCAGGCGATCCTTCATCTCGGCCCCGGCGACCTCCGCCAGGATGTCCTGGGAGCCCGCCAGCTCCAGCTCGTTGACGTCCTCATGCACCCGGCGCGCCTGATCGCGGATGGCATTGCGGCAGAGATTCATGCCGATCTGATAGAGCCAGGTGCGGAATCCTGACTCGCGCTTGAATGACTGATGGTGCAGGAACGCCTGCACGAAGGTCCTCTGCGCCAAATCCGCCGCGTCGGCATGGTTTTCCAGCATCCGATACGCCAGATCGTAAATGGTCTTCTGGTGGCGCTTGACCAGCTCTTCAAAGGCCGCCCCATCGCCGGTCGCGTACCGATCCAACAGCTGGTAATCCGACTCCGCCATGCCGCCCCCGCCTGTCTGCGCTAGCCCCTATACTTGGTGAGACACGCCAATCCGCCAAAGGTTACATGGGAAATTATGCTCGGGGTTTCCATGGGTTGCAGTTTCCCAGACGATCAGGCTATGATTCAGATACTATCGTTCCAGGACCAAGGAGGTTGACTCACATCATGACCGCACGCCGGACCGTAAAAACCAAGAGCACCCCACACGCCGCAGACATGAAGACTGTACGGAGAGTCACGCCTCGCCTGACTCCGCGCGAACGCCAGGTCTTGAGCCTGGTCGCCTATGGCTACACCAGCAGGCAGATCGGCGAGAAGCTGGGTATCAGCCCCCGCACGGCAGAAACCCATCGCGTCAACATCGGCCGCCGCCTGGGCATCCGGAACGTGGCGCAGATGGTCCGCTACGCCATCGAAAACAAGATCTAACCCCTATTTCCCCCGCAGCACAGCTCCGGTATGGGAGGCCTTGACGCCCGCCACCTCCCTGGGCGGGCCGGCGGCGACGATCTCGCCGCCGCGATCCCCGCCTTCCGGCCCGAGGTCGATGATCCAGTCGGCGTTGCGGATCACGTCGACGTTGTGCTCGATCACCACCACGCTGTTGCCGGACTCCACCAGGCGGTTCAGCACCTCGAGCAGCTTCTGAATATCCGCAAAGTGCAGCCCCGTGGTCGGCTCGTCCAGGATATAGAGCGTGCGACCGGTCGCCCGCTTGGAGAGCTCGCGCGACAGCTTCACCCGCTGCGCCTCGCCGCCCGACAGCGTCGTGGCGGACTGGCCGAGCTTGATATAGCCCAGCCCCACGTCGTTGAGCGTCGCCAGCCTGACCTTGATGAGAGGCAGGTGCTGGAAGAACGCCAACGCCTCCTCGACCGTCATGGCCAGGACGTCGGCGATGCTCTGGTCCTTGTGGCGGACGTCGAGCGTCTCCCGGTTGTACCGCCGGCCCTTGCAGACCTCGCAGGTCACGTAGACGTCCGGCAGGAAGTGCATCTCGATCTTGATCATGCCGTCGCCCTGGCACGCTTCGCAGCGCCCGCCCTTCACGTTGAACGAGTAGCGCCCGGCCTTGTAGCCGCGCACCCGCGACTCGGGCAGGTTCGCAAAAAGGTCGCGGATGTAGGTGAACAGGCCGGTGTAGGTCGCCGGGTTGGAGCGCGGCGTGCGCCCGATCGGCGATTGGTCGATGTTCACGATCTTGTC
>JAVHQA010000040.1:3335-5211 GCA_036170875.1 Nitrospirales bacterium
TCGACCACGATCACCGTGTTACCCAGATCGCGCAGGCGAAGGAGCGTGTCCAACAGGCGCCGGTTGTCCCGCTGGTGGAGCCCGATGGACGGCTCGTCCAGGATGTAGAGGACGCCCACCAACCCGGAGCCGATCTGCGTGGCGAGCCGGATGCGCTGGCCTTCCCCGCCGGAGAGTGTCGCCGCCGCCCGGTCCAGAGTCAGATAGTCCAGGCCGACGTTGACGAGAAAGCCGAGGCGCTCCCGGACCTCTTTCAGGATGCGGTGCGCGATGAACTGCTCGCGTTCGGTGAGCGTCAGCTTCTGGAAGAGTCCGGCGGCCTCCCGGATCGACAGCCGCGTGACCGCGGCAATGGATTTCCGATCGATCAGGACCGAGAGGCTTTCGGGCTTCAGGCGGTCGCCCTTGCAGAGGGAGCAGAGCATCAGCGATTCGTAGTCCTCGTCCTCGTATTCATCGTCCTCGTCGAACCGCGAGCCCCCCTGGGGCGGCTCGTGGCCGAGTCCGTCGCAGCCCGGGCAGGCGCCGTGCGGGCTGTTGAAGGAGAAGAGGCGGGGCGTTAATTCCGAATAGCTGAAGCCGCACCGCACGCAGGCCAGCTTCTCGCTGTAGAGGAGATCCTTCTTCCCGTCGAGATCGATCCCCACCAGGCCATGCGCCTGCTTCAGCGCGATCTCCAGCGAATCCGCCAGCCGCCGCATCGTCGGCTCGTCGTTCTTGAGGACGACACGATCCACGACGATCTCGATCGTGTGCTTCTTCTGCTTGTCCAGCGCGATCTCGTCCGCGAGGTCGTGCGGCTTGCCGTCCACCCGCGCGCGGATGAATCCACTGCGACGCGCATCGTGAAGCTCCTTGCGGTACTCGCCCTTGCGGTCGCGCACGATGGGCGCCAGGATTGAAAGCTTCGAACCCAGCGGCAGCGCCATCAGCGCGTCCACCATCTGCTGAACGGTCTGGGCCGTGATCGGATCGCCGCATTGGGGACAGTGCGGGCGGCCGATCCGGGCAAAGAGCAGCCGGAGGTAGTCGTAGATCTCGGTGACGGTGCCCACGGTGGAGCGGGGATTGCGCGACGTGGTTTTCTGCTCGATGGCGATGGCCGGCGAGAGGCCCTCGATGGAGTCCACATCGGGCTTGTCCATCTGCTCGAGGAACTGGCGGGCGTAGGCCGAGAGGGACTCGACATAGCGGCGCTGGCCCTCGGCGTAGATCGTGTCGAAGGCGAGCGACGACTTGCCCGAGCCGGACAGCCCAGTGATCACGACGAGCTTGTCGCGGGGGATCGCCAGGTCGAGGTTCTTGAGGTTGTGCTCCCGCGCGCCCTTGATGACGATGGAACGAGGTTCAGGCATACAGCGTCATTCTAAGCCGCGGCGGCCGCAGGCCACAAGAGGTGCCACGTTCCGGTTTGGGGAAAAAGACTCCGACTCCACTTTTCAGTGGGCCTTCACCCAATATTCAACCGGCCGGGATAGAAACTCCTCCAATGCGATGCCGTCGCCGCCGACCAGCAGCCTGCGCGTGGGTTTGAATGCTGTTGCGAATGCTTCCATGCCGGGCAATGCCTCCCGCGCGCGACCGCTTTTCACTTCGATGGCGGTCACCGTCCGTCCAACGCGCACGACGAAATCCACCTCGCGGTTACGGTCGCGCCAGTAGAACAGTTCGCATACGTCTGCCGCCGCGGCATTGGCAAGATGCGCACCGACCGCAGACTCGACGACTCGACCCCAGAACGCCCCGTCCGCGCGCGCCTCCTTGAGCGTCAGACCAGACTGCGCGCCCATGAGCGCGGTGTTGAGCACCTGCAGCTTGGGACTGGAGCCGCGCTGGCGCGCCTCCCCGCCGGCGAATTTCTGCAGGCCGGCGACCA
>JAVHQA010000041.1:0-1074 GCA_036170875.1 Nitrospirales bacterium
CGCAGAGGGGACTGGCTCCCGGCGCGGGGACTGGCTCCGCTTCCGAGCGGTGCCTGTCCCCCTTCCTGCGCCGCTGTCCCCATTTTTTCCCCGCGCTCTTCACGGGTTACTCGGCTTGACTTACTCCTACTGTGGCGATACAGTCCGTCGCATGCAGAGTGCGCGGCGATCTTCCAAAATGACGAAAACCGAATTGATCCGGCGAGTCAGTTCGGGTGCCTTGCCCACCGATACGGTGCTTGCCGACCTGGCGAGGGACCTGCATGACTTTGAGGCCAAATACCACATGCGCTCAGAGGTGTTTTACGCCCTGATTGTGGGCACTCCGGCCGAGGACACCCCGGACTTCGTCAACTGGGCCATGTGCTACCGCAGCTATTTCCGTGCGCTTCAGACGAAATTGCCGCTGAAAACCCTGGCGCCGTATGCCCGGTGAGGGCCAGGAACGAGCCCTTCTGATTGATCGCTGCTGGTCCATTTACCTCCTGCTGACCGAACGCTTCTCAGTCCCTTCGAACTTCCATGAAGAGTTTCCGGTCCTCGTGGAGCGAGCCACGATCTCCGGTCTCTTACATCTCACCTTGCATCTCTCGGAGCAGCACTCGCTCTATATCCGGGAGGAATACGAGATGGCCGGTCATCAACTGCGCATTGCCGGCTACAGCTATGCCCTGACGGGACCAAGCAGCAGCCCGCTCTTTCGAGCCGACCCCCTTCCCCACCACCGCACGGATTATCGGAAGCGCTCCCTCACTGCCTTCCCCCATCACCTGCACGATCCCAAGGGCCGCATCCTGTCGTTCAGCGGAGAAATCAGCGACTTCATGACGCTCGTGAAACAACATATTGCCCAACCTCATTGAACATCCTCGAACACGAACCAACTTAGCGTGCTTGCCCCTGCAAAGTCTTGTGAGGGGTTAAGTGTGTCTGGCACCGTTGGTATGCGCGCTCTGTGGAGCAGAATGGATTAAGGACGATGTTGCGGCTCGACTGGAAGGCATTGTGGCGGAAGCCAAGAAGAAACGCCTTCAAGTAGAGGTGACGACCCTCGCCTAGAAGGCAGCAACCAGG
>JAVHQA010000042.1:0-1074 GCA_036170875.1 Nitrospirales bacterium
CTGGTCAAAAGCCGGCGGGCGATCGGTGTCGCGCTGGATCGGTACGAGCAAGTCCTGGCGAAGGCGCCGGATCATGTGGGGACGATGCTGTCGCAGGCCGAATACTACATGGCCGCTCCGTACCTGCCGCCGATGGCCTATGGCGATGTCGCCAAGGCACGTGCACTCGTCTCCAGGGCGCTTGTACTTGAGGCCGACAATCCACGCGCGCATTATCTCCAGGCCCGGCTTGATCTTTACTATAACAGCCGGCGGGACCAGGCTCGGGTCGGGTATGCCAGGGTCAGACAATTGCTGGAACATGGCATCGGCGGGGCGGAGGCGGTTCTCCTGCGGCGCTGGGTGGATTTTGCACAGGCCGAAGTGGCGTTTCTTGATCAGGACTACCCGGCGGCGATCGCCTACTCGGATGCGTACATCCGGCAGGTTCCTGACGGGGCTGAGGGGTATGCGCTCAAGGGCGCCAGCCTGAAGTTCCTGGGGCAGGACGTGGCCGGCGAGGCGCAGATCAAAAAAGCGCGGGAGTTCAACCCGCACGTGCGCCGGTACCGGGAGCCGTAAAGTGTGCCTCCAAGTTGATCCTGTTGGGGAACTCTGTATACTCTAAAGCCCGTATCGAAGCAGCGAACCATGGCGAAAGGGAGTGCCGATGAAAAAGGAGTATCTCGTACTCGTGCTGTTTGTCTTGTTCGTGTGGTCGAGCCGTGACAAGCTTCCGACCGAATTCCAATTTTGGAAAAAGAGCAGCGCCGGCATCACAGTCCAGAATAACTCGGGCCAGGATGTGACTGACGTCTCGCTTGTGGTGTACTCGACCCCCCATTCCATGGGAACCATTAAAAAGGATACGTCCAAGACTTTGGCGGTGAAGAGGCTCCGCGATTACTCGGATGTCGTCATTCGGTTCAAGTACGGGGGCGACACGATCGAACGGTATGTCGGACCCATGGATGAAGACTCCGACTATCGAATGACCATTGCCGTCAATTTTGCGGGCGTGGTGACCGCACAGACCGGTTCCGCTGCTGAGGGGAAGGAGGAGGAATCCACCGGCAAAAGCCAGTAGTGGTGGTG
>JAVHQA010000043.1:0-1072 GCA_036170875.1 Nitrospirales bacterium
GCACCCACAGGGTGACTTCCGCCACGGGAAACTCCGACAGGATGGCTTGCGCCATCCGCTCGGCCATGGTTTCCAGCAAGTGGAAGCGCTGCATTTGGGCGATCGCCAGGACTCGTTCTGTGACCCCGAGGTAGTCCACGGTTCGAACCAGATCATCCGTGGCCGCCGCCGGCGCCATGTCCAGGGACAGTTCGAGGTCGATCGCCATCGGCTGGGGCGCTTCGCGTTCGGCTTCCGTGACGCCGCAATAGCCCTGGAATTCCAGTCGTTCGATGATCAGCCGGTCGTCCATGATTTCACGCTCCCTGCGCGCGGTTCCCGGGAAACGCTACCTATACCGGTTCGGCAATGTCAAGGTGGCATCGGCAGGGGTTTCCCCTTGACTAACCTTCGAGGCGGCACCTACAATTCTAATAACAATGAGTGAATTTACCCACTTCAACGAGGCCGGCCGGGCGCGCATGGTTGACGTGTCTGGGAAGGGAGCGACGCCCAGGACGGCGACGGCCCAGGCGCGCATCCTGATGCAGCCCGAAACCCTGGAGAAGATCCGCCGTGGGAACATCGCCAAAGGGGACGTTCTGGCGGTCGCCCAAACCGCCGGAATCATGGGCGCGAAGCGCACGCCTGACCTCATCCCCATGTGCCACCCCCTCCTGATCACCGGCGTCGACATTGACTTCAAGGAAGACCCCCAGCCGAACCGCGAGGGGCTGTGCAGCATTATGGCGACGGCCACCGTCAAGACCACCGGGCAGACCGGCGTGGAAATGGAAGCGCTCACGGCGGTGACCGTGGCGGCGCTCACAATCTACGATATGTGCAAGGCCGTCGATCGGGGCATGGCGTTCGCCGATGTCTGCCTGCTCGAAAAGGCCGGCGGCAAGTCTGGTGCTTACAGACGCAAAACGTGAGAACCGTTTGGATGAGTGACTATCGGGAAAACGGCCTGTCTCGGCGGGCCGGGGGTGGGCGGGTGCAATGGTAACCCTAAAATTGTTCGGGCTTCTGAAAACGATGGCCCGGAATCAGGCCGAGGTGAGTGTGGCACTCAGCGGCGGGCAGACCGTGG
>JAVHQA010000044.1:0-1220 GCA_036170875.1 Nitrospirales bacterium
CTGCGAGTACTGCTCCTCGCACGAGACGGAGGACACAAACGGGTAGAGCTGGGAAAAGCCTTCGATGTTGCCCTTGACCAGCAGACTGTTGCCGATCAGTGGCTCGACGGAAGGCAGAAAGCGAACCAGGATATAGAGCGTCCGCGACTCCTCGGGGCGGGCAAAAGCCTGCATGCGGAGGTAATTACTGTAGGCCGTGGCCCACAGGCCTGAACAGCGAATGACCGCGTCCACATCGCCCAGATATTTGGCGACGGTCTCGATCAGCGTCGGCTGCCGCCCCTCGGCGGACGCAAAGAACGCCAGCGACGCGCGATAGGTGACCTCCTTGGAACCGCTGGCCTCTTCGCTACGACGAATCAGCTCACGCAGCACCGCGTGGGGGATCCAATTGTTCGTGTCGAGGAGAAAGGCCTTCGGATCGCGGATGTGGTCGAATCCTTCCGCCACGCCCATCACACGGTGATAGTCCATCCGCCCGGCGGCCCCGTCCAGGCCGTCCAGGTACCGAATCACCATCCCCGTCAGAAAGCACGTGACCCAGGGGTCGGTGACGGGTTCAGGCGGATTCGAGGTTGGAGTAGGCATCTTGACACACACCAATTACAGGTTTAAATTGGTGCCTATGGCAGGCACCACCAAAAGGCTCTCTATTGCGCTCAACCACGGCACGCTCGCGGAAGCCATGCGCTTAACCCGTTCGCGGACCAAGCGAGAAACCATCGCCAAGGCTCTTGATGAACTGGTGAAGGCGGAACGTCGCAAAGCTTTGGCTGACGCGCTCGGCACTGGAATTTTTGAAACGACCGTGGCCGAGCTTCGCCGGCGGCGGCACCGCTCCCATGCCCGCCGCTGACACCGGTCCTCGCCTCGTCGACACCAGCATCTGGATCAGCGCCGACCGCAAGGGACACGGGACACTCAAAAGCCGTCTGGCGGAACTGACTGTTTCCGGCGCAGCTTGGATTTGCTGGCCGATCCGAGCCGAACTGCTCATCGGCGTCAAAACTCCCGAGCGCTGGGCCACACTCGACGAACAACTTGCCGCTCTCCACCATGCCCCCGTGACCGACGACACATGGCATCGCGCAGCCCGTCTGGGTCATGATCTTGCCCGAAAGGGACAAACGGTCCCCCTGCCTGATCTGCTCATCGCCGTCGCCGCAATGGACCACGATCTGCCGCTCTGGACCGCCGACAGCGACTTCAAACGCATCGCC
>JAVHQA010000044.1:1320-5179 GCA_036170875.1 Nitrospirales bacterium
AGCGTCTTGTAGCTGACCTTGAGGATCTCCGCCGCTTTGGACTTGTTGCCGCCCGTGTCGCGCAGCACGCGCTCGATCATTCGCGACTCCACGGCGCGTGACGCCGCGCTGCTGGCCTCCTGGAGGCTCCCGGTCGGCGTCAGGTCTTCCTCCAACGGCCGCTCATGCTGGCGCAGCCCGATGTGCTCCGGCATGATCGTGAGGCCGTCACACAGGATGACGGCCCGTTCGATGCAGTTCTGCAACTCGCGGACGTTCCCCGTCCACGGATGCTTCATCATAATCTCCATCGCCTCCGGAGAGACCTGCAGGCCTTCCCGCTTCAGCTCCCGGCAGTACATCGTGAGAAAGTACTCCACCAGCAGCGGAATGTCCTCGCGGCGGTCCCGCAGCGGCGGGATGACGATCGGAAATACGTTCAGCCGGTAATACAGGTCCTCCCGGAAAACCTGTTTGGCCACCGCCGCCTGCAGGTCCTTGTTGGTGGCCGCCACGACGCGGACGTCCGCCTTGACCTTGGAGGTGCCTCCCACCCGCATGAACCGGTCGCCCTCGAGCACCCGCAGCACCTTGGCCTGCAGGCCCTGGTCCATGTCGCCGATCTCATCCAGGAAGATCGTGCCTTCATCGGCCAGTTCGAACTTGCCGATCTTCCGCCCCGTCGCCCCCGTGAACGACCCGCGCTCATGCCCGAACAGCTCGCTTTCGAGGAGGTCCTTGGGGATCGCCGCGCAGTTGATGGCAACGAACGGACCGTTCTTGCGCGGGCTCAAGTCGTGGGTCATTCTCGCGAAGAGCTCTTTGCCGGTTCCGCTTTCGCCTAACAGCAGCACGGTCGTCGTGCCCGCCGCAACCTTCTTGGCCTTCTCCAGCGCGTCGGCCAGCGCGCGGCTCCGGCCGATCAGCTTCGCCGAGCGGGCCTGCGACAGCTCCTCCTTCAGGAGCAGATTCTCGGTCTGAAGATGCCGTTTCTCCAGCGCCTTGCTGATCGTGACCAGCAGCTTCTCCGGGTCCACCGGCTTCTGGAGAAAATCAAAGGCGCCGTCCTTGACCGCCTTGACCGCCGTTTCGATCGATCCGTACGCGGTCATGACCACGACCGGAATCAGGGGATTCTCGTCCTTCACGGCCTGCAGCACTTCCAGCCCCGACTTCTCCGGCAATTTGAGATCGGTGAGGACGAGGTCCACCTTGTGGAGGCGGAAGGCTTCCAATCCGGCCACCCCGTCCAGTTCCAAAATTACGGTGTGGCCATCAAGTTCCATGTGCTGGGCCAGCACCCGTGCCATGCGTTCATTGTCTTCAATCAGCAGAATGGTGCTCACGCGTGCTCCTTAACCGGCCGGAAGAAAAACATGAAACGTAGTGCCTGTGCCCTCCCGGCTCTCCACTTCAATCCGCCCGTTGTGCAACAGGACGATTTTGTGCACCAGGGCGAGCCCCAGGCCGGTCCCCTTGGCTTTCATGGTGAAGAACGGGAGGAAAATCTTGGCCAGCCGGTCCTGCGGGATGCCCACGCCGGTATCGGCGATGGTCACGGCCACCTCCCGGCGGCGCCCCTGCAGCGCCCGCACGCCGGCCGACACGGTCAAGTCTCCGCCCGCCGGCATGGCCTCGATGGCGTTCTGGACCAGATTGCTCAACGCCTGGCGCATCAGTACCTCGTCCATGCGAATGACGGGCAGGTCCGGCACGCAACGGACTTCGACGTGGAGATTCGGCGCGGGCGCCTGCTCCACCGCCTGCTCGACGGCCCGCTTGAGCCACGGCTCCAGCGCCACCGGGGCAAGGTCGGGCTCCGTCTTTCTCGCAAAATTGAGGAGCTGCGTGACCAGGTGGTCCATGTCGGAAATCACATGCGTGATGGTCCGGACGCTCTCGTGGATTGGGCTCCCGCCCGGCAACTGCCGGGCGATCAGCTTACCGGCGCCCAGGATGGTCCCCATCAGGTTCCGGAACTCATGGGCGATGCCGGCGGACATTTCGCCCAACACCATCATGCGCTCGCGCATCTCCACCCGCTCCTGGAGTGCCTTGATCTCGGTGAGGTCGGTGCAGACGAACGTGGTCCCGATCAGGTCGCCGGCATGATCCTTCAACAGCGACGTGCTGACGCCGACCCAGATCTTCCCGCCGTGCGGGACCTCCAGCTCGAACTCCTCCCGCGTGATGACGTCCCCATGGACCAGCGCACGCATCAACAGGCGTGCGACCACGCTCTGCGAGCCGAACACCGCAGCACAGGTTTTGCCGATCACGTCCTCCCGCCTGAGCCGCAGAATACTGGCGGCCGCGTCATTGAACGTGGTGACCACCCCGTCCCGGTTGAACGTGATGACGCCGCTCGACACGCTGCGCAGGATGTTTTCGTTGTAACTCTCGAGATCCTGCTCCTTTTTCCGCAGGCGCTGGACGACGTCATGGAACGCATCGATCACGACGCCGGTCTCCGTCGGCTGGCCACGCCGCGTCACTCTGGAAAAGGCGGTGTATAGCAGAAGCAGCACAAAGAGCCCCCCCAGCACCTTCAGCAGGAGGCTGGTGACGGTCTGCACCTCTCCGCCGTGCAGGGTGGGAGCGCGCTGCGCTACCATGAGATTGAACGCCAGCGTGATCAGAAACAGGACGAGCAGCAGGATCGAAGCCGCGACGAGGGAATTATTCCGGGGTCCCATCGCCACCATTCACCGCCGGTCCGTCAGGAGAGACCCGTACCAGCCCAGGATCTCCGTTCCATACAGCATCGCCACCACCGCGCCGAGGGACAGGAAGGGGCCGAACGGAATGTAGGCCCCGCGGGCCATGACACGAGCGCCGATCAATGCCACGCCGACGCCGGCGCCCACGATGCCCCCGACAATCACGGTCAGCAGGACCTGCTGCCACCCCAGAAAGGCGCCGATCATGGCCAGCAGCTTGATATCACCGCCGCCCATGCCTTCCTTCCCGAACAGGTAAGGGCTGATCCAGGCCATGAAATACAGCAGGCCTCCCCCGAGCAGGAGCCCCCCGATGCTGTCCCACCACCGGGGCAACAGAAACGTCCCGACGACCAGCCCCAGCGCCATCCCGGGCAGCGTGATCCGATCCGGCACAATCATGTGATCGAGATCAATGAAGCTGACGACGACAAGGGCCGAGAACAGCAGGCCGTAGACGTAGGCGTCCACCGTCCCTCCCAAACGCCACGCGATGAACCCGTACCCGGCGGCGTTCAGCGCCTCGACCAGCGGATAGCGCCACGCGATGAGGGCCCGGCAGCTTCGGCACCGGCCCCGGAGCCACAGGTAGCTGAGGATCGGCACATTGTCGTGCCAGGCGATCGGCGTCTTGCAGCGCGGGCAGCGGGAACCAGGCCGCACCAGGGATTCCCCGGCCGGCAGGCGATAAATACAGACATTCAGAAAGCTGCCGATGAGGGCGCCGAAAAGAGCGGCCACGGCCACATGCCACTGCTCGATCATCCTGCCTCCGCCGGCGGACTCTCCCACACGATCATTTGCGGGCCCATTGTACGTGAAGGCCCTGAAGGGAACAAGGCGGCGTCGCGGCCCTGTTGCTTTTCCTGTTTACAGCAATTACTTGGTTATGTGATACTAATGATGTTACTGGTAGGGTGGATATGGAGAACGGTAAGGAGCAGAATCGCCATGGATAGAAAAAAGAAAGCCGGCGTCACGTCCCTGACGGACCGCGAACAGGAAATCCTTCAGTTGATCTGGAACGGGATGAAAAACCGTGAAATCGGCGCCCGGCTCAAGATCAGCGTGAAGACCGTCGAAGCGCACCGCGCCAACATGATGAAGAAGTTGCGTGTCTCAAACGCCGCCCAACTGCTCAAGGCCGCCATCGAGGAAGG
>JAVHQA010000045.1:0-5149 GCA_036170875.1 Nitrospirales bacterium
CTAGCTCGACCACTAACACGCTGGAGTTGGCCGGGCGAAGATGTTAGAATCGCCCTCCTGATCAGCAAACATTATCATCCAGGTGACATGAGACCCCTTGCCCGACTCCTGACCATTCTTGCACTGCTCGCCATCTGCCCGGCCTCCCCCGCCATGGCCGACTTCAAAAAAGGCATGGCGGCCTACGAAGCCGGCGATTACGCCATCGCGTTGAAGGAGTGGCGTCCGCTGGCCGAGCAAGGCAACACCGACGCCCAGTACGGCCTGGGCCTCATCTACGACAGCGGCAAGGGCGTTCCCCAGGACAACGCGGAAGCCGCCCGCTGGTATCGCAAAGCCGCAGACCTGGGGCTGGCCAGCGCCCAGAGCAACCTGGGAGTGCTGTACGCCAACGGGCAAGGCGTCAAGCAGGACTTCAAGGAAGCCGCCCGCTGGTATCGCCGCGCGGCCGAACAGGAATACGCGATAGCCCAGTTCAACCTGGGGGTGCTGTACGAGAAGGGCCACGGCCTCAAGCAGAACTACACCGAGGCCGTGCATTGGTATCGCCGCGCGGCCGAAAAAGGGGAGACCGACGCCCAGCTCAATCTGGGGCTGCTCTACGCCAAGGGACAGGGCATCCCGCAGAGTTACGCCAAAGCCGTTCGCTATTATCGCATGGCCGCCGAACAGGGAGATGCCGACGCCCAAAACAGCCTCGGCCTCTTGTACGCCAAGGGGCAGGGCGCCCCGCAGGACCTCGTCCAGGCGCACTTGTGGCTGAGCCTCGCGGCGGCGCAGGGCGACAAGAGCGCCACCAGAGAACGCGACCTCCTCGTGAAAAAAATGACCCCCGTCCAGCTTACCCAGGCTCAAAAACTCGCCCGCGGGTGGAAGCCCAAAAAATGAGCGGCCGCATCGCGTTCAGGGTTCTGCTGTGCGTCATGCTGGCAGGCATGGCCGGCGCAACGACCTCCTGCAAATCAGCCCCCCAGGGCCCCCCGGCCCCTCTTATGATCGCGGATGGCATGAAGATCACCATGGATTACACGATTACGCTGCCGGACAAAACGGTCGCCCTCAGCACCATCGGCAAAAAGCCCATCTCTTTTATTCAGGGCAAGCATGAAAACTGGCCCAGTCTGGAAATCGAGCTGAAAGGAATGATCGCGGGCGAGAAAAAAACCATCCGGCTGACGGCGGACCAGGCGGCCGGCTCTTACGATGACAGCAAGCGGCGCACGGTCAAGATGGAACAACTCCCGCCTGGCACGAAGGTCGGGACGAAGGTCCGCAGCAGGGAGAGTGGCGCCGAAGCCCGTGTTGTGAAGATCTCCGGCGATACCGCCGAGATTGACTCCAACGATTCCCTGGCCGGCAAAGACCTGGTCGTCGACGTCACCATCCTTAACGTTGAAAAGCCTTAATGAGTGGGCTCGTCCGGCTTCACGCTTCTGATAAAGCCTTCGATTTCCTTAAGCACGACCTCGCGCTCGGCGGGCGTGAAGGTGTCCCAGTCCTTCCTCAGCGGGTCGAGCACCCGCCGGATGGCGTCATACAGGGCGTAGGCCCGCTTCCCTTCCAAAGCCATGATCCACGACCCTCCCTGACCATTCCACCTGCCCGGGCTCTTTGTGTATCTGAAAGACGCCCGTTCGTCAAGGACAAGCCCTTCGACAAACTCAGGACAGGCCCTTCGACAGGCTCAGGACAGGCTTGAAAAGTGGGCGTGACATCCGTAGGATGACATCCCGTGTTGCCGAATCCAGACATTGATCCCGTGCTCCTCAGGCTGGGCCCGATCGCCATCCGGTGGTACGGGCTCATGTATGTCTTCGGGTTGACCGCGGCGTTCTTCATGATCAAAGCCCGGGCCGCGAACCGCAAGGTGGCCCTGTCCCTCGACAACCTGCACGACCTCATCCTGTATGCCGCTGTCGGCGTCATCCTGGGAGGCCGCCTCGGCTACATCCTCTTCTACAACCTGCCCTACTACATCGAGAGCCCGGTCAAACTGCTCGCGGTCTGGGAAGGCGGCATGTCCTTCCACGGCGGTCTGCTCGGCGTGATCGTGGCGGTCGGCGTCTTCTGCCGGCGAAAGGGCCAGCCGTTCTATGTGATCGCGGACCTGGCCGCCCCGGCTGTTCCCATCGGGCTTGGCCTGGGCCGCCTCGGGAACTTCATCAACGGCGAGCTGTATGGGCGCGCGACCGACGTACCCTGGTGCATGGTCTTCAGCAGGACCGGCGGGGGGTTCTTGTGCCGGCACCCCTCACAATTATATGAAGCGTTCCTGGAGGGGATCCTTCTCTTTGCATTGGTCTGGGCGGTGAGCCGCCGTCCCCGTGCCCCGGGAACGGTGTTTTGGGCCTTCATCGCAGGATACGGCGCGTGCCGGGCCTTCGTGGAGCTGTTCCGCGAACCGGACGCGCACCTGGGACTCCTGGCGGGCATGATCTCCATGGGGCAGGTGCTCAGCTTGCCCATGCTGGCGCTGGGTCTGTTTATGATCTGGTGGGTGCAGAGAAAACAGTCGCTTCAATCGTAAAGGAGATTGCAATGAAGTTTGGTCGTCTGCGTGTCAACACAACCGTCACTGCTCTTTCATTCGCACTCTTGCTGGGAGGAAGTCTCGCCGATGCGGAAGTGCCTCCGGCCGGGTATGGGCAGGCCAGCGGCGAATTCGACATCACGCTGTCCCGCGTGCCCGTCAAAGACCGGGTCGCCGCCAAGACCCTGCAGCCGCCCATCCAGCCGACGCCGGAAATCCTGGCGGAGGGCAAGGCCATCTTCCTGGGACGGGGCACATGCTTTCAGTGCCACGGCCCCGAAGGCAAAGGCGACGGCGGCGCCGCCAAGATCCTGCCTATCATGCCGCGGAACTTCACCAACCCCAAGTTCAACAAGGTGCGGACGCCGGGCGAGATGATGTGGGTGCTGAAGAACGGCAGTTTGGGGCAGACCGGCCAGATCCCTGGAACGGGCATGCTCCCCATCGTCGGCCAATTCCTGAGTGAGGAAGAAGGCTGGAAAGTGCTCCTCTACGAACGCAGCCTAGGCGAGGCCAAGTAGCCTCGCTCGGTGTCAGGCGCCCTTCTTCCTGGCGCCTGACACCGTCTTTACCCCCAAAACTGTTCTGTCTATGCGGTGAGAAGGCATCCCAACTGGACGGCCAGCTCCACCTTTTCCAGGTCCACGGGCTTGCCCATGACATCCACGGCCCCCAGGTCCAGCACGCCCTGGAGCAGGTTCTCATCCTGGCTGCCGGTCAGTCCAAGGACTCCCCCGTCATACTGTTTCGCCCGCAGCTCGCGCAACAATTCCAGCCCGTTCATTCCCGGCATGTACATGTCCAGGATGACGAACCGGGGCTGCTCCTTCGCCACCATTGTCAGGGCCATCGGCCCGTCCGGCGCCACGCGCACCCGATAGCCTTTCTGGGTCAGGAACTGCGACAGCATGCTGCGTATTTGCGGCTCGTCGTCCACCACCAGAATTGATCCTTCTTCCGAACCCTTCGCGGGCGCCTCTTCCACCGCAACGGCGGTCGGTGGCGCTTGCGTTGTCGTGCCCGGCCGCTGCATGGCCCGATCCATGGTTCTCACCAGGGCTTCGAGCGGGGCGCCCTTTCTCAGAAAATCGGTCACGCCCAGTCCGCGCGCTCGGATTTCCAATGCATCCGTGCCACCCCCCGTCAGCACGATCACCGGAGCGTGGGGATCGATCTTGCGAATCTGCTGGAGCACCTCGATGCCGTCCATTTCCGGCATCTGGAGATCCAGCAGTGTAAAGCGGGGCTTCCGCTCACGAAAGAGCGTCAGGCCTTCGCGGCCATTGGTTGCCGTAAAGACTTCGTGGCCGTGCGCGGAAAACACCGAGCGCAGCAGGTCGCAAATCATCCGTTCGTCATCTACTACCAGTATCGTCGCCATCATCACACCTCCTTTTCCTAATTGCGCTTCTTCCACCGCCCCTCGGCGGGTAAGAGAGTCACCGTATGCCAGGCAGCCGCACGATGAAAGTCGCACCGCTGCCGGGCTCACTCTCGCACCGGACCTCTCCCTTCAATCCCATCAAAATGGACCGCACGGTCCAGAGACCCAGCCCGGTTCCTTTGTGCAGCGGCTTGGTGCTGAAGAACGGCTCGAAGATTTTCGCCTGATATTCCCGGGGAACGCCCGGACCGTCGTCCTGAAAGCGCACTTCGACCCATCCGTCCGCCCCATCGGCGGAAACCCTCAGCTTTCCCTGGCCGTGGGCGGTCTCCATCGCCTGCGCCGCGTTCAAGATCAGGTTCAGGAAGACCTCGCGCAATTGCACCGGTTCCGCCAAAACGTGCGGCAGTTGCGGCGCGAACCACGTCGTCACCGTGATACGCCGCTTCATGAGATCATTGACGAGCATATCCAGGCTCTCCTGCAATGCCGGCTGGACCGAGCAGGGCACGGCCTGAGACTTTTCCGGCTTGGTAAGAAGCATGAACTTCCGCACGGTGGCGTCCATGCGGCGGGCCGCTTCCTCGATATGATGCAGGTTCGAGACCAGGGAATCGTCTGTCTCACACCGTCCCAGCTTTTCCTTGAGGAGCTGAAGGTTGCCGGTCACAATGAACAAGGGGTTCTTCAATTCATGTGCGATCCCGTCCAGTATCTGCGCCAATATTTCCGTCTTTGCCAGTTGCCTGGTGCGCTGCGCCAATTGCTTGCGCTCGGTGATGTCGCGGATGGTGCTTATGGCGAGAACGCCGTCCTTGGTCTCCAGGGGGCTGAGGCTGATTTCCACGGGGAACTCACGGCCGTCCTTGTGCCGGCCGTAAAGTTCCAGCCCGGCGCCCATGGCGCGTGTGTGGGGATCGCGGAAGTAGCCCCTGCGGTGACTGAGGTGGTTGCCGCGAAAGCGCTCGGGCAGCAGGCACTCGATTTCCTGGTCGAGCAGTTCCTCGCGGCCGTAGCCGAAGAGGCGCTCGGCCTGGGTGTTTACCAACACAATGCGCCCATCGCCATTGACGATGACAATAGCGTCCGGGGCGGTGTTGATGATGAGGCGTGTCCGGGCGTCACTTTCGCGCGCCTCCGCTTCGGCCTTTGCAGCGTGGACCGTTTCTTCCTGCGCAAAGGCCCATTCGCGCCGCAGCCGGCCGGTGGACCAGAGCAGGAAGCCGAGCATGGGG
>JAVHQA010000046.1:0-5103 GCA_036170875.1 Nitrospirales bacterium
GATATCTATGTCATGCGGTGCGCCTGGGTCCAGGTCGGCTATGCCCAGCTCGCCTGCGCGCTCCTGCGCCGGAAGTTTGTGTACATGGTCGCCCATGATATGGATGTCTCGGGAGAGTACGCCCGGTCCCTGGGCGCTTACGAGCCGCTATACGAAAGCGGCTTGCAACGTGCTGATGCCATCGTGTGCCAGCATGCGAACCAGGCGAGCATGGTATGGTCCCGCTATCACCGAGATGTATGCCTTATTCGGTCGTTATGTCCGTTTCCAGTGAAAACCAATACCGGCAGACGGCAAAGGACGGTTTTATGGATAGCACGAGTGGATTCGTGGAAGCATCCAGAACTCTTTCTTGATCTGGCGCGCTGCCTCCCGAATCGATCGTTCGTAATGGTCGCTGCTCCGAGTCACGGCGAGCCCGAGAACCTGCCACGGCTGCTGCAGCAGGCGAACGACATCCCCAACCTGAAGGTTCTCGCTGGAGTGCCTTTCGAAGAGACCGCGGCTCTGTTCGAGGAAGCGGCGGTCTTTGTTAACACCTCGTCGGCCGAGGGTTTCCCCAATACTTTCCTTCAGGCTGCCGCCTGTGGAGTGGCCATTGTCTCGTGGGAGGTCAATCCTGAAGGAATGCTGGAGCGCTTCCGGCTGGGTTATTGTGCCGATCGGAATTGGACGCGGTTCGTGCAGTGCGTACGCTTGGCGTGCTCAGACGAGACGCTGCGGACGCAAATAGCGCAGAATGGCCGACGGTACGTCCAGGAGTACCACGATCCCAGTGCGATCGCTGCAGAGTATGCCGAGCTCTTCTTCGCTCTGCGTAATGGAGGCTCGAAAACGGTCAAGGGAACGGGTGTACCGCCAGCATACGAAGTCGCGCGACAGTAGCTTGCGGAGGCTATGATGGTTGGTGAATAGGCACGGCTTATGAAGGAATCATTGCTGCAATACTTGGTCTGCCCTGAGTGTAAAGCCTCGTTCGATCTCGCGGTTGAGGCCAGAGATGAGCAGGAAATTGAACAGGGGAAACTCCATTGCCAGGGATGCTCTGCCACCTATCCGATCATCAAATGGATACCTCGGTTCGTGGGGACGGACTCCTATGCCGAAAGTTTTTCGTTTCAATGGAAAATCCATCGGAAGACGCAGGTCGATTCCTTGGCCGGACATGGAGAATCACGAAAGGACTTTGCGGAGAAGACGGCTCTCACGAAATCAGAGTTGAAGGGTGGGCTGGTCCTGGATGTGGGGTGTGGAACCGGTCGTTACGTGGAAATCGCCGCATCTTTTGGTGCGGAAGTGATCGGCTTCGATCTGTCGTATGCGGTGGATGCTGCCTTTGCAAACATGGGACGACGCGCCGGGATTCATCTTGTCCAGGCGGATCTTTTCAAGATGCCGTTTCGTCATGCTGTCTTTGATGCAGTTTACAGCATCGGTGTTCTCCACCACACGCCTTGTACACGGGAGGCGTTCGGGTGCCTGCCGCCATTGGTGAAACCTGGCGGTGTTCTTGCGATCTGGGTGTATGTGTGGGCCGGGAGCCATTCAATGTATTTGAACCGGGTACGGTCCATAACGGTTTCTCTTCCGAAGCCACTTCTCTATGGCCTCTGTTGGGTGTGTGTCCCTATCCTCAACGTCATAGCCCGGCTGCCGTTGATCTGGAAGATTGCCTTGCGCGTACCGATTAGTGATCAGCGTCGAGGCCTGTTATGGGATGTTTTAGACACGTTCGATTCGTATTCTCCGCGTTATCGGTGGAACCATACTCCTTCTGAAGTCCGGGAATGGTTCGAGACCGCGCACCTGGAAGAGGTGGAAGCTCTGAGCAATGCGGTGTCTGTGAGGGGACGTCGGCCCAGGCCATGAGCGTCTAAGGATACGAAGATGTGCGGGATTGCCGGACAGGTGAACGCGGACAGACGGCCGGTTGAGCCGAGACTGATCGCCGCCATGGGCGACAGTCTGCGGCACCGGGGACCGGACGACCACGGCGTGTACGTCAAGGGACACGTGGGGTTGGCGCACCGGCGCTTGAGCGTTCTGGACCTCAGCCCGGCCGGCCACCAGCCGATGTCGAACGAATCCGGCACGACGTGGATCGTCTTCAACGGCGAGATCTACAACTATCGAGAGCTGCGCGACGGGCTTGCATCCCGGCGCACCTTCCGGTCTCGCACGGATACCGAGGTGATCCTCGGCCTGTATGAGGAATACGGGCTGCGGTGCGTCCCGATGCTCGGGGGCATGTTTGCTTTCGCGATCTGGGACGAGCGGGCCCAACGGCTGGTGCTGGCCCGCGACAGGCTGGGCAAGAAACCGCTCTACTATGCGGTGACGGACCGCGGCATGGTCTTTGCGTCGGAACTGAAAGCGTTGCTGGTCGGCGCCCCCGCGCCCGCCACCGACCCGCTGGCGCTGCACCACTACCTGACCTTTCAATACGTGCCCACTCCGCTGACGATCTTTCAGGGCATCCGGAAGCTTCGTCCCGGCCATGTCCTGGTCTACGAGAACGGGAAAATTTCCGAAAGCGCGTACTGGTCGTTGCAGTACACTGACAAACGGTCCGGGCGGACCGAGGCGGAGTGCCTGGAGGAGTTCCAGTCGTTGTTCAAGGACGCGGTCAGGCAGCGGCTTGAGAGCGACGTGCCCCTTGGCGCGTTCCTGAGCGGAGGAGTCGATTCGAGCAGCGTGGTCGCGCTGATGAGCGGGCTGATGGCGCAGCCGGTCAAAACCTTTTCGATCGGGTTCAAGGAAGAGGCGTTCAACGAGCTGTCGTATGCCGGCACGGTGGCGCGGCTGTTCAACACCGACCACCATGAATTCGTGGTGGAGCCGTCCGCGGTGGACATCCTGCCGACGTTGGTCCGTGTGTATGACGAGCCCTACGCGGACTCCTCGGCGATCCCCACCTATTATGTCTCGCAGCTCAGCCGGCAGCATGTGACGGTGGTCCTGAACGGCGATGGCGGCGATGAGCTGCTGGCCGGCTATCCGCGGTACGATGTGACGGCGTTCGACCGGCTGGCGTCGCGCTACCTTCCGGATGGCGCCCGGGAGCGCCTCAGCGGCCTGCTCGCGCGCGTGCCCGACGGACTGCCCGGCTCGGGTCTGCTCCGTCATCGTCTGGCGCGTACGATCGCGCCGTTCAGTCGCACCTACCTCGGCCGCATCTGCTACTTTTACCCCGAAGAGAAAGAGCGGCTCTATACGCCCGAGTTCGGCGAGACGGTCAGGGGGCACGATTCCTACGACCTGCTGGCGCGCTGGTTCGAGGAGGTCCCGGCGTCCGATCTCCTGGACCGGATGCTGGGTGTCGACACGCGGAGCTACCTGCCGGACGATCTGCTTGTCAAGGTGGACCGCGCCACGATGGCGCATGGCCTCGAGGCCCGGTCTCCGTTTCTGGACCACCGGCTCGTCGAGTTCGCGGCGTCGCTGCCGGTTGACCTGAAAAACCGCAACGGCCAGACCAAGTACCTGCTCAAGACGGCCATGCGCGGCATCCTGCCGGATAGCATTCTTGATCGGGACAAAATGGGCTTCGGGGTGCCCATCGCCCGCTGGTTCCGGCAGGACTGCCGCGAGTTCCTGCGGGACATTCTCCTGTCGGATCGCTGCTTAAGCCGGGGATATTTCAGGCCCGACCGTGTCCGGCAGATGGTGGACGCGCACCAGAAGACGGACACCGATTACGGATACCGTCTGTATGCGTTGCTCATGCTGGAGCTGTGGCATCGTGAATACGTGGATGGGGTGCGTGCGTGACGGTCGCTGATTTCAACCGTGCGGTGCGCTTGACCGTGAGCCTGGCGGGGTACGAGCTGCTCACGCAGCGCAAGGAGAGTTTTCTCGGCCTGGCCTGGCCGCTGCTGCAGGCCGGAGGATTGCTGCTGGCCTTCAACCTGTTCCGTGGAGACACCGGCGGTCTCGCGATCATCCTGTCGACGTACCTGGGCGTGCTGGTCTGGACGACCGCCTCGACCGTGCTGATCAGCAACCTGAGGATCCTGCCTGCGAACCGCGAGCTGATCACGCAAATCGCGTTCCCGCATGCCATCCTCTCCGTCGTTGACGTGTCGGTGAAGTATCTGTTTTTCGTGGTCCAGGTTCTGGTCGGAGTGGCCGTCTGGCTGGTCGTGGTGCCCAACGAGCACTGGCCCCTGGTGCTCGCCTATCTGCCGATCTATCTGCTGGCGTTCTACCTGGCGCTCCTGGCCATGGCCTGGATGGCGTCGATCATCGGGGCGGCGCTGCCGGACTTGTCGTTCCTGCTTCCGCCCGTGCTGCTCTTGCTGCTGGCGCTGTCTCCGGTGTTCCAGCGCACCGCCGAGGCCGTGCCGGGGGTCGTCCGGATTTTTAATGAGATCAATCCGTTTTCTCTGTGGGTCGACGCGTTCTATGCCACGATCGGCGTTGCCCAGACCGGTCCGACTGCGCCGTTCGTCTTTCTTGCGGCGGCGCTTGCGGCGGTGGCGCTGGCCCGGGTTCTTGTCACCGCCTGTTATCGCGAAATCACCAAGGTGATCTGATGAGCGCGAACGGCGAGCCTGCGATGCTGCCCCCCGGGGCGATTCACGTTGAGGACCTGGTCCTGGAGTACCCCGTGTATCGCCATCTGGCGCTGGACCGCTGCCGTGCGTTGCTCGGCGCCGTGCTGCCGTGGCTGAGCCCGCCTTTCCATCGGGTGCTGGACCGGGTGACGCTTGCGATCAAGCCGGGCGAAGTGGTCGGCATTGTCGGCTTGAACGGGGCAGGGAAGACCTCGCTGCTGAAAGTCATCGCCGGGCTCCTGAGCCCCACGGAGGGAACCGTGCGCGTAGGCGGACGGGTGATGGCCCTGCTCGCCATGGGCGTCGGCTTCCGGCCCGCGCTCACCGGCCGCCAGAATCTGTTGATCGGGGGGCTGTTGCTGGGGTTGGAAACGTGTGACATCACGGAGCGCATGCAGGAGATCGCGGAATTTTCAGAACTCGGTGAAGCGCTGGATCAGCCGTATTTCACCTATTCATCGGGCATGCGTGCGCGCCTGGCCTTCTCTCTGGCGACCAGCGTGCCGGCCGACATCGTGATTCTCGACGAGACGCTGGCGACCGGCGA
>JAVHQA010000047.1:0-1055 GCA_036170875.1 Nitrospirales bacterium
GCCCATTCAATGCGTTTGAGCAGATCCGTGAGCCCCTTCCCGCCTTTCAGCGCCTGGACGATCAACGGCCACTCGACCCGGTCCACCAGGTCCTCAAGCCCTGCAGCCGTGATGGTCTCCCCTGCCTCCCGGAGCGACGACGGCAGGAGGTCCGGCCCGATCTCAGACGACGATGGGCCGGCCAGGGCGACCGCGCGCTCGATGACGTTCTCCAGCTCGCGAACGTTCCCGGGCCAGCGGTATCGCATCAGCACGTCGAGGGCCTCTCCGGTGAAGCCCTGGAGGGTTTTCTTCTGCGCCAAGGCGTGCCGGGCAAGGAGATGCCGGGCGATCAGCGGAACATCTTCCGTGCGCTCCCGAAGAGGCGGGACATGGAGCGGAAATACATTCAGCCGGTAGAACAAATCCTGGCGGAACTTACGCTCGGCAATGAGGGCGTGGATATCCTGGTTGGTCGCCGCCACGATCCGGACATCCACCTTGATGTCCTCATGGCCGCCGACCCGCTGGACCTCCCGCTCCTGAAGGACCCGCAAGAGCTTGACCTGCATGGCGGGCGAGACTTCCCCGATTTCATCCAGAAAGAGCGTGCCGCCGTTGGCTTGCTCGAACTTCCCCTTCTTCTGCGCCACGGCGCCGGAAAACGCGCCGCGCTCGTGGCCGAACAGTTCGGATTCCAGCAGGCTCTCCGCCAGCGCGCCGCAATTGATCGCGAGAAATCGGCCGGCCCGGCGCGGGCTGAGCTGGTGGATGAGACGGGCCGTCTGTTCTTTCCCGGTCCCGGTTTCGCCGGTGATCAGCACGCTCACATCCGACTGAGCCACGCTCCGCGCGAGGCCCAGCAGTTCTTGCATGGGACGGCTTTTCCCGACCATCCCGCCTGTTTCCGCCGCCCCGTACAGCTCCTCCCGAAGGTATTTGTTCTCTTCACTCAATTCGCGGTTGTGCATGAACATGCCGAGAACCCGTCGCTGCGTGGCCTGCAACCCCGCCAGGTGAGCGAAGAGCAGTCCGGAGATCACCTCCTTGGGCGTCCTCTCGGGTGCGCTTCCCAG
>JAVHQA010000048.1:0-1053 GCA_036170875.1 Nitrospirales bacterium
GCAGGGGCGAAGTTGGCGAGGCCGAACGTGGCGTCGAGCCGGGGCTTGATCGTGGACCATTGGGATGGATCGTCGATGGTGATCCGGATGCGGCCGGCCAGGCTCTCGACGCGGCAGCGGCCGAGCCCCCGCAGGCCTTCCCGGATGTTTCGCACGAGGCGATCCACCAGCATGGGCCGGTTGCGGCCCTTCAGGGCCAGCTCGTGGTAATGGGCGATGATGTAATACATGGCAACGAGAACAATGTAGGGGCGGGTTTTATACCCGCCCTCTTCATGAGGGAGGGGGTAAACCCCTCCCCTACGATGTCGTATGACTCAGCGATTCCAGATAACGCTCGCAGTCGATGGCGGCCATGCAGCCGGAGCCGGCGGCGGTGACGGCCTGGCGATACCGGTGGTCCTGGACGTCTCCCGCGGCGAACACGCCGGGGGCGCTGGTGTGGGTGCCGTCGTGCGTCTTGATGTAGCCCTTTTCGTCCAGGTCCAATTGGCCTGCGAACAGCGTGGTGTTGGGCGAATGGCCGATCGCTACAAAAACTCCATTGCAGGGCTTCTCGGTGACCGTACCGGTCTTGACGTCACGGAGCCTCACGCCGGTGACCAGCGGATCGCCCAGGACCTCCTCGACCGCCGCGTTCCAGATGAAGCCGATCTTCGTATTCTTCCTGGCGCGGTCCTGCATGATCTTGGAGGCGCGGAGCTGATCGCGGCGATGCACCACTGTGACCTTGGTGGCGAACTTCGTGAGGAAAAGCGCCTCCTCCATCGCGCTGTCGCCGCCGCCGACCACCACAAGCTCCTTGCCCCGGAAGAAGAAGCCGTCGCATGTGGCGCAGGTCGAGACGCCGTGCCCGATCAGCCGACGCTCGGAGGGCAGTCCCAGCATGTTCGCGGAGGCGCCTGAGGCGATGATGAGCGCACGGGTCTCGATGAGTCGCGCTCCCTCGATCGTCAGCGTGAGGGGCAGGCGTTTCAAGTCCACGGCGGAGACATCGCCGCGCAGGAATTCCGTCCCGAACCGTTCGGCCTGGGCGCGCATTTCCTTGATGAG
>JAVHQA010000049.1:0-1053 GCA_036170875.1 Nitrospirales bacterium
GCCCAGCCAGTTGTCCATGTCCGTCAGGTCCCGCAGTGCGGCGTAGCCGATGTTGGTGATGAGATTGCCGAACCGGTCGATGTGCTGGACTTCGCCGATGAGCCGCTCTTTGACCAGCACCGGCTGCCGGATCTCGAACCGCACCATGTCCTTGACCCGCGGCCCGAAGGCGTCCAGCGGCTCACCCTGCGCGAGCCATGCCGCCACGGGCGCAAACAGGTCGCGCCCGTGAAAGGTCGGCCCGAGGGCGGCGAGAAAATACTTCTGCGAGGTCAGAACCCGAATTTCGGCGTCCGGCTCTTCGGCGAGGACATAACTCAGCAGCCCGTTGTCGGGGGCGAGGAAGTGCTGCGTGGAAGTGGAGACCAGGAGGGGCCGCCTCGCGCTGCCCACGCCGGGGTCCACCACCGCCACGTGGATGGTGCCGGGGGGAAAATAGCGTGTGGCCGTCTGGAGGAGATAGGCGCCGGAGCGGATGTTGTGAACGGGCACTGCGTGGGTGAGGTCCACGATGCGCGCCTCGGGATTGATCCCCAGGATGGCGCCCTTCATGCTTCCGACAAAGGTATCAGTCGTACCGAAATCGGTCAGGAGCGTGATCAGCGGGATGGCCGACGCGGCCGCCATCGGTTCGCCTTAGGATTCCTCGAAGCAGATAGTGAGCACTTCATACTCCACCACCTTCGCCGGCGTCTTGACCTCGAAGGTGTCCCCGACCCGCTTGCCGATAAGCGCGCGCCCCACCGGCGACTGGACCGAAATCCGGCCGTTCTTCATATCCCCTTCGTCCTGGCCGACCAGCGTGTAGCGATGCTCTTTCTCGGTCTGGGCGTCCTTGACTGTCACGGTCGCGCCGAAGAGCACCTTCTCGTTGGAAAAATTCGACGTGTCGATGATCTGGGCCTCCGCCAGCTTGTGCTCCAGGTCACTGATCCGCGCAGCGATGTGGCTCTGCCGCTCTTTTGCGGCGTGGTACTCTGCGTTCTCCTTGAGGTCGCCGTGGCCGCGAGCCTCTTCGATGTCCTTGATGTTCTTGGGACGCTCGACCTTCTT
>JAVHQA010000050.1:0-1047 GCA_036170875.1 Nitrospirales bacterium
GTGATAGGAATTCATTTTGGGGTCTGCTTGGGCGGATAGCTCAGTTGGTTAGAGCGCTGCCTTTACACGGCAGAGGTCACAGGTTCGACCCCTGTTCCGCCTACCACGATTATTGCTGCGAATTTCTTTACGGGGCCGTCGTTCAGCCTGGTTAGGACGCCAGATTGTCAATCTGGAAGTCGCGGGTTCAAATCCCGTCGGCCCCGCCATTTTGTCCTCCGCCAGGGAGCGGAGGAGCCGGTCGGGTGACACACGTGGGTTTAAGGTGAGGGGGTTTCGCGCGCGCAATGCTGTTTCGCTCCGGCTTCTTTGATTTCTTATCCTCGCTGGGTCTCGTCTCCAAGATCGTTCTCCTGGCCCTGCTTCTCTTCTCCATCGGCTCGTGGGCCATCATCCTCTACAAGTGGCGATTTTTCCGCGCGCTCGAAATCTCGGACCAGCGTTTCCTGAAGGCCTTCAGCCGGTACGAGTACCCGCTCGAGGCCTCCCGCGACGTCCATCTCCACAAAGACAGCGCCCTGGTGGCTGTTTTTGTCGAAGTGGCGGTGTGCTACCAGTTGGACGGAAACGGAGGGAGCCCGAAACTGACGAGCGAGAGCCTGGGGTCCGGCGGCGACGGGCTGCCGACGCAGCGGTATGTGGAGCGCGTCCTGGCGCATGCGATCCAGGAGCAGATCAACAAGACGGAGTCCTACCTCCCGTTTCTCGCGACGACCGGCAACATCACGCCGTTCGTGGGGCTCCTGGGGACCGTCCTGGGCATCATCGACGCATTCCGCGAGATCGGCGTGCAGGGCACGGCCAGCATCTCGGCCGTCGCGCCCGGCGTGGCCGAGGCCCTCGTGGCGACGGCCGCGGGTCTGTTCACGGCCATTCCGGCGGTGATCGCGTACAATTATTTTCTCTCCCGCGTGCGCTCGATGGCGTTCCAGATGGACCGGTTCGCCATTGAGTTGACGAACGCGCTGGAGATGCGGGGCATTCGGGAAGGCGCGGGGCAGCCATGATTGAAGCCCGCCGCCGCCGGTTCATGGCCGAGATCAACGT
>JAVHQA010000051.1:0-5039 GCA_036170875.1 Nitrospirales bacterium
CGTCATCCCATGCGTCCTAACATGAATCGCCGACTCCACTGAGCAGCCGATCCGCTGGGCTCTGCACGCCACAGCCGACATCAACGTCTTTCGCGCGCAGGCGAAGGTATTCCATTAAGCGAAGCCCCGATCCGTAGAGCAACATTCCCATAATCCACGAGGTCCGTCAAGCGCGGCTACTCACCTGCAAGGAAAGAGGAATCCCCCTCACCCTAGCCCTCTCCCTCGGTGGGGCGAGGGGATGTTGAGGACATTTCTATTGTGGAATGACAGAGAGTCAATTCAGGCGGGGTCAGCAGAAGCCTGTTGCTCGGCATGATAGGAACTCCGAACCAACGGTCCGGATTCCACGTGCCGGAATCCCATGGCACGCCCCTCTTCCTTGAACAGGTCGAACTCCTCAGGCGAATAAAACCGCATCACCGGCCAGTGGGCCGTGGTCGGCTGGAGGTACTGGCCAATGGACACGATCGAGCACCCGGCCCCGCGGAGATCCCGCATCACGGCAAGGACCTCCTCCCTGGTCTCGCCCAGGCCGACCATCAGGCCCGACTTCGTCACGGCGCCCCGGCTCGACGCGGCCCGCAGCAACTCAATCGAGCGATCGTACCGGCCCTGCGGCCTGACCGAGGGGAAGAGGCGCGGCACCGTCTCGATGTTGTGATTGAGAATGTCCGGCTGTGCCGCCAGGACCGTCTCCAGCGCGGCCTCATCGCCCAGGAAATCAGGAATGAGGACTTCGATCGTACAGGCCGGCAATTCACGATGGACGGCTGCGACCGTTTCAGCAAAGATACGCGCACCTCCGTCGGGCAGTTCGTCCCGATTGACCGACGTGATGACGGCATGGCGGAGGCCAAGTGCCTTGACGGCCGCCGCGACCCGGTCGGGCTCCGCTTCATCAAGCAGCAGCGGCCGCCCAGTGGCGACGGCGCAGTAATGGCACCGGCGGGTGCAGATATCGCCGAGGATCAGAAAGGTGGCCGTCCGGCTGTTCCAGCATTCCCAGACGTTCGGGCAGCGGGCTTCTTCGCAGATCGTGTGGAGGTTCAACTCCTTCGTGAGGCGCCGGATCTCCCGGTAATCCGGTCCTTCGCGGAAGCGCACCTTGAACCAGGCCGGCAGACGCGGTCTCGGCTCTTGCAGCATGGGGATCGGCCGGCTCATAGCTCCCTCGCGCGCTCCAGGGCGTGCCTGAAGGTCCCGAGAAACTGTGCGGCGGCCGCTCCGTCGATCACGCGATGATCGCAGGACAGCGTGACTTTCATACGGCGCCCCGCCTCCACGCGGCCGTCCCGGACGACGGGAACCTTCCGCGCAGACCCCACGGCCAGCACCGCCGCCGCCGGCGGTAGGATCACCGCGCTGAAGCTCTCCACGTCGTATTTGCCCAGACTGGAGATCAGGAAAGTCGCGCCGGTATATTCCTCAGGCGACAGATCCCGATTTTTCGCCCGAGCCACCAGCGCCCGTTCCGCTTCGGCGATCTGCGTGAGGGTCTTCTCCCCGCAATCGCGTAGGACCGGCACGATCAGGCCGTCTTCAAGCGCCACGGCGATCCCGATGTCGATGCCGGAAAACACTTTGATGGTTTCACCGGCGAACGACGCATTGATGCCCGGGTGCTGCTTTAAGGCCCGCGCCGCGGCGGCGATGATCAGGTGGTTGATCGAGACCGGCGCACGCGCCGGCGGCTTCTTGGACTCCTCGACCACGCCGAGCCCTTCCGCCATATCGACTTCGATCGTCACGTAGAAATGGGGCACAGGGGCCTTGCTTTGAGTGGTCATCCTGACAATGGCCTTGCGCATCTGCGTGAGCAGAATCTCCCTGACGGCGGGCCGGTCTTTACGCGTCACGAAGGGTTCGAGGTCACGCTCGATGATCCGGCCGCCGGGGCCGCTTCCCTTGACGGTCGTCAGGTCGATGCCGCGCTCGCGCGCGAGCGTCCGCACCCGCGGCGACGCTGCTAATTCCCCCTCACCCTGCCCCTCTCCCTCCAGGGGAGAGGGAACAGGTGTGGAAGGCGCTTTCCCAATATCCCCTCGCCCACGCTGTCCTTTCCCCTCCTTCACCAGGTCTTGGATGTCTTCATCCGGTTCTCCGATGACGCCGATCAGCGTGCCGGAGGGCACGGTCGCCCCTTCGGGCGCCAGAATCTTGCGGAGCGTGCCGGAGGCGAAAGCCTCAAGATCCATGACGGCCTTGTCGGTTTCGATCTCCGCCAGCACATCGCCGCTCTCGACAGGGTCGCCCTCGGCTTTGCACCATTTGACGACGACGCCTTCTTCCATCGAGTCCGTCAGCTTCGGCATGATCACGCGGCTCGCCATGGCGCTACTTCTTGTACAATGCCTGATGCACCGCGGTCACCACCCGGTCCGCATCCGGCACCACGACGTCCTCGAGATTGCGCGCATAGGGCATCGGGACATCCCGTCCGGTCACGCGGAGGATCGGGCCGTCGAGATAATCGAACACGCGCCCGTAAAGGCTGTCGGCGATCTGGGCGCCGAGCCCGGCAAAGGGCCAGCCCTCTTCGACGATGACCACCCTGCCGGTTTTCTTGGCCGAGGCGGCGAGCGTCGTCACATCCAGTGGGCGCAACGTCCGGGGGTCGACGACTTCCGCCTGGATCCCCTCCTGCGCCAGTTTCTCGGCCGCGTCCAGGGCAACCAGCAACATCTTCGAATAGGCGATGACCGTCACGTCCGTTCCCGGGCGCTTGACTTCGGCGGCCCCGAGCGGAATCGTGTAGTCCCCGTCGCCGACCTCTCCCTGAGTCGGATACAGCAGTTGCGCCTCGATGAACACCACGGGATTCCCGTCCCTGATCGCGCTCTTTAGGAGCCCCTTGGCATCATACGGCGTCGCGGGCGCCACCACCTTCAATCCGGGCACGTGGCAGAACCAGGCTTCGAGGCTCTGCGAATGCTGCGCGCCCAACTGGTGCGCCGCCGAACCCGGCCCCCGAATGACGATCGGCACGCTGAGCTGCCCGCCCGACATGTAGCGGATCTTGGCCGCGTTGTTGACGATCTGGTCGAGGGCCAGGATGGCGAAGTTGAACGTCATGACTTCCACCACCGGCCGGAGCCCCGCCATGGCCGCGCCGATCGCGAGGCCCGTGAAGCCCAGTTCCGTGATCGGCGTGTCCACCACGCGACGCGGGCCGAATTCCTCCAGAAACCCCCGGCTCACCTTGAACGCGCCCTGGTAGTAGGCGACGTCCTCGCCGATGAGAAACACCCGGTCGTCCCGGCGCATCTCCTCCCGCAGAGCCTGATTCAACGCCTCCCGGTACGTCGCCATCATGAGCTATAGACATCCTCATCCAGAACCTTTTCAGCGGGAAACGGGCTGGCGTCGGCAAACTCCACCGACTCGCGGACGCGGTTCACGATTTCCTGCTCGATACGTTTGAAATCCTCGTCGCTCGCCTGGCGCTCGGTCAGAAGGCGGGTCTTCAGCAGCAGCAGCGGATCGCGCTTCTTGGCCTCATCCACCTCGGCTTTCGTGCGGTAGTGCCCGTGGGAGGGATCGGCCATCGAATGTCCCAGGAACCGGTAGGTCAATGCCTCCAGAAAATACGGGCGCTGTTGCGTCCTGACTCGCTCGACCGCCTTGCTCACCGCTTCACGGATGGCCAGCACATCCATGCCGTCCACCCGACCAGCGTCGATGCCGTAGGCCGCGGCGTTCTGCGACACATCCTGGTAAAGGGCGACCGCACGCTCGACCGGCGTACCCATGCCGTAGCGGTTGTTCTCACAGAGGAACAGAACCGGGAGGCCCCACAGCGCGGCCAGGTTCAGCGTCTCGTGGCAGGCGCCGGTGGGGACGGCGCCCTCGCCGAAGAAGCACAGCACCACCTGGTCGCCGCCCCGATATTTCACCGCAAAGGCCGCGCCGGCGGCCAGCGGGAGATGCCCCCCAACGATGGCGTAGCCCCCCATAAATCGGCGTTCCGCATCAACGAGATGCATGGAGCCGCCCTTGCCCTTGCACAGGCCGGTGGCGCGCCCGAAGAGTTCGGCCATGACGCGCTTGGGGTCCGAGCCGCGGGCGAGACAATGGCCATGATCGCGGTAGGCGGAAAAGATGTAGTCGTCCGGCCGGAGCACGTCCACAGCGCCCACGGCCACGGCTTCCTCGCCGATGTAGAGGTGGCAGAAACCGCCGATCTTGGCGAGCGCATACATCTCGGCGCAGCGCTCCTCAAAGCGCCGGATCAAGAGCATCTGCGTGTAGAGATGAAGCAGGCGCGTTCGTTCCACACCTGCATTGTAGCAGAAATGTTTAGGCGGGAATCACGCCTTGCCGGTGTATTTGGCGATGATCGCCTCCTGCACCGGCTTGGGGCAGGGTAGGTATTCCTTGAAGTCCATCGTGAAGGTGGCGCGCCCCTGGGTCTTCGAGCGGACAACCGTCGCGTAGCCGAACATGGTCGCCAGCGGTACCGACGCCTCCACGACCGAGGCGGTCGCGCGGGTGTTCATCCCGACGATCTGCCCGCGCCTGGAATTGAGATCGCCGATGACGTCGCCCGTGTATTCGTTCGGGGTCACCACTTCCACCCGCATGATCGGCTCGAGCAGCACGGGCTTGGCTCCCAGAATGGCATCCTTGAAGGCCATGTTACCGGCAATCTTAAAGGCCATTTCGTTGGAGTCCACATCGTGATAGGACCCGTCCACGAGATGCACCTCCACGTCCAGTAGGGGGAATCCGGCCAGGGGCCCCACGGCCATGCCTTCTTCCACGCCTTTTTTGATCGGGGTAATGAATTCCTTCGGAATGGCGCCGCCTCGAATATCGTTCTCAAAGACCAGCCCGGTTCCCGGCGCGCCCGGCTTGACCGTCATCTCGGCATGCCCGTATTGTCCGCGACCGCCGGACTGCTTGATGTGCTTACCCACCCCTTCCGCCTCGGCGGTGATGGCTTCACGGTAGGACACCTCCGGCGCGCCGGTATTGGCCTCCACCTTGAATTCCCGCTTCATACGGTCGACGAGGATTTCGAGGTGCAGCTCTCCCAT
>JAVHQA010000052.1:0-1042 GCA_036170875.1 Nitrospirales bacterium
CATGTGGTTTAAGCGCTGGCTGCTTGGACGTCCCCTCGCGACTGCCCAGGCTTCCCGGGAACGGCTGTCGAACCCCGTCGCGTTGGCGATCTTTTCCTCGGACCCCCTGTCCTCGGTCGCCTACGCCACCGAGGAAATCCTGCTCGTCCTGGTCCTGGCCGGCACGGCCGCCCTGCACTACTCCATCGGGATCAGCCTCGTGATCGTCGTGATGGTGGCGATTCTCGCCGCGTCCTATCGCCAGACGATTTACGCCTACCCTTCGGGAGGCGGGGCTTTTATCGTGGCGAAGTCAAACCTCGGGGAAGCGCCGGGGCTGGTTGCCGCCGCGGCGCTGCTGATCGACTACGTCCTGACGGTGGCCGTGAGCGTTGCGGCCGGCATCGCCGCGATCACGTCCGCGGTGCCGGAGCTGCATGAGCATCGCGTGGGCCTGGGCCTGCTGGCGATCGTCATCTTAACCTTGGGCAATCTGCGGGGCGTCCGCGAATCGGGCAAGATCTTCGCCTTGCCGACCTATCTGTTCGTCGGCGGACTGGGGCTGGTCATCGTCGTCGGCCTGGGGCGCACGCTCTTCGGCGCCGCGGAGGCACACCCGCTCCCGTCCGTTCCGGCCGTGGAAGGGCTCACCCTCTTCCTGCTGCTCCGCGCATTCTCCTCCGGCTGTACCGCCTTGACCGGCGTGGAGGCGATCTCGAACGGCGTGCCGACCTTTCGGGACCCGGCGTCCAGGAATGCCGCGACCACCATGATTTGGATGGCCTGTATGTTGGGTGGACTGTTTCTGGGGATCACCTTCCTCGCCTATACCTATGGGCTCGTGCCGCGCGAAGAAGAGACGTTGATCTCCCAGATCGCACGAATCTCGCTCGGCGGGGGCGTCCTGTACTATTTCATGCAGGTCGTGACCATGCTGATCCTGATTCTTGCGGCGAACACGAGCTACAACGGGTTCCCGCGGCTGGCCTGCCTGCTGGCGCAGGACAGCTTTCTGCCGCGCCAGATGCGGAATGTCGGGGACCGGCTGGCATTCTCAAACGGG
>JAVHQA010000053.1:0-1037 GCA_036170875.1 Nitrospirales bacterium
CAGACCCGGCCGCCGTGAAGAACGGGCTGTCCACCCGCGCCGCCGCCCTGCTGGTGCCGCGCCCCATCGATCTCCTCGCCTGCGCACAGATCGTCGTCGCCCATCCGGCCCTGGCCATGGCGCAGGTCGTGGAGGAATTCTTTGCCCCGAAGCGCCGGGCCCTGGGCCTGCTGCATCCGATCCACCGCGGCCACGACGTGACCATCGGCAACGGCGTGTCCGTGTGGCCGTTCGTGACGCTGTGCGACCGGGTGTCCATCGGGCACCACACCACGCTCTACCCCAACGTCTTCATCGGCGAGGGCAGCATCATCGGGGAGGACTGCGTGATTCACCCCGGCGTGACGATCCGCGAAGGCGTCACCATCGGCAACCGGGTGATCATCCACTCAGGAACGGTCGTCGGGAGCGACGGTTTCGGCTACGTGCAGGAAGGCGGGCGGCACCACAAGATTCCGCAGGTCGGGACGGTCGTGATCGAAGACGACGTCGAGCTCGGCGCCAACGTGACGGTGGACCGCGCCACGTTCGGCCGGACGATCATCCGCAAAGGCACGAAGGTGGATAACCTGGTGCAAATCGCCCACAACGTCGAGATCGGCGAGCACAACATCCTGGTCTCGCAGGTCGGGATCGCCGGGAGCAGCAAGACGGGGCATCACGTGATCGTCGGCGGGCAGGCCGGCATCTCCGACCACGTCACGATCGGCGACCTCGCGATGATCGCGGCACGGTCCGGGCTGAACCGTGACGTCCCGGCCAAGGAAGTCGTCGCGGGCTTCCCTGCCCAGCCCCGCCTGGAATGGCTCAAATCCATGGCCATCGTCGCCAAGCTCCCCGAACTCCGCCAGCAGCTCCGCGAGATGGAAGAGCGCCTGAAGGCCCTGGAAACCAAGGCCGCGACCAAACCCGCTCCCAGCCGCAACCCTAAAGCCGCTTCAAAACCCAAAACCAAATCCAAGCGCAAGCGTTAGCTATTTCTGATCCCCTCTCCCCTGAGAGGGAGAGGGTTAGGGTGAGGTACAGACCTGGCAGAG
>JAVHQA010000054.1:0-1029 GCA_036170875.1 Nitrospirales bacterium
TCGCGCGCGATCAGGTCCATGGCCAGACGGACGTTCCGCTGGATTTGCACGGTCTGGTCGTTCATGGTGGCAGTCTTCTGGCTGGCGCTCAGCACGCTGAAGGCGGCCATCGAGACCACCGCGAAGATTGCCAGGGAAATCATCAACTCAATCAGGGTGAACCCGCGATCCGGAGCCCCAGACATGGACGTCCCCTTTTGATTTCTGCGAGCCACGTTCATCATAGCGGCGCCACGACGGTGCGCAAGGTGATGGTCGGCGTGCGGAGGCCAGACGTCCACGACACCGAGACCGTCACCAGCACCTGCCCCAGGGCCGACGTGCCGGTGGCCGCTGAGGTGACGGTCGCGACCGCTCCGGGAAGCATGAGCTGGCCGGAGGAATCCGTCGCCTTCAGACGAGCCCGCCACTGGTCGTAATCTCCACTCGCCGTTGCGTTGGCCGTCGAATTCCCGGCCGCCTCGGTGCAGGTGGCCAGATTGCTGCAAGCCTGAATGCCGTTGTACGGATAGTTGGCGCCGGAGAGCGTGGCATTGGCCGGCGCATTGAACCGGACCCGCTCCAGCATTTCCGTGGCCAGATTGGTCGCCACGGTCAGCCGCTTGGCGTCGACGGACCGCCCGACGGCAATATCTTCCATGGCGGCAATCGCCAGCAGGCCGACTGAGAGATAGACGCTGGCAAACATCAATTCGATCAGGGTAAAGCCCTTCTCCCCTCGTCCCACACCCGGTCCTCTCTCACCCGATTGCGCCATGGCTGCTCCCGTTCCTACCCTGCGCACGTGTTTGAATAGCACCAGGAGATTTTCCCGGTCGGCAGGACCACGATCCGATAGTTGAGGCCCTGGGAATTCCTGAAATTGAGCGCCTGGGCAGTCGAACTGCTGCATGCTGTGGAAGCGCCCGTGGTTGAAATACACAGGTTGTTGGCATTGCCGGTATTGACCCGCATGCCCATGGTATTGAATTGAAGGGTCTGCGGCGAGCTCACACCCGACCCCACCGTGTCACCGGCGGCATTGGTCAG
>JAVHQA010000055.1:0-1026 GCA_036170875.1 Nitrospirales bacterium
ATCCATCAAATCCGTATAAAGCGCTTCAAGCTTGCGCGTGAGTCGCGAGGCCTCGAACTGCTCGCGGGCCTTTTCATAGCCCGCCTCGGCGAATCGCTCACGGAGTTCGCGGTTCTCCAGCAGCTCGATCACGGCATCGGCGTACTGCCAGGCGTACCGGACGACGAAGCCGGTCACGTTGTGCTCCACCACTTCGGCCTGGGCGTTGCACTTCTTGCGTTGCGGCGTCGCGATGGTGACCACCGGCAGGCGGCTGGCCATCGCCTCAGCGATCACCACGCCGTACCCCTCCCCGACGCGGGCCCCGTGCGTGTAGACGTCCAGCCCGGCGTAGAAGTCCGCCACGCCGACCGTCGGCTCAGACAGCTCCACGCGGTCCTCAATCCCCAGTTCCCGCAGGCGGGCTTTGACCTTCTCCGTCGCCCCGCGGAACCGGCACCGCATCTGCGGCACCTTCTTCCAGACCTTGGGCAGCATGTCCACACAGGCGCGATGCCACTTCTGATCGTCCGCCCGGCTGCACCGCCCGATCGTCCAGACGAACTCACGGCGCGCGGGGCGGAACTCCTCGAAGTCGATCGGCCCATAGAGCACGTCATAGCGCTGGCCGGGAAACCGGCAGTACTTGCTCAGATAGTCCTGGCGGCACCATTCCGAGAAGAACACGTGCGCGTCGATCAGGCTGTTCTCTGCGGGATCGATGGCGTCGAAGACGTTCGTCTCGACGATCTTCGGCCGCCCGTCGCGCTTGCGGGGGAGCGTTCCCGGTTCGTAATCGCCGGCGCGGTACACATGGTAGATGTCGATCTGAAGGTCCCGGATCAGGGCATCGAGGTCCGGCGGCTTGACGATCACGGTTACCCCGAGCTTCGCGAGCTCGTCGGCCCGCGGCCCGCCCGCCCGCAAGCCGCAGGCGAACACCTCGAACCGGGACCGGTCGAGGTACTTGCTGAAGACCTGGATGGTCTTCTCCGTTCCCCCGATCCCCAGTTGATTGCAGGCCTGCAGGACACGGATTTTCGCCAT
>JAVHQA010000056.1:0-1023 GCA_036170875.1 Nitrospirales bacterium
TGAACTTCGAGAAGGTCGAGAAGCCGGCCGAAGGGTCGCTCGGCGTGTTCTTCGGGTGCCCGTCATGCGGGGCGCGATTCACGATGGTGACCAATCCCGGCGAGACGCAGATGGTCAGCTCGCTGGGCGTGCAGCTCGGAGGTCGGACCGTCGCCGCCCAGCCGTTCGAGATGACGCGCGGCGGGCTTCGCGGAGAAGGCGAGAGCCAGGCCGAGATGTCCAACTATTTGAAGGAGCACTACAGTGAGACACCGGCGGCCGCGACCGCCGCGCCCGCCGAAGGCGAAAAGAAGACCGGCGGCTGCCCGTTCTCGGCGGTGGTGGCCCAAATGGGTCTCGGTTCTGCCACGGACGCCAAAGGCGGCGCGACGGCCGAGTTCGATTGGACGCCGGACGCGCTGGAGCGGCTCGAGAAGACGCCGTCGTTCATCCGCCCGATGATCAAGGGCGGCATCGAGGCGTATGCCCGCAAGCAGGGCTTCAAGAAGATCACGTTGCAGGTGATGGACGATTCGAAGAACACGACCGAGGGGATTCCGTGGTCGCCCGCCGCCGAAAAGCGCCTGGAGAACATCCCCGACTTCATCCGGCCCATGGCGCGGAAGGAAGTCGAGCGGATCGCCCAGGAGCGGGGCGCGACCCAGGTCACTGAAGCACTCATGGACGAGGCCAAGACCAAGTTCATGAATTTTATGTGATGGCCGTTTCGGCCGTCCTCCTCACACTCTTTCTCACCGTCTTCCCCCTTGCCCAGAGCGTCTTCGCCGCCAGCTGGGTCTACACCGCCAACGAAAGCGACGGCACCATCTCGGTCATCGACGTGGACAGCGGCAAGAAGCGCCCCTCCATCCGGGGACTCCGCGCCCCGCACAACATCCACCTCGGCCCTGATGGGATGCTCTATCTGACGGACGGCCCCGCCAACCAGGCCGTCAAGATGGACCCCGACAAACTCCGCATCATCGCGCGCTGGGAGGTCGGCAAAGGGCCGGCCCACATCTTTATGACGCCGGACAAGCGGCT
>JAVHQA010000057.1:0-2981 GCA_036170875.1 Nitrospirales bacterium
CACCGCCGCCCAGAAGCCGTGGACCTCAAACCCCGCGACCAGCCAGGAGGTCAGCCACAAGCAGAAGGCGTTGAGCAGGAAGATGAAGAGACCGAGCGTCACCAGCGTAAAGGGGAGCGTCAGGAACAACAGGATCGGCCGGACGACCGCATTGACGAGCCCCAGCACAAGCGCCGCCGCGAGCAGCGACAGCCCCCCGGCGACTTCGATCCCGGGCACGATATAGGCCGCAACCAGAATCGCCAGCGCGTTCGCAACCAGCCGGATCAGCAATCCCATCGTTACCTCAAATTCTTCTTCAGTAATCCGAACAAGCCCCGCACGACTTCTCTCCCGATCTGGCGGGTGAGGGGGGATTTCAGGATTTCCTCGGCGATGGACGGTTCCGGCTTGCCACGGCGGGCACGCGTATCGCCACCGGGGACAGATTTCACTGTCCCCGCGCTCTCGACCGGCACCGCCATCTTCTTCTGCAGCATCTCTCGCGCGGACTCACGATCAATGGCCTGGGCGTACTTCGACTGGAGCGCGCCGGATTTGATTGCCGCCTGCAAGTCCTTGTCGTCCAACGCGCCCATGAGCGAGTCGGGCGGGACCAGCCGCGTCGCGACCACAGGCGTGGGACGCCCCTGCGGGTCGAGCACCGTCACCAGCGCTTCCCCGATGCCAAGCGAGGTCAGCTCCTTCTCGATGTCGTAGAACGGCGTCCTGGGAAACGTGCCGGCCGTCGCCTTAAGCGCCTTCGCGTCATCGGGCGTGAAGGCCCGCAGCGCATGCTGGAAGCGGTTGCCGAGCTGGGCCAGCACGTCAGCGGGAATGTCCTTCGGCGTCTGCGTCACGAAATACACCCCCACGCCCTTCGACCGGATCAGCTTCACCACCTGCTCGATCTGGTTGAGCAATGCTTTCGAGGCCTCGTCGAACAGCAGGTGCGCCTCGTCAAAGAAAAACACCAGCACCGGCTTGTCCACGTCGCCCCGCTCGGGCAGTTGGTGGAACAGCTCGCCGAGCAGCCACATCATGAACGTGGAAAAGAGCGCCGGCCGGTCCTGGATGTCGGTCAGCGACAGGATGTTGATCACGCCCTTCCCGCCGGGCGTCGTCCGCAACAGGTCCTTGATGTCGAACTCCGGCTCGCCGAGGAACAGGCCGGCGCCCTGCTGTTCCAGCTCGACGAGCTTGCGGTTGAGCACTCCCAGCGCCGACTTGGACATGCCGCCGTAGCCCGCCAACTGCTTCAAGTCAAGCCCCTGCAGATAGGCCACGACCGCCTTGAGGTCCGACAGGTCCAGGATCGGCAGGTGCTGGTCGTCGCAGAACTTGAACAGCAGCGTGAGGACGCCCTGCTGGGTGTCATTGAGGTCCAGCACCTTGGCGAGCAGCAGCGGGCCGAACGAGGACACCGTCGCGCGCACCTGCGCCCCCTGTTTGCCCGTCAGGCTCAGGAACTCGACCGGGTGCCCCTTGGGCGAGAACGGCACCTGGAGGTCCTTGCAGCGGGCCTGGATCTTGTCGCTTGCCACGCCCGGCTTTGCCAGGCCGGAGAGATCGCCCTTGAGGTCGGCGAGAAACACCGGCACGCCGGCCTCGGAGAGCGCGCCGGCGAGCAACTGGAGGGTTTTTGTCTTGCCCGTCCCGGTCGCGCCCGCGATCAGCCCGTGCCGGTTCATCATGGCCATGGGCAGACCGACCGGCGCATCGGGAAACACCTTGCCGTTACGAACAGGACGGCCGACGTCCAGCATCGCGCCGGAAAATGTATAGCCGTCCTTGATCGTCTGTGCGAAGTCCTGCGCCATTTAGATTACTCCTACTTCCCGTCCCACTTTTTCGAACGCTGCGGCGGCCTGAGTCAGTTGTTCCCTGGTGTGGGCCGCCGAGACCTGAACACGGATGCGGGCCTCGCCTTGGGGCACGACGGGATGACTGAAGCCGATCACATATACGCCTTCTTCGAGCAGACGATCCGCCATCCGCGCAGCCAGAGCCGCCTCGCCGAGCATCACCGGCATGATCGGATGCGTGCCGGGCTTGACTGTGAACCCGCGCTGCTCCAGCGCCTGCCGAAGAAACACCGCGTTCTCCTGCAGGCGAACCCGCAACTCATCACCCTGTTGGATCAGCTCCAGGGCCTTCAGGCCCGCCGCGCAGATCATGGGCGGAACGGCATTTGAGAACAGGTAGGGGCGTGACCGCTGGCGCAACAGTTCAACCAGCTCGCGCCGTCCGGACGTAAAGCCGCCCGTGCCACCGCCGATCGCCTTGCCCAGCGTGCTCGTGATCAGGTCCACCTTGCCGGCCACGCCGAACAACTCCGGCGTCCCCCGTCCGGTCCGGCCGATAAAGCCGGTCGCGTGGCTGTCGTCCACCATCACCAGCGCCCCGTAACGTTCGGCCAGCCCGACGATCGCATCCAGGCGGGCGAAGTCCCCGTCCATCGAAAAGACCCCGTCCGTCGCGATCAGACGGATGCGCCGCCCGGCCGTCTCCCGAAGCCCCTTCTCCAGATCGGCCATGTCCCCGTGCGCGTACCGGTACCGCTGGGCCTTGCAGAGCCTGATGCCGTCGATCACGCTCGCGTGGTTTAGGGCGTCGCTGAGTATCGCGTCGTCCTCTCCCAACAGCGCCTCGAAGAGGCCGGTATTCGCGTCGAAGCAGGAACTGTACAGAATGGTATCGCCGGTACCGAGGAACGCGGTGATCGCCCGCTCAAGCTCTTTGTGGAGGTCCTGCGTCCCGCAGATGAAGCGCACCGACGCCATGCCGTACCCGTGCATCCGGACAGCGCCTGCCGCCGCTTCCACGATCGCGGGATGATTGGCCAGACCCAGATAATTGTTGGCGCAGAGGTTGATGACCGTGCCCTGCGCGACCCGGATGCTGCCGCCCTGCGGGCCCAGCAGAACACGCTCGGCCTTGTACAGACCCGCCCCGCGGATGTCCGCAAGCTGCTGCTCAATGAGAGCCTTGACCTTGTCGTA
>JAVHQA010000057.1:3081-5699 GCA_036170875.1 Nitrospirales bacterium
AATTTGTCCAGGGGCAGCGTATGCGTGACGACGGGCCGGATGTCGAGGCCCGCCTTGAACAGCCCGGCGAGACGATACCAGGTCTGGAAGAGCCGCCGTCCGGTCACGCCGTAAACCCGGATCCCCTTGAAGATGATCTCGTTCGTCATGTCGAAGCAGACCTGCGCCTCCGGAATGCCGAAGAGCGTCACGCGTCCGCCGTTCTTGACGGAGCGAAAGCACTTATGGATCGCCGTGGGGCTCCCGGACATTTCCAGCGCCACGTCCACGCCCTCCCCGTTCGTCGCCCTCTTGATCAGATCGGTGTCGTCGGTGTTCGGATTGATCGCGTGGTCCACGCCCAGCTTCCTGGCGAGATCAAGCCGGTAGTCGCTGACGTCCGAGGCGATGATCAGGCCGGCGCCGGCGGTGCGGGCCACGGCCGCCGCAAAGAGCCCGGTCGGGCCGCAGCCCGTGATCAGCACCGACTGGCCGGTAATGTCCTCGACCAGCGCCGCGTGGACGGAGTTGCCCAGCGGCTCCTGCAGGCAGGCCAATTCAGGGGGAATCTCGCGCGAGGTCTTCCAGAGCACGCGCTCAGGGAGCCGCACAAATTCGGCGTACGAGCCGTCCACGTCGATGCCCAGGATGCGGTAGTCCTTGCAGACGTGCGCGTTGCCGGTCCGGCACTGGAAGCACACGCCGCAGGTGATGTGCGACTCGGCCGCGACATAGTCGCCGACGGCGACCATCGTGACGTTCGGCCCGACTTCCACCACTTCACCGCACAGCTCATGGCCGATGATGCGGGGCGGGTGAATGCGGCCCTGCGCCCACTCGTCCCATCGGTAGATATGGTTGTCGGTTCCGCACAGCGACGTGGCTATGACGCGCACAATCACCTGGCCGGACCCGGCCTCAGGCTTGGGAACATCCAGCAACTCCAAGCCGGGAGCGGGCTTTGTTTTGACCAGTGCGCGCATGGTCTCTCATCTCGTTTCTCCCCTCCTTTGTAAGGAGGGGCTAGGGGAGGTAGAAGCAAGGGCGGCTCTACCCCTCCTCACCTCCCCTTACAAAGGGGAGGAATCGGGTTTGGTTTTGTTGTATCACCGTCATCACGGCACCGATGCCAGCAACGCGCTCGCCAACCCGATGGGCACGCCGAAGCTGGCGCCGCCGAACCGCGTCATCGTGGCGGCGTTGACGGCGATGACTTCGCCCCGACTGTTGAACACCGGGCTCCCGCTCCCGCCGCCGGTGGTCTGGGCATCGTAGACCATGCGATTGGCGACGATATCCCCGATGTGGCCCTGCGTGGCCAGCGGACGGACCGCCCCGCGATCGGCGATATCCTGCACCAACGCTCGCAGGTCGCCCCGATGTTGCTTCACCAGCGTGGTCGCCGTGTCATCATCCATTCTGGCCAGAATGCCCTCCACCCCCGCCGGGTACCCGAGCAGCACGACCCCTTCTCCGACTTTTCCCTTCGGTCCCGGCGCCTTGATCGGAATCGGCGGGATACCCTGCGGAACCGGTGAGAGAAGCCCCAGCGCAACATCGGCAACACCCGATAAGCGGACGAGCGATACAGTGGAGGGCTCCCGCCTGCCGGGGAAATAGGCAAGGAGCGAGACCAGCTTCGTTTCCATGCCGGTTTTTGCCAGCCCGGGGAACGAGGGATCAAGGGACCAGGGCTCAGTGATGTGACGGTTCGTCACGATGTGGCCACGGTCATCAACCAGAAACCCTGTGCCCATGTACTCCATGAGAGTGGACGGCACGGCCCCGGGCTCGCCCTTCTGAACGTATCCATACGCAATGTAGAGAAAGCAGACCGACCGGCCATAGCGCTTGATCAATTCCTCTGCGCTGGTCATCTCCCGCTCCAGCGCCTTGAGCTTGCTGGTGAGCACACGCAGCTCTTCCGGGGAGGCCCCACGCCGGTGCTGATCCTCAAGCAGTGCGACCAGACGATCGTTCTCGGCCTGCCGCGCGGCCAGCGCCTCGGCAGCCTTCGCCCGCGCTTCCGCAATGCGCCGTTCCAGATCGGCCTGCGTCAGGCGGGAAGACTCGATCTCCTGAGTCAGTGTGGTCATCTGCCGCTCGAAGACCTTCCTCGTCGTGTAGCCCGAATAGATCGCGCCGGCGACGACGCTCAATATGAGCACCAGCAGGCCGACCACGACGACCTGTGTGGATCGGGAGGCGTGGCGCCGGAGGTCGTACGCGAGCTGGCCCACGAAGGAGCCGAGGGGGCCCCGTCCTTCTCCCTGCGCCTCGGCCGAGACGGCCCGGGCGTCCTCGATAATCTCCCGCGTCAGCTTGCAGGCGGCGTACTCATCGGGACGCATGCGAAACCGCAGCTTGGGGCCTTGGGGGCCGAACTGGATGATGTCCTTGTCGGCAAGAATCGCCTCCTCGGCCTGCACGCCGTTCAGCAGCACGCCCACGGCCGGATCGCGGTTGCGCAGGCGCATGTCGCAGTCGGTCTGGAAGAACTCGGCGTGAGCGGGGGACACGGGGTGGCTGCCGTCCGGCGAAAAGACGACATCGTTGACGGGATCGCTGCCCAGGGACAGCCAGGGACGGTCGAAATACTGCGTCTCGCCCCGCTTGTGCCCCGAGAGATGGACCAGCGC